>JBKPHE010000222.1:0-13254 GCA_046744485.1 Actinomycetota bacterium | reverse complement strand
GCGATCGTCCTGTGCGACAAGTTTTGCGTCGCCACTACGTCGTAACTGGGAAGTTTCTTGGATACCCCCTCCCGAGGAGTAGCGTAGGCGAACATGCGTACGACAATCAGTACGGAGAAGCTGGTCCGCCAGTTCGACAGCCTCACGGCGGTCGACGAGGTCGACCTCGAGATCGAGCAAGGCGAGATCTACGGCTTCCTCGGGCCCAATGGCGCCGGGAAGTCCACCACCGTCCGGGTGCTCTGCACGCTGCTGGCGCCCACGTCGGGCCGGGCGGTCGTCGCCGGTCACGACGTCGCCACCGATCCCGGCAAGGTGCGGTTGAGCATCGGTGTCGCGCTGCAGGAGGCGGCGCTCGACCCCAAGCAGACCGGCGACGAGCTGCTGCGCCTCCAGGGTCGGCTGTACGGACTGTCCAGGGACGAGATCGACCAGCGCCTCGCCGACCTGGCCCAGCTGGTCGACATCGGCGACGCGCTGGGCCGGCCGATCAGCACCTACTCCGGCGGCATGAAGCGCCGCCTCGACCTGGCCGCCGCCCTCGTCCACAACCCCCAGGTGCTGTTCCTCGACGAGCCGACCACCGGCCTCGACCCCGTGAGCCGGGCCCGCGTGTGGGAGGAGGTGCGCCGGCTCAACCAAGACCTCGACATGACCATCTTCCTCACCACCCAGTACCTGGAGGAGGCCGACGAGCTGGCCGACCGGGTCGGCATCATCAACGGCGGGAAGCTCGTCGCCGAGGGCACCCCGTTCGAGCTGAAGCGGCGCATCGGCAACGACGTGATCTTCGCCCGGCTCGATGGCGACGCCGCCGGTGCCTGTCCCATGGTCGAGGCCGTGGCCGGCGTCGCCGGTGTCGAGGCCCGGGGCAACGAGATGGTGATCACCGCCGCCGAGGGCACCGCCGTGATCGGCCCGGTGGCCGTCGCCCTCAACAACTGCGGCATCCCGGTGCGGGACCTCACCTTGCGCACGCCGACGCTCGACGACGTCTTCCTCGAGCTGACGGGCACGCACATTCAGACGTCCGACGAGGCCATCGACGCCGAGCTGGCCGAGATGACCGAGAGCGACAGCACGGAGGTGAAGTCGTGACCGCCATCGACACCGCCGTCACCGCGCCGGCCAAGCCGAGCGCCATCCGAGCCCGCCCCGCCGGGTTCATGCACGACGTCGCGTCCATCGCCGGGCGGGCCCTGCGGGCGGTCCCCCGCGACGTGGAGGCGGTGATCCCGCCGATCTTCATCGCCCTGTTCTTCTTCGTGGTGAACGTCGGCACGCTGTCCGACCTCACCGAGAACAACATCCCCGGCTTCGACTTCACCGCGTTCCAGATGCCGACGGCGATCCTGCTCGGCGTCACCGGCGTGTCGCGCGCGTACGCCCTGGTGCTCGACGTCCAGGACGGGTACTTCGACCGGCTCCTGCTCACGCCCATCCGGCGTCTCGCCATCCTGCTCGGGCACCTGTGTGCCGACGTGGCGGTGGCGTGCGCGCTCACCATCCCGATCTTGATCCTGGGCTTCATCCTCGGTGTGCGGTTCGAATCGGGGCCGTTGGGGGTTGTGGCGTTCATCGTGCTGGCAGGCCTGTGGAGCCTGGCCTTCGCCGGCTTCGGTTACGCCATCGCCCTGAAAACCGGCAACCCTGCGGCGGTGAACTCCAGCTTCCTGCTGTTCTTCCCGTTCCTCTTCCTGACGTCGTCGTACGTGCCCCGGGAGGAGCTGAGCGGCTGGCTGGACACGGTCGCCTCCATCAACCCCGTCACCTATCTCCTCGAGGGCCTGCGCTCCCTGGTCATCGATGGCTGGAAGTGGGCAGACCTCGGCCAGGCGCTGCTGGCCGTCGCCATCGTCGGCGCCATCAGCATGTGGCTGTGCTTCGCGGCCCTGCGTGGCCGCATCAGGCGTGGCTGACGGCGGCCACGAACCCGGGGCCTGGCTCGCACGCGACGCCGGCGGGAACGTCTCGCTGGTCGGCGGCTGGTCGCCCACCAGCGGCCGCCACCACTTCCCGCCGGCGCGGCGCTGCCCGTACTCCGGCGCCGACGACGTCGAGGTCGTGTCGCTGCCCCCCACGGGCAGCCTGTGGGCGTGGACTGCCGTGACCAGCGCGCCGCCCGGCTACGAGGGCCCGGTTCCCTACGGATTCGGCATCGTCGAGCTGGCCGGCATCGGCCTGCGGGTCGTCGGGCGCCTGACCGAGCCCGACCCGTCGGCGCTGCGCCATGGCCAGCCGATGGTCGTGACCACCGACACGTTGCCCGGAGGCCGGATCGTGTGGGCGTTCGCCCCATCCACCCGGGGCGACCCCGGGGCCACGCCGTGAACGGTGTCGAGATCGCCGGCGTGGGACTGCACCCGTTCGGGCGATTCGGCGACACGCCCGCCACCACGCTCGGCGTCCACGCCGTGGAGGCCGCGCTGGCCGACGCCGGCTGGACGCCGGCCGAGGCGCGCGGCCGTATCGGGGCCGCCTACTGCGCCACCGCGTACGGCGGTGTCGCCAGCGGCCACCGGGTGCTGGGGGCCCTGGCGCTCACCGGCATACCGATCGTCGACGTCGAGGCCGGGTGTGCATCGGGTGGGGCGGCGCTGGCCCTGGCGGCGGCGTCGATCTGCTCCGGCCAGCACGAGGCGGTGCTGGTGGTGGGCGTCGAGAAGATGCCCAAGGGGATCATCCGCTCGTCGTTCTTCGCACCGTGGCAGGAGGAGGCTGGGCTGAACGCCAACCCCGCGTACTTCGCGCTGCGGGCCCAGCGGCTCCTACGCGAGCACGGACTCGCCGTTGCCGACCTGGCGGCGTTGGCGGTGAAGAACCGGCGCTGGGGCGCCCACAATCCCGACGCCATGTTCCGGGCCGAGGTCACCGCCGACGAGGTGTTGGCCTCGCGGATGGTGTGCGACCCCCTGCGGCTGTGGATGCTGTGCTCGCCCAACGAGGGCGCGGCGGCGGTCGTGCTGCGACGGGGCGACGGGGGCGTGCGGCTGGCGGCGGCCGCGCTGCGGAGCCACCTGCCGGGCAGCGTGCTGGACGAATCCACGCCCCTGTCGGGCTTGGCCGACGACGACGGCATCACGCCGCCCACCACGCTGGCCGCCACCGACGCCTACGAGGAGGCCGGTGTCGGCCCCGAGGATCTCGACGTCGTCGAGTGCCAGGACACCGACGCCGGCCGCGAGCTGCTGTCCTGGTACGAGCTCGGCCTGTGCGGTCCCGGTGACCAACGCAAGCTGCTCCGGGCCGAGAGCGAGGCGGACGAGCCGCCGGGGCCGGCCATCAACCGCTCGGGCGGATTGCTGTCCAAGGGCGAACCCCTCGGCGCGTCGGCGTTGGGCCAGGTGGTCGAGCTGGTGCGCCAGCTCCGCGATCGGGCGGGCGACCGTCAAGTGGCGGGTGCCCGAGTCGGCCTCGCACACACGATCGGCCGCGGCGCCAACGCCAGCGTCACCATCGTCACGCGCTGATCACCGTCACGGATCCTTGGGCAGACCGAGGAGGCGTTCGGCCATCACGTTGCGCTGGATCTCGCTGGTGCCGCCCGCGATGGAGAGCGCCCGGTTGCCGAGGAAGCCGGCGATCCAGGTGCCCCCGGGCCCGTCGGTCAGCGCCGCCTCGGGACCCAGCAGCGCCAGGCCCGCCTCCTGCACCGCCTGCTCGTGCTCCACCGCCGCCAGCTTGCGCACGCTGGCCTCCGGGCCGCCGGCCCCGCTCCCCCGCTGCGCACCGCCGAGCGCCCGCAACGTCGTGCGGAGACCCAGCACCGAGATGGCGTGGGCGTCGACGACCAGCCCTCCCAGCCGGTCGAGGACCAACGGGTCGGCGAGCAGGCCCTCGGATTCGGCCAGCTCGAACAGGGCACTGATACCCGGACCGAATGACGATGCCTCCGCCATGGAGACCCGCTCGTTGGCCAGCGTCGTCCGGGCATACGCCCAGCCCTCGGTCGGCGATCCCACGACGCATTCGTCGGGCACGAACACGCCGGTGAGGAAGATCTCGTTGAACATCGCCGAGCCCGTCAGCTCCCGCAGCGGACGGATGTCGATTCCCGGCGCGGTCATGTCCACCAGGAAGCATCCGATCCCCTGGTGCTTCGTGACCCCGGCACCGGTGCGAGCCAGGCAGATGGCCCAGTCGGCCTCCCGAGCCATCGACGTCCACACCTTTTGACCGGTGATCGACCAGCCACCGTCGACGCGCTCGGCCCGCGTGGACAGGGAGGCCAGGTCGCTGCCGGCGCCCGGCTCCGAGAACATCTGGCACCACCTGATCTCGCCGCGCAGCGACGGGGCGATGAAGCGTCCCTGCTGCTCCGGGCTGCCGTGGGCCACGAGCGTGGGCAGGACCCAGCCGCCGATCGCCAGGTGCGCCCGCCGGATCCGAGCCGCGCGCAGCTCCTGGTCGATCACCAGCTGCTCGACGGGCGACGCGTCCCGGCCCCAGGGCCGGGGCCAATGGGGCGCCAGGTAGCCGGCATCGGCCAGCCGGCGGCGCCACTCGGAGCGGTCATGAGTCCGCAGGTCCTCCACGAACTCCCGTACCTCGGCCCGCAGCGGCGCGGCCTCGGGCGGCAGCTCGACGGTCAGCGACCGGCGCTCGCCTGCGGCCACCGCCTCGGCCATGCGGCGGCGGGCCACCTCGGGCGCCGGCAGCAGGTGGCGGATGGCGCCGGCCCGCTTGAGGAAGAGGTGGGCATCGTGCTCCCACGTGTAGCCGATGCCCCCGAGGACCTGGATGCAGTCCTGGGCGGCTCGAAAGCCCGCCTCCGGCGCGAGCGCGGCCGCGGCCGACTGCGCCACGGTCGCGCCCTCTTCGGCGGGGGCGTCGAAGCAACGGGCGGCATCCCAGACGGCGGCCCGGGCCACCTCCAGGGTCAGGAGCATGTCGGCGCAGCGGTGCTTCACGGCCTGGAACTGGCCGATGGGCCGGCCGAACTGCACCCGCACGGCGGCATGGTCGGCTGCGGTGCGCACGCACCAGTCCGCCACGCCGAGCGCCTCGGCACCCGCGAGCAGCTCGGCCAGCCGGAGCACGCCCTCGGGATCGGCGGCATCCCGGCCGGTGATCGACAGCCAGCGGTCGGGACCGACGTCGACCCCGTCGAGCCTGACCTCCGCCAGCCCGCGCGTGGCGTCGAAGCTGGCCAGTGCCTTGACCTCGGCATCGGCGCGGTCGACCACGCACCACGCCTGGGCGTCCGGCCGGGCCACCGGCACCAGGAACCGGTCGGCGAGCGAGCCGCCCCAGACGCCGCGGGCGCGCCCCGATACCCGCCCGGCATCGTCGACCACCAGGTCGCCGACAAGGGCGAGGCCCCCCACCATGGTCCCGTCCACCAACGGGTGGGCCAGCCCGGGGTCGCCGGCCCAGCGGTCGATGGCCACCGCCGCGATCGCCGTCGGCAACAGCGGGCCCGGCGCGCACCAGCGGCCGAGCTCCTCGAGGACCACGGCCAGCTCGGCCAAGCCATAGCCCTGGCCGCCGTGCTCGACGCCCACCGCCAGGCCGAGCCAGCCCATCTCGGCAACCTCGACCCACCACGGCGGCAGCGCCTCGCCCTCGTGCCCCTCCTCAGCGGCCGCTCGTGTGGGCGCCTCGAGCGTCGCCCGTGCCTCGGCCAGCAGGCCGCGGGCCTCGGCCCAGCGACGCACGGTCGCCGCCAGTTCGGTGTGGTCGTCGGAGACGGCCAAGCCCACCTACTCTGCCTCCTGCCGGCTCCCGGCGTCGTCGTGGATGCTGATGGCGTTGACGGGGCAGCCCTCTGCCGCGACGCGCACGTCCCCGAGGGCGTCGCCCCCAGGGTCGATGACCACCGACTTCAACTCGTCGTCGAGATCGAAGGTGTTGGGCGCGTAGAAGCAGCAGTTGCCCGAGCCGATGCAGCGCTCGCGGTCGACGACGATGCGCCTGCGACCGGAGGCGCTCATTGCTTTCCCCTCTTGCTGCTTCGCAGCGGGCCGGGCTCTCCGGGACGCTCGCTCATGTCGCCAGCTCGCGGTAGCGGGCATAGCGCTCGCCGACTGCCGCCACCCAACGCGGGTCGGGCTCGACCCGGCGCCCGTGACGGGCCCAGCGGCCGGCGTCGGCGGAGGACTCCTCCAGCCCGGCGGTCACGCGGGCCAGGTAGGCCGCGCCCAGCGCCGCGCCCTCGGGCACGGCCACCGGGTCGACCGGCAGCCCGGTGCCGTCGGCCAGGGCTTGCACCCACGCGGCGTCACGGACGCCGCCACCCGTGGCGACGATCCGCCCGGCGGTGCGGGCGACGCCGGCGAGGTCGAGCATGTGGCGGGCGGCGAAGGCCGACGCCTCGTAGGCCGCCCGGCGCACCGCGGCGGCGTCGAGCCCGATGTCGAGGTCGTGGAGCGACGCCCGCCGGCCAGGGTCGTGCAGCGGCACGCGCTCGCCCCGCAGGTAGGGCTGCCAGACCGGGACCCGCTGGGGGTCGACGGGTGCGTCGGACGAGCGGGAGGCCAGCATCCGGTCGGCCCAGCCGACGAACAGGCCGCCGGCATTGGACGGACCACCGATCAGGCTCTTGCCGGGCGCCGTGTGGGGGACCGTCCACACGCCGGGCGCCTCGCGCCATTCGGGGATCACCGCCCACACGATCAGCGTGGAGCCGAGGATCACCAGCACGTCCCCGTCGTTGTCGGCGCCCGCGACGAACTGCTCAGCGAGCGCGTCGATGGTGCCACCGCCAAGCGGCGCGCCACCGGCGCCGTCCACCCGACCGACGGGCTCGGTTCCCACGACGATCCTCGGGAGCCTGGCGATGTCGTCGAGTCCCGCCTTCGCGGCCACCGACGCGTCCCACCCCTGGAAGTCGAACAGCGGCAGGGCGGTCATGGCCACGGTCGTCTCGATGGCGGCCGTGCCGCTCAGCGCCCGGTTGGCCACCGCCTGGGCCGGCCAGTAGCCGGCGGCGTCGGGATGCTCTCGGGCCAGCCACTCGAGGAACCGCACCAGCTCACCCGAGCTCGCCGGATCGGCCGCGGGGTCGCCCCCCGCACCCCGGGCGTCGCCGTACAGCAGGCCATCCGAGACGGGGACCCCGTCATCGTCGACCGCGCACAGCGACGGAACCATGGCGGCCACGTTCACCCCGCGCACGTCGAGCGGCGCGCCGTCCGCGTCCCGCCCGGCGAGCACCTGGCCCAGCGCGTCGCTGACGCCGTCGCGCCAGGACGACCGGGCGTCGTGGGCCAGCTCGCCCGCGTGTCGGGCGAACAGCGGGCGGGTCACACGACTGCGTGCCAGCACCCGGCCATCGCCGTCGGCGGCCACCGCCTTCACGGAGGTGGTCCCGATGTCGATGCCGACGGTCACCTCGCTGGCCATTCCCACCCCCAAGACTGACACTGGCGTCAGTCGGAATGTATCGTGCGCCGAACCGGGGCGAGCCGCCGGGCTACGGCACGCACGTGCGCCGCCAGGGTGGCCGGCCAGAACCCGCGACCCCGCTCGCCGACCCTGCGACCGTCGATGCCGACCGGGCGGACGTGGGCCTGGGGCCGCTGGCGGACTCCTACGAGGAGCTCGCGGAGGCGTGCGCCGCGGAAGGCTGAGCGGCCTCCCCGCCCCCGAGAGGCGTGACACACGCGTCAGATACGCTCGCCGCGAACGACGGGAGGACGGTTGTCATGAGCGCACTGCCGACGCTGGAGGGGACGAAGGTACTCGTCACCGGGGCGTCGTCGGGCATAGGGGCGGCGTTGGCGCCGATGTTGGCGGGGCGGGGCGCCGCCGTGGGGATCGCCGCCCGGCGGACCGACCGGCTGTCCGGCGTGCTCGAGGCCTGCCGGAACGCCTCGGCCGGTGACGGCCGTGGCGATGATGCCGGCCATCGGATGTGGACCGCCGACCTGTCCGACCCCGACGCCGCGGCGCGGCTGGGAGTCGAGGCCTGGGATGCCTTCGGCCACCTCGACGCCGTGGTCAACAACGCCGCCCGACCCATGCGGCGGCCCGTGCAGCGCCTGTCGATGGACGTCGTCGAGGATGTGATGCGCACCAACTTCCTGTCCCCCGTGGCGCTGAGCCTGGCCGTCCTGCCCCGCATGCTGGAGCGCGACCAGGGCGTGATCGTCAACGTGGGCAGCCTGGCCGGCCGGGTCGGCTCGCCGCGCGAGGCCGCCTACGCGGCATCGAAGTACGCGCTGCACGGCTGGTCCGAGGTGATGGCCGTCGACCTCTGGGCCACCGGGGTCGAGGTCCGCCTCATCGTTCCCGGGGCGATAGCCACCGAGATCTGGGACCAGCCCGGCAACGACCCCTCCCCCTACGACGGCCCCTTCGAACCGCCCGAAACGGTGGCGGCCGCCGTCTGCGAGTCGCTGGTGAGCGACGGGTTCGAGCGCTACGTGCCTGACCTCAAGTCCGTCGCCGAGTTCAAGACCGCGGACATCGACGCCTTCATGCGGGGCGCGGTCGACTACTTCGCCAGCCTGGAGCAGGCACGGTGAGAGCGCTCCAGTTCCTGGCCGATCCCGAGCCGTGGCCCGAGGTGCTGCCCGACGACGCGCCCCGGCTGCTGCGCAACCTGGCATCGACACCCATGGCCCTGGTCGAGTTGCCGGAGCCGCGGCTGCTGGGTGACGACTGGCTGGTGCTGCGCACCCGGGTGACCGGCATCTGCGGGTCCGACGCCAAGCAGGTGCTCATGGACTTCGAGGACGGCACCGACAACATGATGACCGCCTTCATCTCGTTCCCCCAGGTGCTGGGCCACGAGGTGGTCGCCACCGTGGACGAGGCGGGGCCGGCCGTCCGGGGCGTCGAGCCCGGGCAGCGGATCGTGCTCTACCCCAACCTGGGCTGCCGGGCCCGCGGCATCACACCGCTGTGCCCGGCCTGCGCCCGCGGCGACTACCAGATCTGTGCCAACTTCCACGAGGGCCGGCTGTCCGTCGGCATCCACACCGGCAACGCCGTCGAGGCCACCGGAGGCTTCGCCGAGCGGCTGCCTGCGCACCAGTCGATGGCCGTCCCCGTCCCCGACGGCATCGACGACGAGCTCGCGGTGTTGGCCGACCCGTGGTCGGTGTCGTTCCACGCCATCACCCGCAACCCGCCCGGTCCCGGGAGCCGGGCCGTGGTGTACGGGGCCGGGGCCCTGGGATCGACCGCCACGGCGATCCTCCGCCAGCTCCATCCGGGGGTCGAGGTGGCGACCGTTGCCCGCTGGCCCGCCCAGGCCGAGCATGCCGCGGCGCTGGGAGCCGAGGTGTTCGCGCCCGAGCCGGTCGAGGAACTGGTCGAGGCGCTGGCCGCCTGGTCGGGGGCGACGCTCCGGCGCCCGTGGGAGGGACTGCCCGTGGCCTACCCCGGCCACATCGACGCGATCTACGACACCGTCGGCTCCCCCGCCACCACGGAGGTGGCGCTGCGGGTGCTGGCGGAACAGGGAACGCTGGTGCAGCTGGGCGTGAGCTCGCCCGGGCGGTTCGAATGGACGCCCTGGTACTTCAAGGAGCTGCGCCTCGTGGGTTCCAACGCCTTCGGCGACGAGACCTTCGAAGGCCGCCGCCAGCACGCGTACCTGCACTTCTTCGGCCTGCTGGCCGACGGCCGCGTCGACCTGTCGGGGATGCTCACGCATCGCTTCCGCCTCGACGAATGGCGCGAGGCATTCGGCACCCTCGTGCACCAGGGCGAGACCGGCGCCATCAAGGTGGCGTTCGACTTCCGGTAGCAGGGACGAGGCACTAGATCAGCGACCGGCCCCCCTCGATCCGGGCCCGGAGCAGGAGAGCCAGGCGGGCGCGGTGGTGCGTGGCGTCGCCGAAGGCGACCGCGTCGAGCTGGGCCCGCTTCAGGTAGAGGTGGAGGTCATGCTCCCAGGTGAAGCCGATGCCCCCGTGCACCTGGAGGGCCGACGCCAGTACCCGGGAGGCGGCGTCGCTGCACCACGCCTTGGCCGTCGACGCAGCGATCGCCCGCTCGTCGTCGGCGGCGTCGACGTTGCCCAGGGTCCAGGCGGCCCAGTAGACGGCCGACCGCATCCCTTCGACGTCGACCAACATGTCGGCGCAACGGTGCTTGACCGCCTGGAAGCTGCCGATGGGCCGCGCGAACTGGACGCGGTCCTTCGCGTAGGCCACCGCCAGGTCGAGCGCCCGCTGGGCCACACCCAGCAGCTCGGCGGCGTGGGCGACCGCGGCGACGTCCAGGTGGCGGGCGACCTCCGCCGCGCCACCCACCTCCAGGCGTGGGGCCTCGGTGAGCGCCGCCGAACGGAGCCAACCGAGCTGGCGGGTGACATCCATCGCGGGCTCGGCGGCCGGACGTCGTTCCCGCAGCTCGACCGCCATCAGCCGATCGTCCTCGGGGACCAAGACCAGGTCGGCCACCGGTGCGTAGACGCACGGTTCGTCGAGGCGCGCGGCGCAGGCGGCGACCGCCTCGCCGGCGATCAGAGGCGGGCCCCAGGCGGTGTCGGCCAGCGCGTCGAGGGCCACCATCTGGCCGAGCACCGGTGCCGGCGCCACATGCGCGCCCACCTGCTCGAGCACGATGGCGGCCTCGACCCAGCCCAGCCCGACGCCGCCCAGCTTCTCGGGCACTGCCAGGCCGCACCAGCCCTGGTCCACCATGGCCCCCCACAGCGCCGGGTCGGGCTCCCCACCCCGGTCGACGGCGGCGCGCACCACCGGCATCGGTGAGCGTCCCGCCAGGAGGTCGGCGGCGGCTTCCCGCAGCGCCCGCTGGTCCGGGGACAGCTCGAAGTCCACGGGAGGCGAGCGTAACTGACGGTCACGTCACCCCCGGATGCGCGGCGCACCTACGATGCCCCCTGTGAGCGAGCGTCCCGGCGGGCGAGTGAGCGAGCCCGGCCCGAGCGGCCGTGGGAGCGGGAGCCAGCACGTCGACAGCCCGGGCGGCCCGGCCGAAGGCCAAGAGCGGGAGCAATGGACCTGACCCCCACCGCCGAGCACCAGCGCCTGCGCGCCGAATGCCGCTCGTGGCTCCAGGCCAACCTCCCGTGGGAGTACGGCGTCGGCCTGCCGCCGCGGCACGCCTCGCTCGACGACGAGGTGGCGTTCGGCCGGAGCTGGCAGCGCAGGCTCGCCGACGCACGCTGGGTCGGCGTGACCTGGCCCGAGGCGTACGGCGGGCGCGGTGCCGGCCCACTCGCCCACTACGTCGTCCAGGAGGAGCTGGCGCGGGCCCGCGCCCCCGAGTTGGTCGGCCGCATCGGGGTCAACCTGGTGGGGCCCACCCTCCTGACGCACGGCACCGAGGACCAGCGCCGGCGCTGGCTGCCGGGGATCCTGCGGGCCGACATCCTGTTCTGCCAGCTGTTCAGCGAGCCCGGCGCCGGCAGCGACCTGGCGTCGCTGGCGACGCGGGCCCGGCGCTCCGATGCCGCAGACGGCTGGGTGCTCGACGGCCAGAAGGTGTGGACCTCCTTCGCCCAATTCGCCGACTGGGGGCTCTGCCTGGCCCGCACCAACCCGGACGTCCGCAAGCAGGCCGGCATCAGCGCCTTCGCCGTCGACATGGCCACCCCCGGCGTCGAGGTGCGGCCACTGCGCCAGATCACCGGCGAGTTCGACTTCAACGAGGTCTTCCTCACCGAGGTGTTCGTGCCCGACGACTGCGTGATCGGCGAGGTCGACGACGGCTGGCGCGTTTCGGCCTCGACGCTCGCCCACGAGCGGGGGACGAACCCTCGCCAGCTCGTGATCCACAGCCAGCACCTGGACGAGCTGCTGCGGCTGGCGGCCGAGCGGGGGGCGTTCGACGATGCCCACGCCGCGCAGCGGCTGGCGCAGGCGTTCGTGGAGGTCAAGCTGTTCCAGCTCCACAACTGGCGCTCGCTGTCCCGTCTCGAGTCGGGTCGACCCATCGGGCCGGAGGGTTCGGCGCTCAAGCTCTACTGGTCGGAGATGAGCCAGCGGCTCCACCGCCTGGCGCTCGACGTGCTCGGCCCCGCGGCTCCCCTGGGCGCCGGCGCGTCCGACAACCCCGGTGACGGCGAGTGGCAGCGCTCGTGGCTCTACTACCAGGCGGCGTCGACCTTCGCCGGCACCAACGAGATCCAGCGCACCATCATCGGCGAGCGGGTCCTGGGCCTGCCGCGGGAGGGAAGCCCAGCGTGAGCGAGTCCCGCATCTCCTACGACGTCGCCGGGTCGGCAGCGACGATCACGCTGCGCCGGCCGGAGGTCGCCAACGCCCTCGACTCCGCCACCATCGACGAGCTCGACGGGGCCCTCGACCGCGCCGACGCCGACGATGCCGTGCGAGTTGTGGTGCTGGCCGCCGAGGGCAAGCACTTCTGCTCCGGACACGACCTCAAGGAGCTCATGGACGGTTCCGACCCGTGGGCGGCCATGCGGTCCACCGCCGAGGGCAAGCTGCGCCACGAGCAGGTCATGTACTTCGACCGCTGCGTACGCCTCCGTGACTTCCGCAAGCCGACCATCGCCGCCGTGCAGGGCGCCTGCTCGGCCGCGGGGCTGATGCTGGCGTGCATGTGCGACCTCATCGTCGCCGCCGACGACGCCCGCTTCTCCAAGCCCGTGCTGCGCATGTCCGGTGCCGCCGTGGAGCTCCTGGTCGAGCCCTGGGAGATGGGCCCCCGCAAGGCCAAGGAGTTCCTGCTGTGCGCCCGCACGCTCACGGCCGACGAGGCCGAGCACTACGGCCTGGTCAACCGGGTGGTGCCGCGTGACGAGCTGGCGATGGCGGCTCGGGCGATGGCCGACGAGGTGGCGTTGGTGCCGCCGGTCACGGCCCAGGCGGTAAAGGGATCGATCAACGCCATGGTCGACCGCATGGGACAGCGTGACTCGTGGCGGCACCACTTCATGGTCCACCAGTTCGTGTCCAACACCGAGACGGCGCTGGGGCTGCTGCGCAAACGCACGGGCGGCGGCATGGACCATGTGAAGCGCGAGCAGGCCGGCGAGCCACAGTGAACGAGGCGACGGGCCCACTCGCGGGACTCCGCGTCCTCGACCTCGGCACCCGCATCGCCGCCCCCTTCTGCGCCGGGCTCCTGGGCGAGCAGGGCGCCGAGGTCGTCAAGATCGAGCAACCCGGTCGGGGCGACTTCATGCGCGAGATCGGCCCGTTCGCCGACACCGACGGCGAGCGCTACTCGGTGTTCTGGGCGGTCGAGGGCCGGGGCCGCAAGAGCGTCACCATCGACTTGCGCACGCCGCGCGGGCAGGACCGCCTCCGCCGCGACGCCGCCCACGCCGACGTGCTGTGCGAGACCTTCCGTCCCCGCACGCTCGAATCG
>JBKPHE010000111.1:0-68866 GCA_046744485.1 Actinomycetota bacterium | reverse complement strand
GTGGCCGTGGGCGGCTCGGGCGGCGCCATCCAGCAGTACGTCTACGCCCAGAACCATCCGGGGCTGATCGATGCCGCCATCCCCCAGTACTCGTACTCCGACATGGTCACCCAGACGATCCACGTCGGCGACTGCGAGCTGCTGGAGCACTACTTCGACGTCAGCGGGCGCGCCAATCCCCGCTGGAAGGATCCGGAGGTGCGCCAGGCGGTCATGGGGCTCAACGCCTCCAACTCGCCGAAGAACCTCTCGCAGGGCGAGATCGACCAGTGGAACGGCCTGTACGGGTTGTATGGGCTCCTCGGCTACCAGGTCATGGACCGCGATCCCGCCTCGCCGGCGCCCGCGCTCACCGAGTGCCGGGCCAGCTGGTTCGGGCTCACCCCGTTGACCCTCAACCCGACGTTCACCAACGTCAGCGACATAGACAAGCTTGCGCAGGGCACCGCCGGGGTCGAGTGGACCCACTGGGGCGACACCGTGAACATCTACGGGCGGGGCGACGACGGATTCGCACGGGTTCCGTGGGACAACGTCGGCGTGCAGTACGGGCTCCGGGCGCTGGTCGACGGCGTCATCGCGCCCGCCGACTTCCTCGACCTGAACGCGCAGGTCGGGAGCTGGAAGAACACCGCGGACATGGTGCCCGAGGGCTTCCCGTTCCAGGGCGCCTTCTCGCCTGCGAACTTCGACCCCTGGAGCTCCCGCAACCTGAACCTCAGCCCCGACGGCCGCGCCACGCCGGCGGCGCGGCGCGAGGGTGACCCCGACGCCATGCGGGCCGCGTACACGTCGGGCATGGAATTCCAGGGCGACATCGACATACCGATCATCGACTGGCGGCACTACCTGGAGGACGAGCTGGACATGCACCACTCGCACCAGTCATTCGCCTCCCGCCAGCGCATGCTCAACGCCGACGGCGATGCGTCGAACCAGGTCATCTGGTTCACCGACGCCCGGCCCGCCCGGGCATTCGACCAGACGCCGATGGCGTTCGCGGTGATCGACGAGTGGATGGCCAACATCGCCGCCCATCCCGAGCGCAGCGTGGCCCGCAACAAGCCGGAGCGAGCGGTCGACTCCTGCTTCGACACCAACGGCAACCTCATCGCCTCGGGCCGCGGGGTCTGGGACGGCGTTCTCGACGATCGACCGGACGGCGCCTGCACGCAGCGCTTCCCGATCTACTCCACGTCGCGCCGGCAAGCCGGTGGACCGTTGGAGGGCGGCGTGTGGAAGTGCCAGCTCCAGTCGGTGGACCGGGCGATCAGCAAGGGCCTCTACGGCGACTGGCGGCCGGGCGCAGCCGAGAAGGCGCGGCTCGAGCAGATCTTCCCCAACGGCGTGTGTGACTACGCCAAGCCCGACGCCGGCAAGCCCCGGGGCCGCCACTGAGTCGGTCACCAGCCGGCTGGTCCGGGCCGCCACCGCTCCGCATACGGTCGCACGCCAGTGGACCCAACGACCGTTGACCCCGCCGACGAGCACACCGAACGGTGCCTCCGGGATGTCGCCCCCGAGCGGCTGCCCCTGGCGCTCGCCGAACTGCACCGGGCCCTCCCCGTCGGGGGCGTGTTGCAGGTCGCGGTCTGTGCCGGTGACACACTCGATCGGCCCGGACCGGACGACCCGCTGCACGATCTTCTCGTCGGCGCCGGCTTCGAGCCCGACGAACGTGGCCCGGCGGCCGGCGGCCGGGCGTCGGACCACGGCCGGGTGGTGGCCCTGGCGCGGCGGGCCAGGACGCTCCCCGACACCGTGGCGCCCGGCATGCGCCTGTTGATCTGCGGGCTCAACCCGAGCCTCTACGCCGCCGACGCCGGCGTGGCCTTTGCCCGGCCCGGAAACCGGTTCTGGCCGGCGGCGCTGGCGGCCGGGCTCGTGTCGGTCGACCGCGATGCCGACCACGCCCTGCTCCACCACGGCATCGGCATGACCGACCTCGTCAAGCGGGCCACGGTTGCCGCCGACGAGCTCACCGCCGCGGAGTACCGCACCGGGCTGGCCCGCGTCGAACGGTTGGTGCGCTGGCTCCGACCGGGCGCCGTCTGCTTCGTGGGGCTGGCGGGATGGCGGGTCGCCGTCGACCGGAAGGCGCGGCCGGGCCCCCAACCCGACGGTCTGGCTGGAGTGCCCGTGTACGTCATGCCCTCGACCAGCGGGCTCAACGCGCGTTGCTCACTGAGTGAGCTCGTGGAGCATCTGCGCCACGCCTCAGAACTTCGGACCGGTGCGCAGTGGGTGCCGGGCTAGGTCGTGACCGTGACGGGTCGTCAAGAGATCTCGTCGGCAGCTAGCGCAGGTAACTCAGTGTGAAGGTTCATCCCGCTTCGATTGGGCACGTAGCCCAAGGGAAGGATGCCGATCGTGCAACGTGTTCTTCGTGCTCCCATCTTCTGGATCGCTGTTGCAGCCATCGCCGCTGCCGTGGTGATTCTGGTCTTCGCAGTGGGCGGTGGCGGCGGTGGGGGTGGAGTCGGCTACTGACACGCCCGGTGCGGTCCCAGCCGAGGCAAGCGTCAAGAGCACGTGGGTCTGCTCGATGAGCCACCCGCGGGCGATGTCGGTGGCGTTGCCCTGGTAGGCCCACCGCAGCTCCTCCGGCGACGGCCTCCAGCATCCCCGGATCAGCGGTGTTTCGGTGGGTAGCGTCCGTCGGGCCGCTCGGCTCCTGTGCGCGGGAGTCCGGGTGTCACCGATCGGGAGGAGACCTTGTCATGGCGGACGGCGACCCCATCGTCCTCGGAGCCTCGAACGACTCTGTGGGGATGACCACAATCAACTGCGACCGAACGAATTCCGCGTCCTTCTGGGTGGAAAACGACACTGGGTTGGCTGTGTATGGCATGGCAGGGATGGCCGGTGTCACGGGCGACTCGGTCACCGGCGCCGGCGTGGTCGGCCAGTCGGAAAGCGGGGTAGGTGTCGCGGGCGGTTCCGGTAGCGGCACCGGCGTCTCCGGCCGGAGCAACGACTTCATCGGCACGCGGGGTGAGTCGGAAACGGGGGCGGGGGTCGTAGGCACTTCCAACCAGGGCCGCGGGGTGTGGGGCTGGGCTGGGCACTCCGGGACGGGGGTGTTCGGGGTCGCCAACGGCGGCATCGGGGTGTCGGGCTGGTCCGCTGAAGCGGTGGGCGTCCGGGGAACCGGCGGTCGGGTGGGGGTCGCCGCCACTGGGTTGGGATCCGGGGTGGGCGTCCGGGCCGACTCGGGGAGTAACGACGCGGTGGTGGGCACCTCGTCCGGGGCTCGCGGTGTGGTCGGGACGACCCTTTCGTCCAGCGGGGCCGGGGTGCACGGCGTCGCCACGTCCGGCGGCATCGGTCAGATCGGCGTCCGGGGCAGCACGTCCGCCGGCTTCGGCCTGCTTGCGTCCAGCACCACGGGGATCGCCGGCGCGTTCCTCGGCGATGTCGTGGTGGTCGGCAACTTCATCGCGGTCGGCGGCATCAAGGCTGCCGCGGTGGCCCGCCCCGACGGCACCCACCGGCTCACCTACTGCGTGGAGAGCCCCGAGAGCTGGTTCGAGGACTTCGGTCGCGCCCGGCTGACCGGCGGCCGCGCCGAGGTACGGCTGGACCCGGACTTCGCGGCGCTGGTGCGGACCGACGACTTCCACGTGTTCCTCACCGCCGAGGGCGAGACCGCGGGCCTGTACGTCGCCGACCGCAGCGAGACCGGATTCGAGGTTCGGGAGCAGCGTGGCGGCGACGGCGAGGTCCCCTTCAGTTACCGGGTGGTGGCCCGCCGCCGCGACGTTGACGTCGGCCGGTTGGCCGCTTTCGACCTCCCGGAGATCCCACCGGAGCCGGAGGCCGTCGCGCCTGCCGAGCTGCCCGAGCTGCCCGAGCAACCAGCGCGGCCGCCCGAGGGGCCGTCCCAGCCGTGGCGGCAGAGCGAGTCCTGACGACCGTAGGCGTGGCCCGCCCGGGACCTCGAACCCGGGGTCTCTACGGGAAGAGGCGCATGATTCCGGCGAGGATCATGAGGATGGCGCCGGCGACCAGCGGATAGATCGCGAACCGTCGGGGAAGCACCTGCGTCGGCATGCGCTCGTCGAGGCCGTGGCTCGCCGCCGCGAGAACGACGAGGCCGCTGACGACGAGGATCACGCCGCCGGCCCAGAGCAACGTGAGCACACGTAGTTCTTAACGCACTCGACGGCGCGCCACCGAGGACGACCCACTGACCGCGCCGGGCGGAGCCGGATCAGTCGCCCATCTCTGCGAGGCGGGCCTGGGACTCGTCGGCGGCCCAGGAGAACACGCCCTTCGACATCGTCGACAGCTCCGCCGCCGACCGGGCGCTGAACACTTCGGCCCGCACCCGGTGGATGCCCGCGTCGTCGGGCGCCGCCTGCGCGGCCAGCTCCGCCAGGTGGCCCGCCAGGCGCAGTTCCCCGGCCGCCGCCAACTCGGCCGCACGGTCGGCCAACCGCGCTGCCCCGCCCGCGAGGACCGCCAGCTCCCGCGCCAGCTCGCCCTCCGGGGCCGGCTTCAGGTGTGCCGGGTTGCCGTCGTACCAGCCGCCGTACAGGCGCCACACCGTCCGCACCACGAACTCCGGCTCGTCGTAGACGG
This sequence comes from Actinomycetota bacterium, assembly GCA_046744485.1. Lineage (GTDB taxonomy): Bacteria > Actinomycetota > Acidimicrobiia > Acidimicrobiales > VFJN01 > DASQUK01. The sequence goes on along the minus strand of JBKPHE010000111.1, from coordinate 64,282 downwards.
GCCGGAGGTAGGGGCGGTCGAGGAGGTCGGCCGGTGCCCGCACCGTGTGCACGATGTCGTCGAGCCGGGCGCCGGCGTTCATCAGCTCGAGCGCCTGATCGACCAGGCTGTCCAGGAGGTCCGCGGTCTCGGCGAGCGCCCGTCGCACCCGCTCGGCTCCAGCGATGGGCCAGCCGTGGCCGGGCAACAGCAGCTCCGGCTCGAGCGCCACCATCTCTCGCAGCGCGATCGCCCAGTCCCGCGGGTAGCGCTGCACCTTCTGAGGATTCCCGCAGTTGGGCGAGGCCCAGATGAACAGGTCGCCGGTGCAGACCGCGCGCCGCTCGGGCATCCAGATCCACGTGTGGTCATCGGTCTCGCCCCGGCCATGGTGCAGCTCGAAGCGCTCGCCCCCCACCTCGACGTCGTGCCTCTGGACGTAGGTCTCGTCGGGGTAGCGGTACTCCGTGGGCCACTGCAGGCCCGGGATCTTGAACTGCCGCGCGTTGATCACTGCGTTGTAGCCGGCGGTGAGGCGGTATCGGTCGAACCTGGCCGAGACCAACTCGTGGGCCACGACGCGCGGTCCCGGACGACCGGCTGCGTCGGCCTCGTCCTCGTAGGGCCCGAGGCCGAAGACGTGATCGATGTGCCCGTGTGTGTACAGCGCGGCCGCCAGCGGCAGGTCCGTCCAGGCCCGCATCTTGTCGAAGTTGGCCCGCGCCAGGAACTGGCTCCCCGTGTCCACCAGCACCAGCGCCCCGTCGGAGACGACACCCGTCACGTTGCCGAACGCCGTGATGAAGGCGACGCCGGGAGCGACCTCGTCGAGGTCACCGTTCACGGCCACGGGGTGCACCTGCTCCACCGAGATCTCGCCGGTCCAGAGCTTGTCGGTCACCTCGAGCGCGCCATGGCCCATGGGCCGACACTACGACTCCACCCAGTGCCAATTCCCGCGTCCGCAGCCCTCGCGACATCGTACTGCCATCACCACGATGGGTAGCAACGCCGCCACGTCCACGGAAACGGAGACGCGAATGCCCAGCTCGAACGCCGCGGGGACCGCGGAACGTGCTTACCGATGGAGGATCCGCCCACCTGTTGTGTTAAGAATTGGGACCCTATGGAGGATCGGGTCTGGGGCGATCCGGCTGGTCCAGCACGACGGAGCGGTCACACCAATGGCTCCCGTGCCTCTGGTACCACCCACACCGACGCTCGCGATGACGGCCGCGACGCCGGTGGCACGCCCATGCATCTCAGGTCGTCGCTGACCGACAAGGGACGCCGGCGGGGCCCACTGCGCCGGGCGGTTCGCACGGTGCTCGACTATCTCCCCCGGGGCAACACGCTCGACGACGAGTCGTTCCGCCGGCGTCACCTGCTGATGTGCTGGGTCCTGGGGTTGCACCTGCCGGCGTTGTTCGCATTCGGCGTCTGGCAGGGCTATGGCGTGCGCCATTCCGCGCTCGAGATCGCGATACCCACCGCCTGCCTCGCCTTCGCCCGCTTGGCGCGCAATCGCCGGCTGGCGGCGTTCTTCGTCACTGCCGGACTCGTGTTCTGCTCATCCGTGCTGGTCCACCTGTCGGGCGGCACGATCGAGGCCCACTTCCACTTCTTCATCCTCATCGGCCTCATCGCCCTCTACCAGGACTGGGTGCCGTTCTTGTGGAACGTGATCTTCACCGTGCTGTCGCACGGGATCGGCAGCACAATCGCGGCCGACCTCATGTTCAACCACAGCGCGGCTCAGAACCGCCCGTGGAGCTGGGCCGCGATCCACGGCGTGTCCGTGCTGGCGGCATGCATCGGCGTCATCATCTTCTGGAAGAACACCGAACTCGAGCAGCACCGCAGCAACCGGCTGGCGTCCGAGCTGGCCGCGTCGGAGCTGGCGGCGGTCCAGGCCCAGGTGGCTCAGCGTCAGTCGATCTCGGACCTCTTCGTCAACCTCGCCCGGCGCAACCAATCGCTGCTCGACCGGCAACTGGCGCTCATCTCCGAGCTCGAACAGCAGGAGAACAAACCCGAGGCACTGTCCGACCTGTTCCAGCTCGACCACCTTGCCACCCGCATCCGGCGCAACGCCGAGTCACTGCTGGTGCTGTCGGGCGACGAGCCGCCGCGCCTGTGGGGGCGGCCGGTACCGCTGTCCGAGGTCGTCCGCGCCGCCGCCGCCGAGGTCGAGGACTATCCGCGGGTCGAGGTGCTGGTCAGTGACTACCTCGAGGTGTCGGGCCGGGTGGTTGCCGACCTCTCCCATCTGCTGGCAGAGCTGATCGAGAACGCCACCATGTTCTCGCCACCGACCTCGGGGGTGCGCGTGCGGACCCACCTCGTGCCGGGGGAAGGGCGGACGTTCCTGCTCAGCATCGAGGACACCGGCATCGGCCTGTCCGACGAGCACATGCAGGCTGCCAACGAGCTGCTCGCCGAGCCACCTGACGTCGATCCCCGCCGCTCGACGCTGGGCTTCCACGTCGTGGGTCGGCTGGCCCTTCGTCTCGGGCTCCGCGTGAGCCTGGCGCACACGCCGGGCGGCGGGGTCACGGCCCTGGTCACATTGCCGCAGCACGTCGTCAGCGAACGCCGGCTGCCGGCCTCCGAGGTGACGTCGCCGGCGTTCGCCGCATCCGCACTCGCCGGAGCCGCGGGGTACGACGGCGGCCCCTGGATCGTCCAACACCACAACCTGGCCAGGGCCTCACTCGCCCCCCAGACGGCGGTCGCCGTCGCCGAGCCGACTGCCGCCGCCGTCGCTCCTCCCGTCCCGCAGCCTGCCCCGCCGTTCGTGGCACCGGCCTCGCAGCCTGTCCCACCATGGTTGCAGCCAGCCCAGGAACCCGCCCCGCCGTTCGCGGCCCCGGCCTCGCGGCCTGCCACACCGTTCGCCACGCCCGATCCGGCATACGTCACCCCCACCCCATCGCCGATGACTGCCGACGGCCTCGTCCGACGGGTGCCGGGCGCGAGCCTGGCCCCGTCGCTGCGCAAGACGTCCGGCGACGGCGACGCCCCGGTCGCGGCGGGCGGCACCACGCCGGCCGACTGGCGGCCAGGCGAGCAGGCCGGTTCGATGCTGTCGCGCTTCCAGGCCAACCAGCGGGCCGGGCGGGCCGCGGCCGCGGCCGCGCCTCCGGTCGACATCGAGACCCACCACGGAGAGGACGGTCCGTGACCGGCGTCCACGACGGTGGTGAGCTCGACTGGTTGATCAACAGCTTCGTCGACCGCATCCCCGGCGTGAGCAGCGCCCTGGTCGTGACCACCGACGGCCTGGTCCTCGCCCACTCTCACCGGATCGCCCGCGACACCGCCGACCAGTTGGCCGCCGTCACGTCAGGACTCGCCAGCCTCACGGCCGGCGCGGCTCGTTGCCTGGACGCCGGCTCGGTCCAGCAGGTGATCGTCGAGCTGACCCGCGGCTACCTGTTCGTCACCACCATCGGCGACGGATCCGCCCTGGCGTTGATGTGCGGCACAGAGTGCGACATCGGCCTCATCGGCTACGAGATGAGCCTGTTGGTCACCCGCATCGGGCAGGTGCTGACGCCCGCGCTCCGCGCCGACGGCCAGGTCATGCGCCAGCGATGAACGCGTTTCCCGACGACCCTCGGCTGGTGCCGTTCTACGCCCTCACCCAGGGTCGCACCCAACCCGACGGGCGCGACCTGCCCTGGGAGACAATGGTCGTCGCCACCAGCGATGGCCGCGCCGCGCGCCAACAACTGCGCTTCGAGCAGGGGCAGATCGTGGACCTGTGCGGCCGCCCGGTTTCGGTGGCCGAGATCGCGGCGCACCTGGGCGTGCCCCTCGGGGTGGCGGCGGTGCTCGTTTCCGACTTGCACACCGGCGGCTACCTCGCCGTTCACCGGCCCAGCGTCACCGACAACGGCCGACCGCGCCGTGAGATCCTCGAGCGCCTCCTCCACGGATTGAAGGCGCAGGCATGAGCGTGTATCCGGGCCCTGCCATGAACGCGCCGATCCCGGTGAAGATCGTGATCGCCGGCGGGTTCGGCGCCGGTAAGACCACGTTCGTCGGAGCCGCCTCCGAGATCACGGCGCTGAGCACCGAGGCGGCGATGACCGACCTGTCGGTGGGCGTCGACGACCTGTCGGCCGTGCGGGGCAAGTCCACCACCACCGTCGCACTCGACTTCGGGCGCCGGACCATCGACGATGGGATGGTCCTCTACGTGTTCGGCACGCCGGGCCAGGATCGGTTCTGGTTCATGTGGGACCACATCGCCCTGGGCGCGGCCGGAGCCATCGTCCTGATCGACACCCGCCGCATCGCCGACGGGTTCGCGGCCATCGACTTCTTCGAAGACCGGCGGGTGCCGTTCGTCGTCGCCATCAATCTGTTCGACGACGCCCCGCGCCACCCGCTCGACTCGGTCCGCGAAGCATTGGCCCTCGCACCGGACGTTCCGCTGGTGGCCTGCGATGCCCGCGCCAGCCGCTCGGTCATACCCGTGTTGGTCACGCTCGTCGAGCATGCACTGGCCCGGTCTATGGCCGGGGCCTAGTGGACGCGCGCTCAGGCCGCCAGGTCGTCGTCGTTGGCGATGACCTCGGGCACCGGCTTCCCGTAGATGCCGAAACGGCGTAGCGCGAGCTCGGCCAGCGCCGCGAGCGTCACGCCCACGGCAACTCCGAGGCCGGTGGCCAGCAGCGTGTGGTCGTGGAATGTGGTGCCGCCCAGGTAACCCAGGGAGGCGCCGAACGCCGCCCACAGGGGCCCGGCGAGACAGGTGATGGCGCTGAAGCGCGGCAGTGGAAACCGGAGTCGTCCGCTCATGAAGGTGCTGGCGGTCCGCCCCCCGGGAACGAAGCGGGCCACCAGGAGGATGGTCGGGCCCCGGACGTGGAGTTGCTGCGCCGCCCAGGCCTGCAAGCGGGCGACCTTGCTCCTGGAACGGCGCATGGCGCCCCGGCTCGTCCAGCGCCCGAGCCCGTAGGAGAGGTGGTCCCCGGCGATGGCCCCTGCCGCCGCCGCGAGGCCAACGGCCACGATGCTGAGCCGGCCCTGCCACGCCAGCACCCCGGCAAGGATCACGGTCGCCTCGCTGGGCAGCACCGGGAAGACGACGTCCAGGGCCGCGACCCCGAAGATCAGCAGGTACGCGAGGAGCCCCAGATCGGCGAGGGCGTTGAGATCGATCATCGTCGCCGCTCACGGCATGCGGCGTTCCGCCGAAGCGCATGCATGGTTGTCACCGTACGGCCCCAACACCCGCGAGGGCATCGGGGATTCCCCCGAGGCGCGCTCGGTCAGCGAGGGGCGAGGTCCCGGATTGCCTGGCGCTGGTCGTAACCGAACGGCAGCAGGGCCAGCGCCGGCGTGGACACGCCGTTGTCGACGTAGCGCTGGATGTGCTCGCGGCATTGGTCTGGCTTGCCCCACACGATGAGCTCGTCCACGACCTCGTCGGGGATGACGGCGAGCGCGCCCTTGCGGTCGCCCTCCTGCCACAACCGCCACATGTCTCCGAGCTGGTCGCCGCGCCCCAGCCACTCGTGGAACGCGGCGTACACGGGCACGTTGAGGTAGGCGGCGATCGCGAAGCGTCCCATGCCCCGCACCGTCTCGGCGTCGTCGCTCGGCGCCACGAAGATCCGGGCCGCGATCTCGGGAGGCGTACCATCGGACGCGTTGGCCTTCCCTTCGGCCGCCCGGTGCACGATGGGAGCCACCGTGGCCACGTCGTCGGCCGACAGCCAGTTGACGATCGCGCCGTCGCCCTCGCGCCCGGCCAGCCGCAGCATGCCTTCCCGTAGGGCGGCCACCAGGATCGGCACCGGCTCCGGAGGTACCACGCCCAGCTTGAAGCCGCGCACCGAGAACGTCTCGTACTCGGCCGTGACCTTGTCGCCGGTCAGGGCCTGACGCAGGAACCGCACCATGTCGCGGGTGCGCTGGTAGGGCCGCTCGAACGGGATGCCGTTCCAGCCCTCGACGATGACGTCGGACGACGTGCCCACCCCCAGGGCGACCCTGCCCGGCGCCGCCTGGGCCAGCGACCCCACGCTCTGCGCCAGGCAGCCTGGTCCCCGGGTGAACGCCGGGACGATGGCGGTGCCCAGGCGCAGGGACGGGGCCCACGCGGAGGCCAGCGCCAGCGGCGTGAAGGCGTCGGCCCCGTTGGCCTCGGACGACCAGACATCCGTGTAACCGAGGTCGGCCAGCTCCACGATCCAGTCGCGTTGCTCGTGCAATGGCACGCGATCGAAGGGGATGGTCATGCCGTAGTGCTGCATGATCGGATGCTGTCACACGCGTCGTTCGTTGCCGACCCGGACGATGGTCGACTGGCTGGCCGTGGCCAGCAGGGTGCCCTCCTCGGCCCAGATGTGGACGACGCCATGCCCGAACCCGTGTGCGACCGCAGCGATGCGAATGTCGAGCAGCACCCATTCCGTCGGCACCAGCCGATACACCCGCAGCGTGTTGTCGAGGCTGCTGTTCCCGCCCCCGGCGTGCCCGAGCGCCTGGCTGATGCCGAACGGCACGTAGTCGCCGAGGATCGCCAGGCTGGCACCCGACGACAGGTCCAACAGGTCGGGCATCCGCGCCCACACCGACGACCGGCCATCGGGTGCGGGATGGCCCTCGACGTCCTCCCAGGAGCGGGCGCACGCCAGCCGCACGTCGATCCGATCGTGGATCGACTCGCCGGTCGACGAGCGGGGAGGACGGACAGGGCAGTCGTCGGGGCGGGGCACGTCGGGCCTGGTCACCCAGACTCCCTCGGCCTGGTGGCCGCGCGTGCCCAGCGCGGCGTTGACGGTGAGGATCTCGGTGTCGGCCACGTGACCCACCACGCGCGCCTGCGTGACGTGCTTGCCGGTCGCGGCCAGGGTCACGTCGATGTCGAGGATCGACGGCGGCCGGGCGTAGGACAGGTACTGCGCAGTCGCCCAGATGACCGGGCGCTGGCCGGTGTGTTCCATGGCCGCGATGGCAGCGCCGAGCGCGCAACCACCGAACAGGAAGGGGGCCCCGGTGGAGATGCCGGGGGTGACCGGCAGGACCCAGCGCATGGGGTTGTGCGTCGGTTCGAGTCCGAGCCACTTGCGGGCATCCATCGGAGCGACTGTAGGTGCCAGACTGCCGGGCCATGACAGACACGCCCTGGCAGGGAGATGCCTGCTCACTGGTCGACGCCTTCCGGTCCGGCGAGCGCACCCCGAAGGAGGAAGTCGAGCTGGTCCTCGCCGCGATCGAGCGCAGCGCGCTCGACGCGCTGTGCCACGTGGACACCGAGGGTGCGCGGGCGGCCGCCGCCGAAGCCGACGTGTCGCTGCCCCTCGGAGGCGTCCCCATCGGCGTCAAGGAGCTGGACCCCGTCGAGGGGTGGCCCCAGGCCGACGGGAGCCTGGTGTTCGCCGACCGCGTGGCCGACCACACCACCACGATGGTGCGCCGCCTCGAGGGCGCCGGGGTCGTCAAGGTGGGTCAGACGACCGCGAGCGAGTTCGGCGGGCTCAACGTGAGCGTCACCAAGCTCCACGGGGTGACCCACAACCCGTGGCAGGCCGGGCGCACGGCCGGGGGCTCCTCGGGCGGGTCCGCCGCCGCGGCGGCCGGCGGGCTCCTGCCCATCGCCACCGGCGGCGACGGCGGGGGGTCGATACGCATCCCCGCCGGCTTCTGCGGCCTGGTGGGGATGAAGGGCACCGCCGGCCGCATTCCCCGAGGTCCCCGCACCGAGATCGCACCCCTCACGGTCGTGGTCGGGTGCGTGGCCCGCTCGGTCCGGGACGCCGCCCGCTGGTTCGACGTCTGCTCGGGCTACGACGCGCGTGACCCCTACAGCCTGCCCCGCATCGACGGCTGGGAGCGCGACCTGGGCACGCACCCGCTTGACGGGCTGCGCGTCGCGATCGTGCCGGACCTGGGGAACGCGGTGGTGCGTCCGGAGGTCGAGGCCGTGGTGCGGGAGGCGGGCGAGGCGCTGACTGCCGACGCCGGGTTGCGTATCGTGGACCTGCCGGTGCGCTTACCGGGGCTCGGCTTCGAGTGGGCGATGGCCAACCTGTCGCAGCTACGCCGCGCGCTCACCGGTCTGTGGCCGGCCTGCAAGGACGACATGACGCTGGAGATGGCGTTCGGCCTCGACCTGGCCGATCAGATGTTCAACCTGGACATCGCCGGCAGGGTGGAGGCGCAGCGCACCGAGGCCAACGAACGCATGGCCGACGTGTTCGACGAGGTCGATGTCGTCATCTGTGCCACCAACCCCGACGTGGCGTTCCCCGCGGACATCGGCATCAGCACCCGGGTGGGCAACGTGTCGGTGGGCCCCGAGAACAACGGCCTCCTGACGATCCCGGCCAACATCGTCGGCAACCCGGCCATCTCCGTTCCGGCCGGGACCGTGGACGGCTTGCCGGTCGGGATGCAGTTGATCGGCCGCCACCACGACGACGCCCTGCTGCTCGATCTGGCGCGCGTGGTCGAGCGCGAGCGGCCGTGGCCACTGGTGGCCCCGGGGGCACCCGTCTGAACTCGGCCACGGCTGCGCTCAGGTCATCACGATCCGGCGTTCGAGTACGTCGAGCAACTCCGCCTCATCGATCGCCGGAGCGAACGTCGGCCACCCACGTCCAATGCGGTCGGTAGTGGTTCTCGGCGGCGGTGGCGAGGAAGTCGCGACCTGGCGGACCGTGGGAGGGCCCCTCCAACGCCAGGAAGCGGTCGAGGGCGGCGGCCGTGAGCGGGCGGATGATGATGTTGGAAGTGGTCAATGGCGCCTCCGTGGCCGACGGGCCCCAAATTGTCACACCCCCTCGGGATACTGGGGCCATGACGAAGCAACTGACCCTGATCAGCAGCTCCCACCCGCACCGGCCACATGCCTGGCGGCTCGACGACGCGACCCGCGCGATCGGCCGCAAGGGCCTGGTCGACGCCCGGGCCGCCCTCACACAGGCACGTCGCCGGGGCCAGGCTTCGGCCTGGCCGGGACCCGCGACCCGAGGAGGCGCACCACCCGGAGCCCGAGATCGCCCGGCGGCGTGAGCGGCAGGGCGGTAGCGTGCGCCGCCGATGACCATCCTCGGTTGGATCGTCGTGGGGCTCATCGCCGGCACGCTGGCCCGGTGGGTCACCGGTGCCCGGCGGGGCGGCTGCCTGGTCACGATCGTCGTCGGCGTCCTCGGGGGCCTCATCGGCGGCGTGCTGTTCCGGTTGGCGACCGATGCCGACAACAACGTGATGGACGACTTCGACATCGGCTCGGTGTTCGTGGCGTTCGTCGGGGCGGTGCTGTTGCTGCTGGTCCTCGAGGCGATCAGCCGCGACCGTCACTGGTGATCGATGCCGCGGCCTTCGGGTGGTCCGCCGGCGCTCCAGTAGCGTGGGGCGATGGCTGACGTCGTGATCGTCGAGGCCGTGCGCACGCCCGTCGGGCGCCGCAACGGCGGACTGTCCACCGTTCATCCGGCCGACCTCCTCGGCGTCGCCATGAGCGAGGTCGTCGGTCGGTCTGGCATCGATCCCGCCGAGGTCGAGCAGGTCGTGGGTGGATGCGTGAGCCAAGTGGGCGAGCAGTCGTTCAACATCACACGTACCGCGTGGCTGAGCGCCGGCCTCCCGCTCGGCACCGCCGCCACCACCGTCGACACCCAGTGCGGCTCGTCCCAGCAGGCGACCAACGTGGCTACCAGCCTGGTGGCGTCCGGTGTCGCCGACGTCGCCGTCGCGTGTGGGGTCGAGCTGATGTCCCGGGTGCCGATCGGGTCCAACTCGTCCAAGAAGCTCGGCTTGGGCGTGCCGATCCCCAAGACCTACTTCCCGCGCTACGAGTTCACGTCTCAGTTCGAGGGCGCCGAACGCATCGCCGACAAATGGGGCATCACGCGCACCGACACCGACGAGTTCGGGCTGTCGTCCCAGCAGCGGGCTGCCGGGGCCTGGGCCGAGGGGCGGTTCGACACCCAGGTCGTCCCGGTCGACGCCCCCGACGTCGACGACGAGGGCAAGCCGACGGGCGCCACCCACCATGTCGCCCGCGACGAGGGCCTGCGCGACACCAGCCTCGAGGCGCTGGCCGCGCTCAAGCCCGTGGCCCGACCCGATGGGGTCCACACCGCGGGCAGCTCGTCCCAGATCAGCGACGGTGCCGCCGCGCTCCTCATGATGACCGCCGACAAGGCCGCCGAGCTGGGGCTGCGGGCCCGGGCCCGGGTCGTCGACACCTGCCTCGTCGGCGTGGATCCGATCCTCATGCTCACCGGGCCGATCGACGCCACGCAGCGCCTGCTGGCCCGCACGGGCATGGCACTCGCCGACATCGACCTGGTCGAGATCAACGAGGCCTTCGCGTCGGTGGTGCTGGCGTGGCAGCGCGAACTGGGCGCCGACCTCGACCGCACCAACCCCAACGGAGGCGCCATCGCGTTGGGCCACCCGCTGGGGGCAACCGGGGCGTTCCTCATGACCAAGGCGGTCCACGAGCTCGAGCGCACCGACGGATCCACGGCGCTCATCACGATGTGCTGCGGCGGCGGCCTCGGCACGGGCACCATCATCGAGCGTTCGTAGGCGATCGGGGTCCCGGCCCCACGCCACCGCCCTACCGCTCCACCGCTGCCTGCCTGCCCCGTACGGGACTCCCCGGATCGCGGCCGCCCGCCGCCACGAAGCGATGCCGTCGACCATTCGGGAGCCCCCTTGTCCACGAGTGCAAGCCCTCGCCGCGGCGCAAAGACGCGGCTGGTGGTGGTCATCGCGACCGCCGTCGCCGCGGTGGTCTTGTTCCAGGTGTCACCGAGCCGCTCCGACTCCCGGGGCCCCCTGGGCAGGGCAACCGTCGTGGAGGTCGTCGACGGCGACACGTTGGTGGTCGACCTCGCCGGCCGCGACGAGCACGTGCGCCTCATCGGCATCGACACGCCCGAGACCGTCGCCCCCGATCGCCCCGACGAGTGCTTCGGGGCCGAGGCGTCACACCACCTCGCCGACCTGGCGCCGCCCGGCACGGCGCTCCGGCTGGAGCGCGACGTCGAGGCGCGTGACCAGTACGACCGGCTCCTCGCGTACGCCTACCGCGCCCGTGACGACCTGTTCCTGAACCTCGCCCAGGTGGCCGGCGGCTTCGCCGAGCCCCTCGCCTATCCGCCCAACACCGCTCACCAGGCCGATTTCGCACAGGCCGAGCGCCAGGCGCGTCTCGCGGGCGCGGGCCTCTGGACGGCATGCGGCAGCGCCGACGTGTCCATCGGCTGAGGCGGCGTGAGGACCGGCGATAGCCTCGGTCCGATGGCCACGCTCGCCGAACGACTCGGGTACGGTCCCGACGACCGGGTGCTGATCATCAACTGTGACGACCTGGGCTCGTGCCACGCCGCCAACGTTGGCGTCTACGAGGCACTGCGCGACGGCGTCGCCACCAGCGCCTCGTTGATGGTTCCGTGCCCGTGGGCGCGTGAGGCTGCGGCGCGCTACCGGGGCGAGGACGTGGGGGTCCACCTCACGCTCAACGCCGAGCACGACCTCTACCGCTGGGGGCCCATCACGCACGCCCCCTCGCTGCTCGACGGTGACGGCGGCTTCCCCCGCACCCAGCGCGACCTCTGGGACCATGCCGACCTCGACGAGGCCCGACGTGAGCTGCGCGCTCAGGTTGAGCGGGCGATCCTCTGGGGCTTCGACGTGAGCCACCTCGACAGCCACATGGGGACGCTCCAGCTCAAGGCCGAGTTCTTCGACATCTATCTCGACCTGGCCCTCGAGTTCGGCCTGCCCATCCGCCTGTCCGGCGCCTCCACCGAGCGCACGATCGGATTTCCCTTCCGGAAGCTGGCCGAAGAGGAGGGCGCGGTCTTCCCGGACCACTTCGTCTACGTCCGGGGTGGGGTCGGCAGCCGCCGTGACATCGAGCGGAGCGTCCACGACCTCCAACCGGGCGTGACCGAGGTCTACGTGCACCCGGCCGTCGATTCTCCCGAGCTGCGGGCGCTGACCAGCGATTGGGCGGCGCGGGTCGACGACCACGACCTCGTCGTCACCGACCGCAGCCTGCGCACCATGCTCGAACGGGCCGGTGCCAGCCTCATCGGCTACCGCGAGCTGCGGGCCCTCCAGCGAAGCGGCTAGCCGCCGGGTGTCACTCGGGGGCGGCCGTGCGCTCGTGCAGTGCGGCCCGGGCGGCCCGAAACTCCCGGCTCCGGGTGACGGGCAGGATCGCCAGTAGCGCGCTCATGGACCCGGCCACCTTGGCGCGTCCCTGCATGACCGCGACGTTGAGGTCGAGATCACCGGCCGCCAACCGCAGCGTGTCGGCGTATGTGGTCGTGATCGTGAGCTCGGCGCCGGGGTCCGGTTCGTGGCCCGCGGCGAGCGCCGCATCCAGCAACCGCCCGTCCTCGAACGTGAGCGTGAAGACCACGTCGCCGTCCGGAGTGCCTGTGACCACGCGCTGGATCCGTGCCGTCGCCCCCCGGCACGGCGCCACGTCGCCGAACAGCTCGCGCGCCAGCGCCAACCACTCGGCCCCCAGAAAGCCGACCCGTCCCACGACCTGTCCGATGGCTCCGAGGCTCGCCTACGCCTGCCGGCCCACCCGACTGCGGATGCCGGCGAAGAGGTCGGATTCGGGCTTCTCGGTGTCGACCAGGCTGCGGGCGAGGATGTAGTCGTCGAACGGGTGGATCGCGGCCTGCTCGTCCCGCGGCAGGCCGAACCAGAACGGGGACGTGGGGTCGACCTGGGTCTCGTGCGCCAGCAGCGCGTCGAGCCGCACCTCGTTGAAGCCGGCGAGGTCGATCGTCGTTGTGATGCGGTCGTCCTGGGACTCGCGCTCGAACCACTCGGGAGGGAACGGCGATTCGAGCCCGAGCTCGACGAAACGTCGGTGCATGGCCTCGATGCGTCGGCGCGACCAGACCGCGTAGTAGAGCTTGAGCGGTTGCCAGGGATCGCCGGCGTCGGGATAGGCGTCGGGGTCGCCGGCGCGCTCGAACGCCGGCACGGAGATGTCGTGGACCCGCAGGTGGTCGGGATGCGGATAGCCGCTCTGATCGTCGGGGTAGGTGATGATCACCTGCGGCCGCTCCCGGCGGATGACGGCGACCAAGCGCCCGACGGCCTCGTCGAGCGGGGCATTGGCGAAGGCGTCGGGATGCTCGTTCGGCTCGGTGTCGGGCATGCCCGAATCGCGGTAGCCGAGCATGACCACCTCGTCGTAGCCGATGATCTCGGCCGCCCGGGCGAGCTCCCGGCGCCGTACCGCCGGTAGGTCGGCTGCCACCTCGGGCCGGTCCATCGCCGGGTTGAGGATGTCGCCGGCCTCGCCGCCGGTACACGTCACCAACACCGTGCGTACACCGTCCTTGTGATAGCGGGCGACAGTGCCGGCCCCCTTCGACGCCTCGTCGTCGGGATGTGCATGAACCGTGAGCAGGCAGAGTTCAGGATCTGGCCATGCTTCCCGCTCTTGCTGCTTCGCGGCGGGCCGCTCGGGCTCCGACGCGCTGCTTGTCCGCTCCCACGGCCGCTCGGGCCCGGCTCGCTCTCTCGCCCTTACGGGACGCTCGCTCATCGCCGGTCACGCTACCGTCATCGAATTCGACCCGAGTGGGCCGGCAGACCGACGCCATCGAGCCCGGTTTGCCGGGTCGGGCTGGACCGCGCGCGAATCGATCGCGCACTGCAGCACACCTGGAGTCCAGGGGCGGGATAGATTCCCTGGTGTAGGGGACATCAGTTCCCCGTTCCCGCTACGCGGAGCGCACGAGGCAAACCAAATGGACAGCCCCGAGGACTGGCGGTGGGTCTGGATCATCGCCACGGCCGTGTTCGCCATCGGCGAGCTGACGAGCCCCGGGTCGTTCTTCATGCTGCCCTTCGCCATCGGTGCCCTCGTGGCCACCGTGCTGGCATTCCTCGGCGTCGACATCGTCATCGAGTGGCTGGTCTTCGTGGGCGTGTCGCTCGCGGTCCTGGTCGCCCTGCGCCCGCTGGCGCACCGCCTCAACCGGTCGGTGGACGACACCGGCATCGGCTCTCGGCGCCTGCTGGGGCAGGCGGCGGTCGTGCTTCGCGAGATCCCCGCGGGCGGGGACGTCGGGCTCGTGCGCGTCGACCGGGAGCAGTGGCGGGCCCAGTCGACCGACGGATCGGCGATCCCCACTGGCACCGCCGTCCGAGTCGCGGACGTGCAGGGTACCCGGGTGATCGTCGCCGCCGTCGACCAGCTTTCGACCTCGGCCCCCGACGAGCTCGAGCAATGAGGTTCAGGACAAGGGAGGTATCGCCGTGACCGCAGTGACCGTCCTGCTCATCGTCTTCGCGGTCATCGTGATCGTCTACGTAGCGGCGGGGGTGCGCATCGTCCGTCCCTATCAGAAGGGCTTGGTCGAGCAGCTCGGCAAGTACAAGGAGACGGTCGACCCGGGCTTCCACCTCATCGCGCCCATCTACCAGACGCTGCGGCCCGTGGACATGCGGGAGCAGGTCGTCGACGTGCCGCCCCAGGAGGTCATCACCGAGGACAACGTGGTGGTCTCGGTCGACGCCGTCATCTACTACGAGCCGACCGAGCCGCAGCGCCTGGTCTACAACGTTGCCAACTTCATGCTGGCCGTGACCAAGCTGGCGCAGACCAACCTGCGCAACCTGATCGGCGACATGCAGCTCGACGAGGCGCTGACATCGCGCGAGAAGATCAACACCGAGCTGCGCGAGATCCTGGACGACGCCACCGACAAGTGGGGTGTCCGGGTGGCCCGCGTCGAGATCCAACGGATCGAGCCACCGGCCGACGTCATGCACGCGATGCACGAGCAGATGAAGGCCGAGCGGACCCGCAGGGCCGTGGTGACGTCGGCCGAGGGCGAACGGCAGGCGGCCATCACCCGCGCCGAGGGCGACAAGCAGGCCGTCGTCTTGCGGGCCGAGGGCGACAAGCAACAGCGCATCCTGCGGGCCGAGGGCGAGGCGGAAGCCATCCAGCGGGTGGCCGAGGCCGAGAAGTTCCGCCAGGAGACCGTCGCCGAGGGCGAGGCCGGGGCCATCCTGTCGGTCTACGGCGCGATCCACGAGGGCGCGCCCGACACTCCGCTGCTCACCATCAAGTACCTCGAGGCGCTCCGCGCCATGGCCGACGGGCGGGCCACCAAAATCGTGGTGCCCACGGAGCTTGCCGGCATCGCCGGGTCGCTCACCGCCGTGGCCGACCTGCTGGGCGGCAACAACAGCAACGGCACGGGCGGCGACGGCGCTGAGCCCCCGCCGGTTCCCGACGCCGCAACCAGTCCCGCCGCCCGCGCTCCTCGTCCACCGTCATCGGAGCCACCGGTCGCGCCCCCGCCCGACTGAGCCCTCACCGCCAATCCGAACGTCGGCGCCCGAGGAGGTCGCCGTGCCCGAGCAGTCCGCGATCGACGCGGTCAACCAGTACTTCACGGAGGCCGCTCGGGTCATCGACCTCGACGACGACCTGTACGGCATCCTCACCACCAGCTACCGCGAGGTGGCGGTGCAGGTGCCGGTGCGGCTCGACGACGGCGAGCTGATGGTGGCGAGGGGCTACCGGGTGCAGCACAACGGCGCCCGGGGTCCGTACAAGGGGGGCGTGCGCTTCCACCTGAACGCCGACCTCGACGAGGTCCGCGCCCTGGCGTCGCTGATGACCTGGAAGACCGCACTCATGGAGCTGCCCTTCGGCGGGGCGAAGGGCGGCATCGAGGTGGACCCTACCGGGATGAGCACCGACGAGCTGCAGCGCATGACCCGGCGCTTCACCCAGTCGATCCATCACGTCCTGGGCGTCTACCGCGACATCCCCGCCCCCGACCTCAACACCAACGCCCAGGTGATGGCGTGGATGATGGATGCCTACTCGTCGGTGCACGGCTACAGCCCGGCCATCGTCACCGGCAAGCCGCTGGACTTCGGCGGGGCTCCCGGACGCGACTCCGCCACCGGCCGCGGGGTCGTCTACGTGCTCGACGCCTGCTGCCCCCACCGGGGCGTCGACCTGGCGGCCCAGCGGGTGGCGGTGCAGGGGTTCGGCAATGTCGGCAGCTGGGTGGCCCACGAGCTGGCTGAGCGGGGAGCGACGGTGGTGGCGGTCTCCGACGTGAAGGGGGGCATCGTCCACCCCGAGGGGCTGGACGTGGCGAAGGCCATCGCCACCGTGCGGGCCGGCGGATCGGTCGTCGACCTGGCGGGGACGGGCGGCATCGAGCCCGTGACCAACCAGGAGCTCATCGAGCTGGACGCGGACGTGCTCATCCCTGCCGCCGTCGAGGGCGTCATCACCGAGGACAACGCCGACCGGGTTCGGGCACGCATCGTGGTCGAGGCCGCCAACCACCCGACCACCCCGGGCGCCGACAAGATCCTGCGCGACCGCGACGTGCTGGTGGTGCCCGACGTCCTCGCCAACGCCGGCGGTGTCACGGGCTCGTACTTCGAGTGGACGCAGAACATCCAGCAGTTCACGTGGAAGGAAGACCGCTTCCTGGCCGAGCTGGCCGATCGGCTGGCCAAGGCGTCCCACGACACGCTTGCGTTCGCCGAGGAGCACGGCGTGACCCTGCGCCAGGCCGCGTTCGCCATCGGGATCCGCCGCGTCGCCGACGCCACCCGACTCCGCGGCTACGTCTGAGAGCACGTGGCGGTCGAAGACCGACGCGATCACGGGGCGGCGGTGGGGGTCGGGCCGGACTGTCAGCGCTCGGGTACCGCATTGGACCTCAGCGCCGACGGGAACGAGGGATCAGCCGACGCCGGCCAGGGGTTCGAGCCGCTCCTGGCCCGTGTCCTCGTCCTCCTCGAGACGCCAGCCCAGGCGAGCCGCGAGCAGGGGGTGGCCCTCGTCGGGCCCGCTGGCGATGAGCTCGTCCCCCGAGTGCAGCACGACGTGACCGCGGGGCGAGTAGACGTAGCGGCCACCGCGCCGCACGGCGAGCACGTGGAACCCGGGATCAACGTCGAGCTGGAGCTCGTGGAGGGTGGCACCGTCGGCGGGCGACCCGGGGCCCACGGGGACCCGCACGACCACCTCGTCGCTCTCCCCCAGCGCGATCTTGATGATCGGGTGCACCTCCTCGTGCTTCTCGATCAGCCAGACCATCTGCTGCGCCGAGTCACCCAGGTCCTCGGCGGCCTGCGACAGGTGCAGCAGTCCCCGCAGCGGTGCGGGATCGATGTCGCCCGAGCTGGCGCGCAGCACCCACAGCTCCAGGCGGTCCTTCATCTCGTCGAGGCGGTCCTCCAGGTGGCGCACCTCGGCGGCCAGCCCCAGGTCGCGCAGCACGAGCGCCGAGTAGGCCAGGCCTACCGCCGTCTCGGAGACGTTCTTCATCTCGACCAGTACGTCAATGGCCCGGTCTAGGTCGGTGAGCGTGCCGTCCTCCGGCGGTGTCGGCGGCTCCCACAGTGGGGCGGCGGCGAGCTCCCTGAGGCGCGTGATGCCGGCCGGGGATCCCCGCAGGAACAGCACGTCGCCCGGGAGCATGATCTCCTCGCCCTCCACGTCGGTGATCCACTCCCGGTCACGCCGGATGGCGACGATCCGCATGCCGGTCTGGACCGGCAGCTCGAGGTCGGCCAGCGGGCGGCGCGCGAGGTGCGAGCCGTCCCGCACCCGCACGCGGTGCGACACCTCCTCGGCGTTGGACAGGTCGGCAACCAGCTCGCGGGGGATGCCGAGGCGGTGGGTGACGATCCGGGCGATGTCGACGGCGGCGTTGGCGATGCGCTCGATGGCAGAGATCACCTGCAACACCGACGCCATGGCATCGGCCTCGCGGGGGTTGCGGGCGGCCATGACGCAGACGGAGCGCATGTCGTGCACCAGCGCATCCATGCGCTCCTCGAGGGCGCCGACCTCCTCCGCCATGTCGGGATCGCCGAAATAGAGGGCGGCGTAGGCAAGATCGACCATGAGCTCCGAGAGGTCCTTGACCTCCGCGAGCATGGCCCGGAGATTTCGGGGTCTGTCGTCCATTGCGAGTATCGACCTCAGACGATAGGCGGATCAGGCGAGGCCCAGCAGCGCGATGGCGATGATGAGGGTGAAGGCGCCCACGAAGTCGACCGACGAGCTGACCACCGGGATGCCGTAGGTGTCGGGATCGACCCCGGTGCGATACGCGGCCACGGTGCCGTAGTAGGCCACGGTCACGACGAACAGGATGGCCAGTCCCCCACTGATGAGGGAGACGGCGACCATCTGGCCCAGCCCGGGGCTGGCCTCGCCGAGGGCCCGGGCGACCCAGTGGGCTCCGACTCCGTTGAAGACGAACACTGGTGCAGCCAGCAGGAAGACCAGGGAGATGTCGCGCCGTGCCTCCCAGTTGGGCGTGGTCTGGGGCTCGACCAAGCCCAGGAACAGCTTCGACGACAGCCGGCCCGACAGGATGCCGCCGAGCGCCCCCGAGCTCGACAGGTGTGCGGGAACCAGCACCAGCAGCGCCGGCAGGGCGTCGAAGCGGGCGAAGGACTTCTCGAGTGTGACGCCGGCCAGCGCGCTGATGCACCCGGCGAGCACCAGCACTGGTACCGATTCCCGGACGATGCGCCGCAAGCCCTCGCTCGAGGACTCCCAACCGACGGCGAGCAAGACGAGCGAAGCGAGCACCAGGACAGCACCCACCGTGGGGGTGACCACTGGGATCCCCAGCAGCAGCGTGCCCAGGTACAGCGCCGGCAGGGTCAGCACGTCGCCCAGGGTTGAGACCAGCGGGGCCGTGACGTTGTCGAGGTCCCAGCCGTAGCGGACCGCCCCGCCGGTCAGACCGAGCGCCGCGGCGAGTACCACCAACGATCCCAGCACCCCGCCGACGATGGACACCGTCGACATTGACAACAGGTCGATGGAGTCGGCGAGGCCGAGGCCGACGGCGATGGCCTTCGCCACCACGGCCAGCGCCAGCGAGATCCCCATCGTGAGCAGCATCGATGCCAAGACGTTTTGACCCAAGACGGTCTCGCGTCGCAGCGTCCAGCGGAACGTGCCCGCATGGATGGATGTCGACAGCCGGTTGCCGAAGGAGCCGAAGATGTTGCCGCGCAGCCCGATCGCGGCCGGGACCAGGACCAAGAGGCCCGGGTAGCGCTCGAAGGTTCCAGTGATCGACCCGAGGAACGCCCCGGCCACCAGGCTCGTGCTCGAGTTCAGCCCGAGCGCGACGAGGCTCTGCCGGACGCCGGCCGCGTCCGGCCCCAGGAGTGCGCGCAACCGCGCCACAGGGGGCAAGAGCCATCGCATCGGTGCTGTGGTTTCACGAGGCGGTCGAGGGGCTACCCATCGGAGCGCCGACAGTCTGCAACACCCCGGAGCGTGACCGTTGTTCTTCCAGTGGTTGACCAGCGGATACGCGGCCCCAGGACTCGCAGAACTTCCCCCGAACAACATCAGTCCCCCGGCGGTGCAGCGACACCCCGGGGCCGGACCAGGCACCGGAGGTACCTGATCGTGAACGAACCTACAGTGCGTGCCCTGCTGCTCGCCGACATCGACGAACTGCTCGCCGCGGTGACCCGAGCCCTCGACAAGATCGGGGAGATCACCGACCAGTTGGAGCCGGAGCAGGCCCGGCCGTGCCGCTCCGCTATCGCCGTGACCCGTGTGGGTCTCATGGAGGTTCACGATCGGGCCCATGCCCGCCCGCTCGACGAGGACGCCGGCCTCAATTCGGACACCTGACCGATATAACGGTTCGTATACCTGTCGCCCTCGGCCCCGACTCCGGCTGGGACCGGGGGCGGCGCCGCGTCTGCCCGACCCGCTATCCTCCGAACAGATGTTCGAAGACTTGCCGCAGCATCAACTCGACCAGCTGACCAAAGTCTGGGACGCCACGCTCAAGGCGACCCACTGGCGCGAGAGCGCCCGCCACGAGATGAGCCGGGCTCTCGCCGCCGGCTGCACCTACCAACACCTCGCGGCCGTGACCGGGCTAGATGTCGTGACGATCGAGCGGCTGCTGAGCGGACCGCGTCAGGAGTTCAACGGCCGACACCCGACCGACCGCCACGCACCCGGCCAAGAGCAGTTCTACCGGTGACGCATGGTTCGTCGTCGGGGCCACCGGGACCTGTCGCGGTTCATGAAGCGCCGTGGGCTGTGAAAACAGGCCGAGGTGCGGCCCAAGGTAGTGGGGACCCATCTCAGGCCGCACCTCAAATCTGTCGCGTTACTCAGTGACAGGACGCCGGACGGTCATCGGGGTTGCCGGTGCACTGACCGCTATGGCCAGCGCCATTGCCACCGTTGGTGGGTGGGGGTGCGTCAGCAAACGCGGGCCCCACGGACCCAATCGTGATTCCGGCCGCGATGACGACGGCCACAATTGCACGCTTCATAGGTTCCGCCTCCTTGTCCGCCGTCGGTGCCACAGGGGATGGCGCCGACTCGCGCAGAGTAAGACCCCCAGCTTGATGTTGGCTGAAGCCCCAGGCGAGTCCCCCCGTCTGGGGCCGGTGGGCGTCTGCCCCGCCGCTGGTGCGGGTAGGCACCGACGAACGGACAGCTCCCTTAGGCATCGCCTTTCCGACTGGGAGCCGGACGCCGGCGCGGCCCCTCGCCTTCGGGTGGGGGGCGGCGTCGCGTCCGGGGTAGACCAGCGGCGTGACCGTCTACCGGGTGTACCACCGCCGCTTCGAGGCCTACCACCACCCACACGACCGCCAGGGTGTCATGTCGACCTGGGACCGTGCCGCCACGTGGGACGACCGGGCAGAAGCCGAAGCGGTAGCCGCGGAGTTGAACGAGCGGGACCGGCACCCCGAATACGGGGCCCTCGTCGACCACGGCTGGATCGTCGGCGACGACCGTGAACCCCCGCGCGTGATCTAGGCGACGGCGGCCTCTGTGCGGCCCAGTGAGCGCCTGCGAGAGGTCGGTTAGGGGTGAGGGTGCCGACGATTCGGACGAGAGGTGGAAAGGTAGAGGGGCCGTGACCGACATCGACCCCACCGTCTTGCCGATCGTTCCTGTCATCGGCTTGATGGAGGCCTGCGACGACAACGACCCAGACTGGGCACGTTCAGTGCTCCACCCTGACCTCATCGACGAGATCGAAACCCAGATGGGCTGGCCCGAATGGTGGGAGTACGCCCGCTCCCGGTTCTCTGGCTACTCCGATGCTGATAAGTGGGCGATCACCATGACCATGACCGCCGATCTGGACCGGCCCCTGCAATGGCCGGCCGGTCGACGAGTCAGCATCGCCGACCGCTCGAAGCTACCGACCCAACCCGGAAGCATGACTGCCGGCGGTGAACCCTTCGAAGCACTCGCCTACGACGTGGCCGCTGGCGAATGGAACTGCTGGGTCACTGAGACCGGTGACGGCTGGCGGATCCAGGGCTTCGGCATCAGCCGCCTCAGATGATCAGCCCCCGGACCTTGATGTCGATCGGACCGTTCGTCCTGTCGTACCGCTTCAACTGGGCGTACCAGTTGGGTGTATGGGCATTCCAGAACCGCAGGGCAATGCTCGAATCGTCGACGGGCCGCTGGGTCGCCTACGTGCGGCTCGAGGACCCACCCGGCCTCTCACCGATCACGACTGTCGGCCGCTACGCCACCGTCGAGGATGCGCAGTTTGCGACCGACGAGGTGTGGGCGTCCCGGTGACCACTCAGGTGGCGGTGCTGCGTCCGAGGGGGTTCCTTCTCGTTCAAGGTTGACCGCCGCTTCCTATGCGCCCACCATCCTCTTGGGAGGCGCAGGCGGGACAACTGGCTCCTGCCTGGGGAGCCGCCGACTGACTCCTCCCCGGAGGAGGCATGATGTCATCCATCTTGTCGTGGCGGCGCCTCGCGCTGGCGCTCGCCCTGGTCATCGCGGCCGCAGGCATCGTTGCACTGAGGTCGTCACCGGGCGTCGATGCCGCGCAACCCGCGGGCTCATCCACATTCGTGTTCAGCAATATTTTGGCCACTCCCACCGACGGCCACTTCGTCCTAGCGGACCTCGGCCAAGTTGACGGCGTCTTGGGTATCGCGTGCACGGGGGCGGTTCCTCGCACCGGCGGCAATATCGTCGGGCAGGTGGTGACCCAGTTGGGCTTGTCTGACACCCGACTGCGGATCATGCGGAACACCGGGACGGCAATATCGGGCACCGTCCGGATCAACTGCGTAATCGAGTTCAGTTCGATAGCAGAAGGTCAGGCTGCAGCCGAGCGGCTCGGGGTAGCCGCGAACGCCGGCTAGCACGCGGCACAACTGTCGCGGTCGTCGGCCACGCAACGATAAGGCCATGAATGGAGGGCTGCCCGACCAAGATCGGCCGGCCCTCCACGCCCCCGGTCGCATATCAACGCGCCAGGAGGCGCAGGTGGCGACTGACGAGGTGTGGGCGTCCCGGTAGCTCCCTCGGCTTACGGGTCGGGGGGCGGTTCCGCGTCCAGCGGGACTCGACTGGTCGGTGTAGGCGCGGATGGCCGGCTCCTCGGCGTAACGGACATCGGAGCCGTTCATCGCGATGACCTTGTCCTGGGAGCCGATGGTGCTGCTGAGCAACGCGCCGCTCTGGACATTCACGACGTGGCCATCATCCGCCAAGTTGTGGAACACGTAATCCAACAGGGACACATCGCTGCGCTGCGACCCCATCCACAACAACCGGCGCGGATGCCACGCGATGATCCTCGTCGGCGTCCCCCGGATATCGGAGGCGACCCGGGCCGCCTGCAACACGCAACAACCCACCTGCGTCTGACTGACCGTGTTCGTCGCCACAAACGACACCGGCGACCCCAACAGCCCCTGCACGAACAGGCGCTCCTGTTCGGCGTCGACGGCCTTGCGGAGCTCACTGTTAACGAACGCGTCGACGCTGCCCCGCTCGAGCGCCTGCCTGCTCATCACGATCGAGGCGACCACCGCCTGCACATTGACCTGACTGTCCACAGCCACGACATCGGTCTGCAACACTCGACCGATGCGATGGGTATTGGCGATCGGCGCCGTAGCCCTCGTGCTCGCTGGGTGTGGCGACGACGGGCGGGAACTCCGGGCACCCGGCTCGGATCAGACCACCACGTCCGCGAGCACGACCTCCACGACCGCGGCCGCCCCCTCCACGACCGATGTCGCCGCCGGCACCGGCGGCGGGACCGGTGGCGAGGACGGCACGTCCGGTGGTGCGGCGTCACCCACGACCGCCACGACGCTGCGGTTGACCAGTACCGCCTTCGGCGACGGGGAGCCGATCCCTCCCGAGTACACGTGCGTGGGCGACGACGTGTCACCTCCCCTGGCGTGGACCGGGGTCCCGGCGGGCACCGCGGAGCTCGCGCTGGTGGTCCGCGATCCCGACGCCGACGGGTTCGTCCACTGGGTCATCGCCGGATTGCCACCCGACGTCGACGCTTTGGCCCGCGGCGACCCGCCCGCCCAGGCGATCGAGGAGCTCAACGACTTCGGGCGCCAGGGATGGTCGGGCCCCTGCCCGCCCTCGGGTACCCACAACTACGACTTCCGCATCTACGCCCTCGCCGAACCGAGCGGGCTCGCCGCCGGTGCGGACGGCGCGCAGGCGGCCGAGCAGCTGGAGTCGGCCACGGTGCTGGCGTCGGCCGCGCTCGGCGGGACGGCGGCGGCACCGTAGCGGCGGGCATCCCGGGGGCCACCCGTCAACCCGCCCCGTCAGCGGACGGCGAAGCGCCGCATCGCCGGCGAATCGGGTGTCACGACCGGCAACGCGTTGACGGTGACGGACTCGACGATCGCCAGGCGGGGACCCTCGTGGGCCCACGCCACCAGCGCGTCTACCGCCGCCCGGCTGCCCTGAGCCTCGATCTCGACGCGGCCGTCTCGCAGGTTGTGCACCCAACCGGTGACGCCCAGGCGCTCCGCCTCATGCCGGCAGCTCTCGCGGAACCACACGCCCTGGACCCGGCCTGCGACCACGGCCCGCACGCGGACGACGTCGCCGAAACCCGAGTCCGGGGAGCTCACTCCTCCGGTGTCGACCCGCGGGACGGACCATTGCCCCCGGCCCGCCGGGCGCGCTCCTCGGCCTCGAGCTCGGCCTCCAGCTCGGCCAGCGGATCGCCACCTTCGCGGTCCGTAGCCTCGTCGTCCGCCTCGGTGTCGGCGGTCGCGCGGTCGGTGTCATCGCCGATCATCTCGTCCTCGAGCTCCTCGGACTCGGCGTCGATGACGCCGCGCCGCCCACGAGTCGGCGCCACCCTCTCGGCCACCCGGGCGGGCATGTCGGCCTTGCGGATCTGGAAGCTCGCGACCGCCAACGCGACGAGCGTCGGGAAGAAGAAGTAACCGCCGAGGAACAGCACGAGCCCGGCCATCGCCACCAGCGCGAAGGTGAGGAGGCGGCTGCGGTCGGGGCGGCGATTGGCCCAGAACGCGAATGCCGCCACCGCAACCGGCAACGCGAGGTACAGGATCACACCCGGTCCGCTGGCCTCGAGCAACGACTCGTTCTTGTCGGGCATCTGCTCGCCGGTGATCGCCTCACGGGCGGACACCGCCACCCCCTGGAAGGCCCGTGGCAGCGGCTCACCCCGGTCGTCCACTGGGACCCGGGTGAAGAAGAGCACCGAAACCGCCGACACGATGGCGAGGGCGAGCGCAAGGATCACGGCCAGATCACCAGGGCGGCGGTTGCCCCTGGCCCCCAACAGGCCGCCGACGCCGGGCCTGCCGGCGGACGCGCTCGCGCCTGGCCCGGACCCTGCGCTCGTGGAAGCGGCGCTCGAGGCGCGTGACGAGCCCGGGGAGGTACCGCTGGTCACGGCGTTGGTCCGACGGGCAGCGAGCGCGTCACGGGATGCCCGGTTCCGGGCGGCCCGGCGCTGCTTGGAGGTCTGGCGCTTGTCCGGCACAGCCGACAACGGTAGGCCGCGGAGGGCCCGGTGAGCGATCCGGCAGCCCGTCGGACCCGGGACCCACGTGCGGAATGCGAAGGTCTGTTCGTTGCCGCACGACACCCGGGGCTGTCCCGTCGTCGCCCGCCTAAGCTCACCCCTGGTGGGACGTATCTCCAATGCGTGGCGCCTCGCTCAGGCGTCGTGGCGGGTGCTCTCCCGTGACCGTGAGCTCATCGCGATCCCGGTCGTGGCCGGGCTGGTGGCGCTGGTGGCATTCGGGATCATCGCCGGGCCGGGGGTGCTGCTGCTCGGCGGCTCCGACGAAACCGATGCCAGCGATCTCGCGCTGTGGTTGATATTGGCGGTGGCGGCCATCGCCGCCAGCTGGGTTACGGCCCTGGGCCAAGCCGCGGTTGTCGCCGGCGCCGGCCAGCGGATGGACGGGGGCGATCCCACCCTCGCCACCGCGTTCGACGCCGCTCGTGCCCGCGCCGGCCGCTTGTTCGGCTGGGCGTTCCTGGCCACGGTCGTGGCGCTCGTCCTCGACCTGATCCAGGAGCGATTGGGTGTCGCCGGTCGCATCCTCGGCTCGCTCGGCAACGTCGCATTCAGTGTCATGTCGTTCCTGGCGCTACCGGTGATCGTGTTCGAGGACCTGGGGCCGATCGATAGCTTCAAGCGGTCGTCGCAGCTGCTGCGGACCACATGGGGCGAGCAGATCACCTTCAGCTTTGGCATGGGCCTGCTGGGCTTCGTCGCCGCTCTACCCGGCATCGCACTCGGGGCGGGATCGTTCGCGTCTGGCGTCCTCGTCCTCCAGGTCGTGGGCGTGGCGCTCGCGGCGGCCTGGGTGATCGCCGTCGTAGCCGTGGTGTCCGCCCTCTCGGCCGTCTACAAGACAGCGCTCTATCGCTGGGCCACGAAGGTGCCCGTCGACCCCGCGTTCGACACCTCCGACCTGTCCGGCGCCTTCCGCCGCCGCTGACGCGGCCAAGCCCCGCATGGATGTGCGCCTGGCGACGTTCAACCTCAACAACCTCTTCGATCGATTCAACTTCGAGGCCGACCTGGGGACGCTGCCCGCCGAGGACCGCGACGTCCACACGACGTACCAATGGGTCTTCGTGGGGCAGGGAACCGGACCCGAAGACCCCCCGCCCCAACTCGACGTCCCCACCTCGTCCACCCCGATCGTCCGGATCCAGAGGGGCGTACGGGGCGAGCTGATCCAGGGCAAGCCCCCAGCCGCCCAGCACGCGCTGGCGGACCGCATCGCGGCCGTGGACGCCGACGTCCTCGCACTGCAGGAGGTCGAGAATCTCGACGCGCTGCGGCGATTCAACCGCGACCTGCTGCCGCAGCCATACGCGTACGAGGTCCTCATCGAGGGCAACGACCCACGCTTCATCGACGTTGCTGTGCTCGCCCGGCTGCCGGTCGTCAACGTCACGTCGCACCGCTTCGAGGTCCATCCCGACGGCCCGACGATGCCGGTGTTCGGCCGCGACCTGCTCGAGCTCCAGGTGTTCAACCAGACCCGGGCCCGGAAGCTGCTGACGCTGTTCGTCACCCACCTCAAGTCCAAGTTCGTCCCCTTCTACGACCCAGACCCCGTGGCTACCGCAGTGGCCAACGACCAGCTGCGCACCCGTCAGGCGGAGACCATCGCCCGCGTCGTCTCCGGCCGCACCCGACCCGACGCGCGCTATCTCGTGCTGGGGGACCTCAACGACGCCCCCGAGGCCGTCACGCTGGCCCCGATGGTGTCCCGCCTCGGCCTGGTCGACGGGCTCGCCGGCGTGGTCGAGAGCCGTCCGCCGCCGCCGGCGACGGCCGAGAACTCACCGACCACCGTCCGCTGGACCCATCGTCATTCGGTCGCCAACGCCCCCGACACGTTCGAGTTGTTCGACCAGATCTGGCTCAGTCCCGCCCTGGCAGGGCGCGTGACCCATGCCGAGATCGAGCGCCGGAGGGCGTGGAACGCGAGCTCGGCCGGCGTGGGCAGCGATCACGATCCCGCCTGGATCCAGCTCGACGGCCTCTGATCCACGGCTCTCAGTGCT
This sequence comes from Actinomycetota bacterium, assembly GCA_046744485.1. Taxonomy (GTDB): domain Bacteria; phylum Actinomycetota; class Acidimicrobiia; order Acidimicrobiales; family VFJN01; genus DASQUK01. The sequence goes on along the minus strand of JBKPHE010000111.1, from coordinate 37,428 downwards.
CATCGCGTCATCGATGAGTTTCTCCGCGCGCCGGCGTTGAACCTCCTAGAACAACGGGGACGACCCCAGGCAACGACAACGGGAGAGTGCGACATGGACTTCAAGCTGGAGCTGGTGGTGCTTCCGGTCAGCGACGTCGACCGGTCCAAGTCCTTCTACGCCGACAAGGTCGGCTTCAACGTGGACGTCGACCACAGGGCCGGCGACTTCCGCGTCGTACAGCTCACTCCCCCCGGATCCGCGTGCTCGGTCACCATCGGGCAGGGCGTCACCGAGGCGACACCGGGGTCGGTCCAGGGTCTGCACCTGGTCGTGTCCGACATCGAGGCGGCCCGAGCCGAGCTGGTCGAACGGGGGGTCGACGTCGGCGAGGCGTTCCACTTCGAGGGCGGCCAGCGGGCGCCGGGGCCCGATCCGGAGCGCGGCATGTACAACTCCTTCGCCGACTTCCGCGACCCCGACGGCAACACCTGGGTGCTCCAGGAGGCCAGGCGTGACGAGGCCGGCGGATGACGCGCACGGCGGGTCACGCCGGCGGTGACGTGGCGGCGGCGATCTCGGGCGACGAGTCCGCCTTCGCGGCGCTGACCGAGCGCCACCGGCGTGAGCTGCACGTGCACTGCTACCGGATGCTCGCGTCGTTCGACGAGGCGGAGGATGCCGTCCAGGAGGCGTTCCTGCGGGCCTGGCGCAACCGCGACGGCTTCGACGGCAGCTCCATGTTCCGCGCCTGGCTCTACCGGATCGCCACCAACGTGAGCCTCGACATGCTCCGTCGCCGCGCCCGTCGCCCGGCGACGATGCAGTCGTTCGCCGACGTGCCGTGGCTGCAGCCCTACCCCGACCGCCTCCTGGACGAGGTCGCGCCGAGCGACGACGAGCCTCACGCCGTGGTCGTCGAGCGCGAGACGATCGAGCTCGCGTTCCTCGCCGCGCTGCAGCTCCTGCCGCCCCGGCAGCGCGCCGCCTTGCTCGTCCGCGATGTGCTCGGCTGGCCCGCCAGCGAGACGGCGTCGCTCCTGGAGACGAGCGTGGCCGCGGCCAACAGTGCGCTCCAGCGCGCTCGGGCGACGATGCAGCAGCACCTTCCGGAGCGGCGCGCCGAGTGGTCCGCGCGGGAGCCGAGCGCCGAGGAACGGGAGCTGCTCGACCGGTTCATCGACGCCCACCAACGTCGCGACGCTGCGGCAGCCGTGGCGATCGCGTCGGAGGACATCCGCATCACGATGCCACCGAACCCCTTCTTCTACGCTGGGCTCGGGGATGTCGTGCCGCTGCTCGAGCGGGCCTTCGGCGAGGACCGGGACGGCGACTGGCGCCTCGTTCCGACCCGGGCCAACCGCATGCCGACGGCGGCCAGCTACCTGCGCCGGCCGGGGGACTCGGAGTTCCGGGCGTTCAAGTTCGACGTCCTCCGGATCGAAGGCGGCGCCATCGCCGAGATCACGACCTTCGGGGCCGCCCTGTTTCCCGCCTTCGGCCTGGCGCCGACACTCTGACGACCTGAACCCGGAGATCCCTGCCCGCGTGTTTGGATGGCGCCCAAACCTGGCCGATCGTGACGGAACCAACTTCTGACCGCGAATCGGGACTCGGTATAGTCGCACGGCAGCGCGAAGACATCGGGGTCGGCGCCGACGAAGGAGTGGTTCCCTTGGCACGAACCTCCACCAAGCGGGTCGCGTCCGCTGCAGTCGTGCAGCTGAGCACGCACCAGGAAGGCCCCAAACGGTCCTCGCTGGCCCAAGAGCGGTCGCGCGAAACCAGGCGGAAGCTGGTCAAGGCCGCTCTCGATCTGTGGAGCGAACGAGGCTTCGAGACCGGGATCGACAGCACGACGGCCGAAGAGATCGCCGCCCGGGCAGGCGTCGCCAAGGGAACCTTCTACTTCCACTTCGCACGCAAGGAGCAGGTCCTCCTCGAGATGGGTTGGTTGACCGCCAGGGCGCTGTACGAGGACGCACTCCGCGCGCTGGCCAACGGTCGCTCGCTCGACGTGGTTCTCGACCAGTTGATGACGAAGCTCGCCCGGCGCATCGAGAAGGGCCCTCGCGCCGCCGTGGGCCGCATGATCCAGGAGTTCCACCGCGCCCCCGAGGCGGAGCTCCTGCACGACCAGGAGCACTTCGGGTTCCAGCGGGCGTTCTCGGTCGTGTTCACTCATGCCCAGGACTCCGGCGAGCTGCCGAACGACATCTCCCCCAAGGACCTGGCGGCAATGCTCACGGCCTTGGTCATGGACGGGATCAAGGACTGGACCGTGGACGAGCGCGTCGACCTCGGCGCGGTGCTACGTCTGCGCACCGCACTGTTGCTGGCCGGGGCGCGCAACCTGGTCGTCGCCCCACCCCGCCAGCGGCGGGCGACCGCGGCGCGCCGGGCCTGAGCGCAGGCGGCCGACGACCTCCCGGAACGGGGTCGCCCGGCCCACCCCAGCGCTCCGGCCCGCAATTGTTGGCCAATGAACAATAACGCGCCTGGCCATGCCTCCCGGGGCCACTTACGATCCCGCCATGCCGGTCCGCGAGTTCTTCCACCTGATCCACGTCGTCGACGACCGGGGCGAGGCCGACGCCTGGTACGACGAGGTCTTCAAGCCCCAGCGGTTCATCGAGAAGAACTGGTCCGACGTCGAGAAGCGGTGGGCCTCGCTGGCGATGATCGGCGACTTCATGATCGAGGTGATCGAACCCGGCTCGGCACCGGAAGACGAAGCGATGCCGCTGGGTCGCTTTCGCACCCGGTTCGGGCAGCACTTCCACTCGCTCGCGTGGTACGTCGACACGCCCGACCTGCGGCCTCTCTTCGACGACCTGCGCGTCCATGGGGTGCGGATCGCCATGCCCGCCGGCGGCATGTTCCCGGATGGTGACTTCGACCCGGGGCCGACGATCTTCACCCATCCCAAGGACACGTTCGGTCAGCTCGAGTTCGTCGCCCTGGACGGCTTCTGGCGGGAGCGAGACCCGCGGTTCGCGCTCGACTGGTCGCCCTCGTTCTGGCGCGACGACCATCCCCTGGGGATCGAACGCGTGGCGTACTTCACCACGATCGTGACAGACGTCGACAAGGCCCGGGCGCTGTACGAGGGCCCGCTCCGGGGCCGCGTCCTCTACACCGAGGCATCGGCCGGCGTCGAAAGTGCGTTCGTCTTCGTGGGCAGTGACTCGATCGTGGAACTGGCGAGGCCGACAGTCGACGACTCCCGGCTCGCCGCGGATCTCGCCGAGAACGGCGAACTTCCACACGGCTGCACCTTCAAGGTCGTCGACCTCGAGGCGGCAGAACGCCACATCGAAGGCGTGGGCGTGGGCGTCGCCGACCGATCCGGGGACGGGTTCACGCTCGAGCCGGCCGACTGCTTCGGGGCCGTCTACGCGTTCACCGGCCGCGTGGTGCCCGGCGATCCGCGGGACTGAGCATCGTGGTTCTCGTCGACAGCTCAGAAGCTGCGGCAGTGGACGGTGTCCAGCCTCTGGGTCCGGGGGCGGGTGACGATGAAGAGGTGCACGCCGGCGACGTCCTCGACTTGCTGCCCGCCGGTGCCACCACCGACCCGGTTGAGCAAGCCCAGCTTCGTCCACAGCTCCATCGCCTCGCCCGCGTGCTCGGGGTCCCACTCCCAGTCGGTGGCACCGCCTCCCGTGCCCGAGGCCGTGCCCTGCACGAGCGTGGTCACGCGGATGTCCTCGTCGCGCAGCTCCTCTGCGAGGACCCGATCGAACATCTCCAGCGCCGCCTTGGTGGCGACGTACATCGACAACATGGGGAACGGATCGAGCGTCGACTCGCTCGACGTGTTGACGATGTCCCCGGCGCCGGCCGCCCGCATCAGGGGGATCGCTGCCCGGCTCGTGTAGACGGGGCCGAGGAAGTTGGTGCTCACCTGCCGGACGATGTCGTGATCGCTCAACCGCTCGACCGCGCAGGGCCGGTAGACGGCGGCGTTGTTGATGAGTATGTCCAGCTTGCCGTATCGCTCCTCGACGGCCGTGAAGGCTGCAGCGACGCTGTCCGGGTCACCGACGTCGGTGACCACCGGCAGCGCGCCGTGACCGCATTCGGCCGCGACCTCCTCCAGGCGCCCGCGCCCACGCGCCAGCATCACGACCGACGCGCCCTCCTCCACGAAGAGCTTGGCGATGCCCCGGCCAGACCCGCTCGAGGCACCGGTGACCACGGCGACCTTGCCGTCGAGCTGCCCCATCGCCTGCCCCTCCTGTGCTCTTGTCCATCTCGGTCGGCCACACGCCGGCACCGCCGCCAATGATGACCGCTGGCACGACGCCGCGACCGGGCTCAGCGCCGGATGCCGGCCAGGCAGAACTCGATGAGGTGCTCCACGTCCTCGTCGCTCGGCGGTGACCGCCAGAGGAACTGCTCCAGGCGGCCGAAGGCCACCAGCGAGATGGCGGCGGCGTCACGCTCGGGGTCGGTGCTGCCCGCGTGGCGCAGGGCGTCGGCGAGCATCTGGTCGGTCGCCGGCGAGCTGACCGTCTGGCGCATCTCGAACGGCAGCTGCCTGAGGTTGCGCATGGCCGCCCTCGTCTGGCGGGCCACGGTCCTGCGCTGAGCCTGGACTGCCACGCCGGCGATCCACGCGCGCACCTTGCGCTCCGGATCGTCGACCTTGTCGAGCTGGTGGCGCAGGTAGCTCTCGAGGCGATGGACCCCTGCCTCGACGACCACCGCGATCAGCTCGTCCTTGCCGGCGAAGTGCCGGTAGAACGCCTGGTTGGATAGCCCGGCACGCTCGATGATCTCGGCCACGCGGGGAGCCCGCTCGTCGTCCAGCTCGACCATGAGTTCGAGACCGGCGTCGAGGAGGCGCTGGACCTCGTCAACGTAAGCGCTTTCGCGGGCGGCCAACGCGCGGCGGGCGGTCCGCGCCGCGACAGGCGAGGGCTCGCGGACGTCCCAATCGTCCAGGGCTGCTCGCGCCTTCGACGGCCTCGCCATCACCTTGCCCTTCAGCCGGAGCTCGCTCGGCGTGGAACTGTGTTCTGCCGAAAGAGAACCCTACTCTTCGATATCCGGATCAAGCGGACTCCCTCGGGCCCGGGCCGTCACTGGACATTGGCCGAGGGTCACGACGGCAATCGGCCGCCCCGGGAACCCCGAGGAGATCGTCACGGCGGTGCTGTTCCTCGCCAGCCCGGCGTCGAGCTTCACCAGCGGCGCGATCGTGCGCGTCGGCGGTGGGCTCCACGTGGGCCAATGAGCGACACCTTGCGAGGTCGCCGGGCGCTGCCCTAACGTGCAGAACGACGTTCTCGCAACTGAGAACGTCATCGGGGAGGGACGGCGATGGCGTGGGACTTCGAGACCGAGCCCGAGTTCCAGGAAAAGCTGGACTGGGTCGAGACCTTCGTACGCCAGGAGATCGAGCCGCTCGACCTGGTGCTCGGCAACCCGTACGACAAGAGCGACACCAACGCCCTCGATATCGTCCGACCGCTCCAGCAGCAGGTGCGCGACCGAGGGTTGTGGGCGGCACACCTCGGCCCCGAGCTCGGCGGGCAGGGCTACGGGCAGCTGAAGCTCGCGCTCCTGAACGAGATCCTCGGCCAGTCGCGGTGGGCGCCGACGGTCTTCGGTTGTCAGGCGCCCGATACCGGCAACGCCGAGATCCTCGCCCACTTCGGCACCAGTGAGCAGAAGGCTCGCTACCTCGAGCCACTCCTCAACGGCGAGATCTCGTCCACCTACTCGATGACCGAGCCCCATGCGGGCGCCGACCCGACCCTGTTCAAGACGCGCGCCGAGCTCGACGGCAGCGAGTGGGTGATCAACGGCGAGAAGTGGTTCTCGTCGAACGCCCGCTTCGCGAGCTTCCTCATCGTCATGGCGGTCACCAACCCCGAAGTCAGCGCCTACCAGGGCATGTCGATGTTCATCGTGCCGGCCGATACACCCGGGGTGAACATCATCCGCAACGTCGGGATCGGCACCGAGCCCGAGGGCGAGGGTTCGCACGCCTACATCCGGTACGCGAACGTGCGGGTGCCACGGGACCACCTGCTCGGCGAGGAGGGCGGCGCGTTCGCCATCGCGCAGACCCGCCTGGGCGGCGGGCGCATCCACCACGGCATGCGAACGGTGGGCCAGTGCCGGCGGGCCTTCGACATGATGTGCGAACGGGCCCTGTCGCGGCAGACCCGGGAAGGTCCGCTGGCGTCGATGGAGATCGTGCAGGAGCAGATCGCCGACAGCTGGATCGAGCTCGAGCAGTTCCGCCTCCTCGTTCTGCGCACGGCATGGCTGATCGACCGGTACCAGGACTACCGGCGCGTGCGGAAGGACATCGCGGCGGTGAAGGCGACGATGCCGAAGGTGCTCACGAACATCGCCCAGCGCGCGCTGCACCTGCACGGCGCACTCGGGGTGTCCAACGAGATGCCGTTCGTGGGCATGCTCATCGGCGCCGAGAGTCTGGCGCTGGCCGACGGACCCACGGAGGTGCACAAGGTCACGGTCGCCCGCCAGGTGCTGCGCGAGTACAAGCCCGTCGACGGCCTGTGGCCCAGCGCGCACCTGCCCACCCGCCGCGCCGAGGCCCGGGCGCGCTTCGCCGAGCTGCTCGAGCACGAGGTCGCGAACTCGTAGCCACGCGCCTTCGGCCGCGCTACGCGACGTCGTCCGCTCGGAGAGCCGGCGGCCGGCGCTCGGCAAACCGGCCGGACCGGCCACGTCCTCGTGCCATCAGTTCTTGGGAAGGTCGCGGAACGGCACGCCCCGGTCGGCGCTCGGCTCCCGGGGCAGGCCCAGAACGCGCTCACCCACGATGTTGCGCTGGATCTGGTCGGACCCCCCGTAGATCGGCGGCCCCTGGGCGAAGAGCGCGCCCTCCATGAGTGCGCCGAGATCGGCGACGCCGGTCACCGCCTCGGCGGCCGCCACGGTCCGCGGGTCGTAGCCGTGGAGCGTCCCCGCGGCCTGGAGGATCGCGAAGGTCAGGTCACGACCCAGGCGGATCGCGTGATTCTGCGCCATCTTGGCGAGGTTCGGCAGTCCGGGCAGCTCCGCGCCGGACTCCTGCAGGGCGCGGGCCCGCCGGCTGGTCAGCGCCAAGAGCCGCTCGAAGGTGTAGAGCCGGACCAGACCCTGGCGAACGACCGGATCGGACGTGCGCCCGACCTCGCGGGCCAGTTCGGCGAGGCGCGGCCAGCCGCCCAGCCGCGAGGCGACCGGCGGCGAGTCCGCGTCCGGAGCGACGACGAAGGCGGCGGTGGGACGGTCGAGATCGCCCGCGATCGGCCCCGGCCTCGCGGTGGTGGTCGCGCCCCCGCCCGCCGAGAGCGCCCGCTCGAACGCGAGGGTCGTATTGGCCACCGTCCACCCCTTGCCCTCGCCTCCGATCAGGTCATCGACGGGCACACGAGCGTCGGTGATGAACACCTCGTTGAAGAAGCGGCGGCCGGTCATCTCCCGGAGAGGACGAACCTCGATGCCGGGTTGGTCCATGCGAATGATGAAGTAGGAGATCCCAGCGTGCTTGGGCACCTCCACGTTCGTGCGTGCGACCAGCATCGCCTTGTTGGCGACCTGTCCGCCCGACGTCCACACCTTCTGACCATTGACGACCCAGTCGTCACCGTCCAGAGCCGCAACGGTCTGGAGCCCTGCAAGGTCGGATCCCGCGTTCGGTTCGCTGAACAGTTGGCAGTACCCGTCGCTGCCGGTGACCATCCCCCGCAGATGCCGTCGCTTCTGGTCGTCGGTGCCGTGGACGAGGAGCGTCGGACCCGCCATCCCGGTCGCGAACCCGACCGGACCGGGGACCGCGCCGAACCGCTGGATCGCCACCGATACCGCCAGCCCGTCGGCGCGCGACAACCCCCGTCCGTACCACTCCCGGGGCCAGTGGGGCTGGGCCCACCCCGCCTCGCCCAACCGGCGCCACCACTCGCGCAGCGACTGCTCCGGATCCCAGTTGGCCTCCAACCACGTGGTCAACTCGCCGAGCACGACGTCCAGGTCGCTCTCCGATGTCGCCGTCACAGCCTCCGGATGCTATGCGAAAGATATGGACTCCGCCCAAATGTTGCGCACTTGCCCAGCCATGCCGGCGGCTCGGGGCCGCGCGCATGCTCGGGCCGCTCCTCCGTAGCATCGGGGCCATGCGACCACAGCCACTCGTCGCGGCCCGTCAGTCGCCGGGTCTGTCGATCTGCTCGACCAACTTCCTGGGGGCGAGGACGCAGTAGCTCTCGATGACGAGCTCGGTGACCTCGTCCCAGTTCACGCCGGCGTCGAGCACCATGCCCACCAGGTTGGCTCCCCACGCGGTCCGGAAGAACCGATGACCCGCGCCGCGAAGTGCGTCGAGCTCCGGGCCCGTGGATCGGAATGTCATCACGGTGACCGGGCCATCCTCGAAGTCGACGCTGAGGACGTGTGCGAACATCCGGTTGCGAACCCGCCATTGGGTCCCCGCCCAGACCTGCTTCTCGGCCGTCTCGGGCAGCCCGAGGCACACCGACCGCAGCTCGGCGAGCACGGCGGACGGGACATCCGCGTATTCGGTCGCACCCAATGCGAGCGACGACGCGCGCGCCAGGCGACCGAGTCGATCCTCCTCAGGCTGGTTCACCCCCATGCTTTCCGGTCATCGATCCACCGATGAGTTCGCGCGCAGGTCTCCGTCTCCAGACAGCGTGGCATGTGCTGGGCCACGGTCGCCGGCCCTACGAGGGGCGGCCGAGCGCCCCGAGCTGGAGCTCGCCGAGATTCTTGCGTCCACCTCCGGCATCATCCTCTTGCGCTACCGCACCGGTTGGGTGCGAGAGTGACCCGATGACTGCCGAACGCCGTCCGCCCAGTGGGTTTCACTCGGTGACGCCCCGCATGGTGGTGGCCGATGCTGCAGCGCAGGTCGAGTTCCTGCGGGCGGTGTTCGGCGCCTCTGGCGAGGTCCTGGCCGATCGGCCGGCCGAGGTCCGCATCGGCGACTCGCTCGTCATGGTGACGTCCGCGGGCGCCCGCGAGCCGTTCCCGGCATTCCTCTACGTCTACGTCGACGACGCGGACCGCACGTATTTCCGGGCGATCGAAGCGGGCGCGGTGGCCATGGAGGAGCCACTCGACACCCCGTACGGCGACCGACGGGCGATGGTCCGTGATCCGTTCGGCAACATGTTCCAGATCGCACACCGGATCGTGTCCGGCAGCTAGTCCGCCTGTGGCCGTTATCTCCCAGACGGATCAGGCTGCCTACCTGGCCAGGCTTGGCCTCGAGGCCGAACCACCCTCGGTGGCGGGGCTGTTCCGGCTACATCGCGCTCATGTCGAGCGCGTGCCGTACGAGACGCTGTGGATCCACCTCGGGGAGCGCTGGGGCATCGGTGTCGGCGAGTCGGTGGCGCGGATCGCGACCCGGGCGAGGCGGGTACTGCTACCACCTCAACGGCGCGTTCGCCGGGCTGCTCCTGTCGCTCGGCTACGACGTGGCGTGCCACGTGGGTGGCGTGCACGGTCGTGATGGCCCGAACGAGGACAGCATGGCCAACCACCTCGTCCTGACGGTCCACGGTCTTCCGACCGACACGAACCCCGACGGGAGCTGGTACGTCGACGCCGGCCTCGGCGACGCCCTGCACGAGCCCGTTCCCCTGCTCGCCGGCGAGTATCGCCAGGGCCCGTTCGCCGTGGTGCTGGCCGAGACGCCAGGCGCCATCGGTGACTGGCCTCTTCGGCCTCGACGTCTCGCCCGTCAGCGACCGGGCATGGGAAGCGCTGGGGGCGAGGGTGCGGGCCTCCCACGTCGCGTGGGAGTCGGCCCGCCGACCATGACCCCGACGATATGGGGACGTCGGTGGCCGCACGGATCCCCTACCGTCTGGTCGTGCAATGCTGGCACGCTGGCGGCTGGGCGATCACCCGGGTCGCCGACCCGGGCTTCGAACTGGTGCTTCCCCAGGACGACGAGACGCGGGTGGCCCTGCAGCGATCGCCGTGGCTCCACCCGAGATTCGTCACCGATGACTGGGCGCTGCGCATCGGGTCGAGCGCCATGGTCCTCGCCAACGGCACGTACACGGTGGTCGTCGATCCCTGGCTCGCATTCGACGATGCCGCCCGGTTCACGGCGCGCCTGGAGGCCCTCGGGGCGGCCGGGTGGAGTGCCAACGACGTTGACATCGTGATCAACTCGCACATCGACGGCGTGGGGGCCAACGTCGACCCGACGACCGGCGCGCCGGCGTTCGGACATGCGCGCTACCTGGTGCCGGGTATCGAGATGACCGCATTGGTGAATGGCCAGCGGCCCGGAGCCGAAGGGCTCCTCGACGTCGAGCGCGCCGGGCTCCTCGAGCGCTACGACGACCGCATCCAGCCCGCGCCGGGTGTCGTCCTCGATCCGCTCCCCGGGCACAATCCCGGTCACTTCGGTGTCTACGTCGGCGACCCACCCGAGGCCGTCATCACCGGGCACCTCTTCCTGCACCCGGCACAGATCGCCGATCCCGAGGTCGCCGAGCTCGACTACGACCCGGAGGCGGTGCGGACGACGAGGCGCGCGCTGCTCGAGCGCTGCCTCCGCGAGGATCTGCTGTTGATCGCGCCTCTGTTCGAAGCGCCCGGCGGCGGAACGATCCTGCGCGACGGCGATCGTTGGCGGTTCGAGCCCGCGGAGTGATCCGGCCCGGACCACTCACTACGGCCGACCCAGCAGTGGTGCGACCCGAGGTCATGGGTTCGGAAGGACCGAGCCGGAGGTCATGGGTTCCGGACGTGAGACCCATGACCTCGCCCGCCGAAGGGTGGAACCCAGCGCCTCCGGTCGCAGGTGTCCGCCTGGATGCGGCGCCAAAGTATCTCAGCTGGTGACAGCGTTGCCGCTGGGGTCGACGACGAACCAGATGTCGCCGATGCCCTGGCCATTGGTGTCGCCCGGGGCTGCGTCGCTGGCGAAGTGGTACAGCGGCCAGCCGTTGTAGGTGACCTGCGCCGAACCGTCGTCGGGGCGGTCCGCGGTGTCGAGGAGGGCCCCGTCGACGCCCACGCCCGCGGTGGCGGGACCCGGCAACGCCGGCCAGGTGGCCGCGCAGGAGTCGACGCACGTGCTGGTTCCCTGGGCGTCCGGCATGAACAGGTACACCGTCCTGCCTTCGCCATCGACGAGGATGGTGCCAAGGTCGGTGTCTGCCGTCGCCACCGTGGATGCGCCCGCGGCCGGGGCCGCAGCCTCCGTGGACTCGGTGGTGTCGGCGGGCTCGGTCGTGTCGGCCGCCGAGGTGGCCGTCGTCGAGTCGTCGTCATCGTCGCCGCAGGCCGCCAAGCCGAGCAACCCGAACAGGCCGAGCGTCACCGCTGCCAGTGCGATGGGACGCGATGTGAAGCTCATCAGATCCTCCCTGCCTCGAAGATCGGTGCATGTGAGCCGGCCGCATTGCCTGCCATGACATACCGCCGACGCGCGACAGAGGATTCAGCCAGCATCCACAAACCCTCTGGTCGGAGTCGTTCTCCTCCACGAAAGGACTACGCCGGGGTCGCCGCCGCGTCTCGCTCGTATGTAGACGGAGTCGGAATTCGTCCCGACCGTTCGTTACCATCCACCCATGCGCGTCGGCATCCACCTCCCGCAGTTCGGCCGGGCCGCCGTCGCCGGGACCGTGGAACAGGCCGCCCGGCTGGCCGAAGCGCTCGGGTTCGACGACGTGTGGGTCAGCGACCACCTGGTGGTACCCAAGGACCAGCCCTACCCGTCGCCGTACCTCTACGACCCGCTGATCGCGTTGACGTTCGCCGCCGCAACCACGTCGGCGGTCGGACTCGGGACGAGCGTGCTCGTCGGGCCGCAGTATCCGAGCCCGCTGGCCCTGGCCAACTCCCTCGCGTCGCTCGACAACATGAGCCGGGGCCGGCTCACCGTGGGCGTGGGCATCGGATGGTCAGCGGCCGAGTACCAGGCGCTCCACGCACCCTTTGACCACCGCGGTGCCCGCCTCGACGAGATCATCGATCTGTTCCACACGGCCTGGAGCGACGATCCCGCGACGCACGACGGTCGGTACTACTCCTTCAGCGACATGCGGGTGCTGCCGAAGCCGGCACACGACATTTCCGTCTGGGTGGGCGGCAGGAGCGACGGGGCCTTCCGGAGGGCGACGACCAGGGCCGACGGGTTCCACGGCGTGGGCGTCCAGCCGGACGACGCCAAGGCGTTGGTCGAGCGGATCCGCGCCTCACGGCCCGACGACGCGTTCACGATCTCCCTGCGTGTGCCCTGGGACGGCAACACCATGGAGCCCGACGAGATACGGGCCCAGTGCGAGGCCTACGAAGCGGCGGGTGTTCAACACGTCGTCGCCGCCCCCGAGCGCGGCGACGCGGACGCGTGGTTGGCGGGCATGCGGACCATCGCCTCGGTGCTGGACCTGTCCGCGCGATAGGCGACGCCGGGGCGCATTCGGGTCGCCCTGGGCCGTCAGGTCGGGGTCAACTTCGAGCCGGCCAGCCGGCCCAGCTCGTCCTTCAGCACACGCCGCAGCAGCTTGCCGGTCTCGTTGTAGGGCAACGCCGGGCGCACATCCACCACGACCGGCATCCGTGAGGAACGCAACCGTTCACGCACCCATGCCTGCAGCTCGGCTTGGGTCGTGCTCGCGCCGGGCTCCAAGACGACTGCGGCCGCAGCCACCTCGCCCCACTCGTCGTCCGGAACCCCGGTCACCCCCGCCTCGGCCACCGCGGGGTGCCGGAGCAGCACGTCCTCGATCTCACCGGGCGACATGTTCTCTCCACCCCGGACGATGACGTCGTCGAGCCGCCCCTCGACGAACAGGAACCCCTCCTCGTCGAGGTGCCCGGAGTCGTTGGTGGGGAACCACCCGTCGGGTGTCAGGACCTCGCGGCCGAGGTACTCGCCGGCGATCTGCTCGCCCCGAACGTGGATCTCGCCGGTCTCACCGGGCGGGAGGACCGTGCCCAAGGGATCACGGATCTCGAGCTCGAGCGTGGGCAGCGGCCGGCCCACCGAGCCGAGCCGGATCCGGACCGCGGGATCGTCGCTCCCGTACGCGGCCCGATGATCGTCGGGACCGAGCACTGCGACGGTGCTGCTGGCCTCGGTGAGGCCGTAGGCGTTGACGAACCCGACGTGCGGCAGCCGGTTCATCGCCCGCTCGATCACGGCCACCGGCATGCGCCCACCACCGTAGGAAAGGTGCCTGAGGGACGGAAGGGTGGTGCCGTGCTCCTCCATGGCGTCGAGCAGCCTTACCAGCATCGTGGGGACCACCATGGCGTGGGTCACCGCCTCCTCCTCGGCGAGGCACACCCACTCGTCCGGGTCGAACTGGGGCAGGTACACGATCCGCCGACCCGAATAGGTCGACGACAGCACGGCGGCCATACCGGCGACGTGGTACGGCGGGACGCTCACGAGCGTCGCTTCGTCCTCGCCCGCGCCCATGAACTCGACCGTCGAGAGCACGTAGGAAACCAGGTGCCGATGGCGCAGCAGCGCGACCTTGGGCTCGCCGGTCGTGCCGCTGGTGAAAAGCCAGATGGCCACGGCGTCGCTATCGACCTCGACATCAGAGACACACTCGGCCTGCTCCAGGCGAGCGTCCAGCTCGTCACGGGTGAGCAGCTCGAGGCCCGGGACACCCCGAATCCGGGCTCGGGCGGCATCGTCGGACACGACGAGCGCCGGTGCTACACGGTCGATCACCGACCGCAGCCGATCGTCGGACAGCCGGTAGTTCACGGCGGTGAAGGGGACACCCGCCAGGGCACTGGCGTAGAGCAGCAGCGGCACCGCCGGAGAGTTCGTGTCGACCAGTCCGACGCGCTCGACACCGTTGGCCCGCACCACGGCTGCCCCGCGCCGCGCCCGCTCGAACAGCTGGGCGTAGCTGATGCCGTCCGCCGTCGCGCCGACGGCGAGACGATCGGGCATGCCTTCGGCGGCCAACTCCAGCAACATGCCGACGTTCAACGTGGTGTCCCCCGCCCCGATCCCCTCACGGCAACAGAGACAGCGCGTGCCCGCGCATGTCCTGGCGAACGTCCGCCGGATCGAGCTTCTGCAGCTGGTGGTCCATGGGGGCTCCCGGTCCGAAGAGCCTGATATCTGGTCCCGGACCATGTATCAGTGCACCCATTATGCACTTCCCCTGGGCGGCGACCGCAACGTGCGGCACCGGCGCGAGACGGTGACGGCGAGCCGGTCGCCGCCGTCAGGTGGCCGAGAGATAGCGGCCGAACCAGCGCCAGATCTGCTTCCAGCCGTCCTTCGTCGCGTCGACGTCGTAGCTCGGACGGTCGACCGAGAAGAAGGCGTGGCCCGCTCCGTCGTAGGAGTGGAACTCGTACGTCTTGCCGTGGGCGCGGAGCTCTTCCTCGATCCGGGCAACGTCCTGGGGCGACGGATTGTGGTCGTCGGCACCGAACAAGCCGAGCAGCGGGCAACCAAGACTCGACGTCAGATCGATGGGTGCCACCGGGCGGGCCGGCGACAGGTCGTCGGGCCCGGCGACCACGCGCCCGCCATAGCAGTCGACGGCTGCGTCCAGTGGCAGCGTGCACGCCACGAGGTACGCCTGGCGCCCGCCCGAGCAGTACCCGATGACACCGATCTTGCCGTTGGCGGTCGGCAGCGACCGCAGGTGCTCAGCGGCGCCGGCCACGTCGCCGACGCACTGGGCGTCGGGCACCCCGCCAGCCTCGCGGGCCGCAGCTGCGGCATCGGCCGCCTTCGCCCCTGGGGCGTAGCGATGGAACAGGTTCGGACAGACCGCGTTGTAGCCGTAGACCGCAAAGGTGCGAACGATCTCCTTGGTGGCGCGGTCGTAGCCGGGCATGTGGTGGACCACGACCACTCCGCCGTACCGCCCCTCGTCGAGCGGGATTGCCCGGTACGCCTCGATCTCGTCGCCGTCGTGGCCCGAGATGCTGATCGTCTCAGCGCGGATCGCGTCGCTCATGCCGCGAGTGTACGCATCTCATCGAACCGGATTATTTGGTCGCTGCATGAATCTCGGGACGACGAGACGTCGACGGGCCCGAGCCCCGGCCGCCCGACGCCTGCGCCGGCCGTTACATGGACCGCTTCGCATCCAGCGGCCCGGACGGGGTTCTGGCCATGGAGTCCTGGTGAAACGCGGCCACGAGGGTGCCGTCCTCGGTGAACACCCGGCCGTCTCCGTACACCCTGCCGGTGGCCGCCTTGGTGGCCTCGTGGCGAACGAGGAGCCACTGTGAGACGTCGAAGCGGTCGACGAAGTGCATCGTGTGGGCGATCACGCCCGTGGAGATCGCTTTGTGAGCGTTCTCGATGCGCACCTGGTCGCGGTGCGGGCGCATGGCGAGACCGATGATGCTGCCGCAGGTCGCCCACGTCAGCACGGCCTGGTTGGCGGCCTGCGAGGCCAGCGGTCGCTCGAAGCGGTGCCACGCCATCTCCACCGGCACGCCGCCCTGCTCGCGCCGGCCGGGCACGGGCCTGAGCTCGGCACCCGGAAACACCAGGCCGGGAGCCGCCTCCAGGGCCGCGGGGGCGAGGACGGAGGGCATGTGCGGCCCGTGGCGCATGAGGTCCTCGTCGACGACGTTCAGCAGGACCGCGGCCCGGCTCAGCAGCCTTCCCGCCTGCACCGCGGTCACCGTGTCGCTCGCCCACGTGCGCCCGGCGAGCAGCGACTCGACCTCCAGCTCGATCGGCTGGCCGTACGTCCCGGCCCGCGGGAACACGGCGTGAATCGACCGCACGTCCTTGGCCCCGCCCGCCGCGTGGTCGGACGCCATGATCATCTGCGCGAGCAGTTGGCCGCTGAAGACCACGTCGCGACCCTCGGCCGACTCCGAGGGCTGGGTGACGTGATAGCGCCGCTCGCCGATCTCGGTCAGCTGCAGCAGGTCCGGCAGGTCGCTCATCGGGTCGCGCCGCCGCGCGGTGGGTGGTCCATCAACGGCCGATGCTAATGCTCCAAGAGTTCGACCGGGTCAGATCACACGGACGGCGGGATCACGACGCCGCCGTGATCGCGTCGACGTCCAGGACCTCCTCGGCCGAGAGCTGCCAGGTCGCGGCGGCGTTCGCTTCCACCTGGGCGACCGTGGTCGCGCCGGCGATGACCGAGGCGACCGTGGGCTTGCCGAGGAACCACGCGACAGCCAGCTCCAGGATGCTGTGCCCCCGGGCCTCGGCCCAGGCGGTGAGCCGGTCGATCTGGTCGAAGTTGCGGTCGCTCAACATCGCGTCGGCGCGATCGCCCCATCCGGCCAGGCGGGTGCCCTCGGGCGGGGCCTCCCCTCGCCGGTACTTGCCGGTCAGCAGGCCGCTGGCGAGCGGGAAGTAAGGGATGTGGGCCAGCACCAGCCGTTCGCACATGGGCAGGACGTCCGCCTCGTCGGCGCGGTGGAGCAGGTTGTAGTGGTTCTGGACGCTGACACAACGGACCGCGCCATCCGCGACCGCCCCGTCCGCGGCCGCGAGCCGATCGGCCGAGAAGTTGGAGCACCCGATCTCACGCACCTTGCCCATTGCCTAGTCCACACCGGGCGCCATCATCTCGACGGCGGACCCCTCATGCCCTGACGGTCCGGAAGAACGAACGCAGGTCGTCGACGAACAGGTCGGGGACCTCCATCGCCGCGAAGTGGCCGCCCCGCGGCTGGTCGACCCAATGGGTGACGCGGTAGCGGTGCTCGACCCACCGTCGAGGCAGGCGCGTGATCTCGCCGGGGTAGTTGGCGATGCCGGTGGGGACGTCGACGCGCGCTTGGGGCAAGGCCGCCCGGCCGGCTCTTCGCATCTCGTAGTACAGCCGGGCCGACGAGGTCGCGGTGCGCGTGAGCCAGTACAGCATGACGTTCGTGAGCAGCTGATCCTTGGTGAAGGACCGCTCGATGTCGCCGCCGCAGTCGCTCCAGGCGCGGAACTTCTCGACGATCCAGGCCGCCAGCCCGGTCGGCGAGTCGTCGAGGGCGTAGCCCAGCGTCTGCGGCTTCGTGGCCTGGATGGCCGAGTACCCGGCACCGGTCTCCTGGAACGCGGTCAGCCGCTCGACGCTGGCCCGCTCCTCGGGATCCAGCTCCTGGACACGCTCGGCGCTCGGCCGGGGAACGCTCACGAAGTTGAGGTGCAGCCCCGCCACCCGATCGGGCGCGAGATCCGCCATGTTCTGGCTCACGAGCGACCCCCAGTCGCCGCCCTGGACGCCATAGCGCGTGTAGCCGAGCCGGTCCATGAGCACAGTGAACGCCTGGGCCATGCGGCGCGGGTGCCAGCCGGGCTCGGACACCGGGCCCGAGAACCCGTATCCGGGAAGTGACGGGGCCACGACGTGGAACGCGTCGGCCGGATCGGACGGGTCGGTGAGCGGCCCGAACACGTCGAGGAACTCGACGATCGACCCCGGCCAGCCGTGGCTGAGCACGAGCGGCAGGGCCTGCGCGTGGCGAGAGCGGGCGTGCACGAAGTGGACGCGCTGCCCGTCGATCTCCGTCAAGAAGTGGTCGAGCTGGTTGAGCCGGCGCTCCTGCGCCCGCCAGTCGAAGCCTTCGAGCCAGTAGCCGACCAGCTCGCGGAGGTAGGCCAGGTCGGTCCCCTGCTCCCAGGCGGGCTCCGGCGCCGCGCTGGGCCACCGCGCACCGGCGAGGCGCCGGCGTAGGTCCTCGAGGTCATCGGCGGGGACGTCCACGTCGAACGGCTCGATCTGCGAATCTCTGACCATCGCGCGGCGCTCCCGGTCCCGATACGGCGGCAGGTACCGGCAGGACCGTAGGTGCATAGCTGGACGGAGACCAAAGACTGCCGCGTTGCCATCGGACGTTCACGCTGCCTTCCGGCCCGCTGAACCCCGCGTCGATAGCTTGGCGGGCGTGACGACGTTCGCCGAACGCCTGATCCGCTTCGACACGTGCTTCAACTTCCGAGACCTCGGCGGCTACGAGACCGCCGAGGGAAGGCGGGTGCGGTGGAAGACGCTCTACCGGGCCGACACGCTGCATCGCCTCGACGGTCCGGACCTGGATCTGCTTCTCGAGCTGGGCCTGCGGTCGATCATCGACCTTCGCTCGCAACACGAGTTGGACGACCACGGGCGCTTCCGGCACGACGGCGCGCTCGTCGTGCACCACGTGCCCATGATCGATGTCGTGGGCGGGCCCAAGCGGCCGGTCGAGCCGGCACCGGGCGCCCCGTCGCGGTCGGTGGGTGAGGGCTACGTCGCGATGGCCGGCGAGGGTCGGCGCGCGATCGCCGACGCGGTCACCCTGTTGGCCCGGCCCGGCGCCCTTCCCGCCGTGTTCCACTGCACGGCCGGCAAGGATCGGACCGGGATCCTGGCCGCGATCATCCTCAGCGCGATTGGCGTGCGCGACGAAGACATCGTCGACGACTACATGCTGACGGGCGAGTCACGGGCGGCGCGGAACGCCTATCTGCGGGTCCACGAGCCCGACTACTACGCCTTCCTGGCGAACCTGCCAGCCGCGGTCCGCGAGATGCACGGCGATGCCATTCCGACCCTGCTGGCTTGGATGCGCGCCCGCCACGGATCGGTCACCGGATTCCTCCTGGCCAACGGCGTGGACGGCGACGGCCTCGCCGCGTTGAAGGCGAACCTCGTCGAGGCGTGACCGATCGCGGCCGGACCGTGGGCCCGGCGACGAGCCGGGACGGGGCCCTACGGGTTGAGCGTCCAGTTGCCGTCGTCTCGGCGCAGCCATCCGGACGAGGCCCACGTGCCGCCGTCGACGTGGATCGTGTCGCCCGTGACGTAGTCGGACATCTTCGAGCACAGCCACACCACCGTGCTGGCGCACTCCTCGACGAGACCCTCGCGGCCGAGGGGCACAAGCTTGGACCAGTCCTCCGACGAATCCGGCCATGTGCTCGGGTCGACCGGGCCGGTGCGGTTACCCCGCAAGCCGGGGGTCACGGTGTGGTCGGGGGCGATGCAGTTGACCCTGATGCCGTGCTCCGACAGCTCCAACGCCATGGTCCGCGTGAAGCTGGCCATGCCCGCCTTGCAGGCCGCGTAGACCGCGAACATGGGCGCCGCCCGAAAGGCCTCGATGCTGGCGACGTTGACGATCGAGCCGCCGTTCCCGGCGTCGATCATGGCCCTGGCGACCTCCTGCGTGGCAACGAGCATGCTGATCATGTTGATCTCCACATGACGGCGCATGCTCCGCTCCGGCATGGTCACGAACGGCCCACCGCGCACCCCGCCGGCGTTGTTGACCAGGATGTCGATGCGTCCGAACCGCTCGAGCGTGGTGGCAATGGCCGTCCGGATCTGCTCGGCATCCATGACGTCGCACGGGATCCCCAGGGCCCGGCGTCCGAGCCGCTCGATCGCCGCCTCCGTCGCGGTGCAGCGCTCGGGGGCCACGTCGAGCACCGCGACGTCGGCTCCGAAGCGGGCCAAGCCCAGGGCCACACCCTGCCCGATGCCGCCACCACCCGCGGTCACGACCGCGACCTGGTCGGTGACCAGGATGTCGCTCGGATCGATGGCGATGTTCTCGACATCGCGCGCCACGGCCATGAGCTCTACGTGATCCACCGGGACCTCCTTCTCACAACCGGCGAGCGGGTCAGGCGGCCTTGGCCACGGGATCGACGCCCATGAGCCTCGCGAGGTTCGCACCCATCACCTTGCGCTTGTCTTCTTCCGGCAGCCCGTCGAGCTCGTCGACGAACGTGACGGGGTCGAACAGGCCCTCCGGATGGGGGTAGTCGGAGCCGAACACCACGTTGTCTGCCCCGAGCAACTTCACGAGGCCGATCGTGTCCTCCTCGTGGAACGGGTGGACGAAGATCGAGCGCTTGAACGCCACCATGGGGTCCTCGTCGAACAGCTTGGGCGACCGGTCGTAGAGCCTCTCGAGCTTGTGAACCAGCGGCCGCACCCAGGCGCTGCCGTTCTCGACGGGGACGAACCGGAGGTCGGGGAAGCGGGTCGCGAGCCCGTGCCCGATGATCGAGGCGACGACGTCACTGATGGTGCGATGGTCGGCACCGAGGATCGCGGCGAAGGCGGACCGCTTGCGCACGAACGGCAGGAACTCGGCGTCGTGACCCTCCCACTCGTTGAGGTAGCGCTGGAACCCGCTGTCGGAGGCGTGCATGCCGACAAGCACGCCCGACGCCTGGACCCGCTCCCAGAACGGGTCGAACTCCTCGAGCGCGAACGAGCGCCGGCGCCCGTTGTAGTCGGGCACCGGGGCGGGCCGTACGAGGATGGCGCGGGCGCCGTGTTCGAGCACCCAGTCGAGCTCACGCAGGGCCTCGTCGAGGATGGGCAGCGTGACGATCGGCGTCGGGAAGATGCGGCCCTCGAAGTCGAAGGTCCAGTGCTCGTGCATCCACTGGTTGAGGGCGTGGATGACCGCGTGCGTGGCCTTCGGGTCGTCCGCCAGACGCTCTTCGAGCAGGCTGGCCAACGTCGGCCACATCATGGCCCGGTCGATGCTGAGCTCGTCCATGAGCACGACGCGGTCCTCGGGGTTGAAGAAGGCCGGGATCGAGGGGATGTACCTCGGCGGGGGCGCCACCTCGATGTCACCGTCGCTGGCCCGGGTCTTCGACGACGGGTTCTTCAGCTTGAACTCGAGCTCCTGGGCCCCGGGCGGCGCGACCACGTTGAACGTGGGGTTGGGGATGTACTCGCTGATCTTGTTCTTCAACGCGATCTTGGTCCGCCCGTTGACCTCCACGTACTTGACGACGCCCTCGTATGCCTGCGGCAGGTACTTCGTGAAGGCCTCGGTCGTCTCGTACATGTGGTTGTCGGCGTCGAAGACCAGGAAGTCGATCTTGCGGGACATCGCCACCCCCCACCGAAGGACGCCGGGACCAGCCGTCACTCTAGCCCGACACAATCTGACCGGACCCAGAAACGGACGTCGCGCCACGCGGCATCGTTGCGCCCCTTCTGGCGCCGAAGTGGTTGCCCAGCAACCAATCCAGCGCCAGGAGGCCCTGACAGCCGTCGGTGTCAGAAGCTGTCGGTGTCAGTAGCTGGGGCCGGACCCGCTGTTGCTCGAGCTGGTGGTGGGCGTCCCGCCGCCGGACGAGCCCGTGCCCGTCTTGTCCGACAGGACGGCGTGCCAGGTGAACTGCTGACCGCCGAAGTCGTCGGAGAAGTCGTTGCCGGTGACCTTGCCCTTCGAGTCCTCGGTGAAGGTATAGAGGGGCTTGCCGTCGGCGGTGACCTGCTCGGTGCCGTCCGGGCGCATGATCACGGCCAGTCGGGCGACGCCGGCCTCGGCGGCGGGGGTGCCGGAGCCGGGCTCGAGCGGCTTCCAGAACGCCTCACACGAGTCAGTGCAGAGCACCTTGCCGTCCGCCTCCTGCTCGGGGGTGTACAGCGCCAGCCCCTCCTGGTCGAAGAGGACGTCACCGACGCCGTCGACGTGCTCGACCGAGACGGTGGCGGCGCCGCTGGCGGGGGCCCCCGACGACGCGTCGCTGTTGTCGTCGCCGCTCGAGCCGCATGCGCCCAGCGCCAGGGCGGCGGCGACGATGGCCGCGGAGGTGGGTAGTCGCTTCATGTGCTCCATCTCCTTGGTTGGGGGGTTTGTCGCGAGGAACGCCGCACCGCGCCCACGGCTGCGGCTACCAGCGAGCCTTCGGTGCTCGGGTGGCGAACCGGGCGACCAACGAGGTGCTCAGCATGACGACGGCGGCGATCTCCGTCGCCCGGGAGAGCGCGATCGCGGTCGGGTCGTAGCCCGGTTCCTGAAATCCGAAGAGCGGCCTGCGCTCGCTGATGAGCAGCAGCACGAACGAGCCACCGGCCAAGGCGATCCCACCCGCCGTGACGAGGGCCACGACCGCGCCGGCCCACCGGCCGGCCAGATCCTCGAGCGGCAGGAGAAGCGCCACGCCGATGACCGTCGCCGCCACGAAGTTCACGACGAAGAGGGTCCCGATGGTCGGGATGGCCGCGTAAGGCCCGTAGTACTGCTGGAGGTGGATGACGCCGACGGCCAGGACGGACAGGGCACCCAGGCCGCGGGCGATCAGCCAGCCCCAACGCCGCAGCGCGTGCTGGGAGGAGGAGGCGGGGAACGCCGTGGCGTCGGGGCTGGTCTGCGTCCGCATACCGGAAATACCTGCCGGCGACGCCGCTGGGATCTCGTGGGGGAAAGATCTGCGCGCCCCGCATCGGCGGTAGAGAACAGTGTGTGGAACGCGTCGGACGAGGCCCTGGTTGCCGGCTTCACCACGGGTGATGGCGACATCGCGCGGGTGTTCGTCAACCGCTTCCAGGGCCGCGTCTACGGGCTCGCACTGGCCATAACGCGCGACCGCCAGGCCGCCCAGGAGGTGGCGCAGGACGCCTTCGTGCGCGCCTGGCGATACGGCGCCAGCTATGACCCGCGCCGGGGCTCTGTCGCTGCCTGGCTCCTCCGGATCACCCGGAATGCGGCCCTCGACCACGTGACGACCAGCCAGCGCCGACTGGATCACGTGGCGGTCGATCCCATGGGAGGGATCGACGACATGGCCGGTGACGCCGACGTGTTGAGCCCGATCGGCGATCTCGCCGCGATCGCCGACGGCCTGCGGTCGCTTCCCACCGAGCAACGCGAGACCCTCATGGCGGCCGCCTACTACGGGTTGACCACCCGGGAGATCAGCGAGGCGTGGGACCTCCCGATCGGCACCGTGAAGACCCGGCTCCGCCTGGCCCTCGCCAAGCTGCGGGACCTGTTCGCCGGGGTGTCGCCGTGATGGCCATGGACTGCGCGGACCTGGCCGCGGTTGCACCGGAGCTGGCGCTCGAGATCCTCGGTGGCGCCGAGCGGGCCGCCGCGATCGCTCACCTCGAGGGCTGCGTCACCTGCCAGCAGCTGGTGGACACGCTTGCAGCCGACGCAGACCGGCTGCTCATGCTCGCACCCAGCGCCGAGCCGCCGGCCGGGTTCCAGGAGAGGGTCCTGACGTCTCTGACCCGCGTGGAACGGCCCACTACCCCCCGCGCCCGACCCGGCTCTCGCGCCCTTGCCGTGCTCGGGCTCGCGGCCTGCGTCGCCGCCCTAGCCCTGGCGGTTGGCCTCGGCCCGTCGGCTCGCCCCACCCCGGCGGGGGCCGCCATGCGCACGGGTGCCGGCGAGGTGGTCGGGCACGTGTTCGTGAACCGCGAGCCCGAGGCGGCACTGTTCATGACGCTGCCCGGCTGGAGCGATCAGATCGAGCGCTACGCCGTACCCGACGAGACGTACGCGCTCCGCATCGAGCGCAACGACCAGGCGCCGCGCCTGGTGCCGTTCGACATCGAGCACGATTCGTCGTGGGGGGCCACGCTGGACGTCGACCCCGACAGCATCACGAGCGTGGCCGTGGTCGACAGCCAGGGCCACGTCTGGTGCGAGGCCAAGCTTTGACGCGACGCGCGGCGGGTACCGTCCGTCCATGAGAGGAAGGCGTCGGTTTTCGTGACTACGTCAAGGCCGTCGGGGCAAAGGGCGACGTCGAGCGCCGCAAGTCCGGTGAGCGGTCGCCCACCCGATCGGCCGAGCTTTCTCGCCCGTAGTGGGCCCGGGCGCTAGACGGCGAACACGCCGTCGACGACGAGCAGCACGGCCGCGACCACCGCCGCGGCGGCCGTCGCCCGCGTGGCCCAGCGGAGGATGGGGCCACTGACGCCGTCCACCCCCACCCGGGTGGCGATGATCGCGACCAGACCGACGGCGATCGCGAGCGCGAGCGCCACCACGCCCGCACCGCGGTCAGCGTGCGCGCTGAGGGCCAGGAACACGAGGGCCGGGCCTGCGACCAGCGGCACGGCGACCGGTACCGCGGCCGCGCCCCGGCCCGGCAACGCCGGCTCCGGCGAGGGCGCGGGGCGCACGAGCGCGACCGCGCCCGCGATGGCCCCGACCGCTCCCGCGGCGATCCGGAACGCTGGCGCGCTGACGTCGAGCGCGTCGAGGAGCGGTCCGCTGGCCAGCGAGACGAGGTAGACGGTAAGGCCTCCCGCCGCGCCGCCGAGCGCCGCCACGACCGCAATGTCCCGGCAGGACCGATCGCGTCGGGGCACACCGAGCGCCACCCGGCACGAGTTGGCCACCGCAACCAGCGCGACCAGCCAGAGCCAGGCCGACGGCGCGGGGCGCGACCGAACCACCGATCCCGTGCCTCCGGCGGCGGAGTCGTCGCCGCCCGCGGCGTCGACGATGGCGACGGTCCGCAGCAGGGCGGACAGCGCATGCTGCTGGTCGTCCATGCGCGTTTCGCCGTCGCGGAACCACGCGCCCCGCACCCGTCCGGGCGCCACCGCGTCACGGGCCTCGGCAGCATCGGACTGCTGTCGGACCGCCAGGCCCGCGATGCACGTTGCCCGCTCGGTCAGGGGGGCGCGCAGGTCGGCGAGGCGAGAGTCGGCCTCCGCCACCCGCCAGAGGCCGGTGAGTCCCTCCCCCACGACCCCGTAGCCGCCACCCCGGGGGACGTGTGGGCCCCTGACGAGCACGCCCCACGGCCCGAACCGCTGGCTCACCCACCGCACCTGCGAGCCGAACAGGCCCGCTTGCCGCCGCGCGTAGGCCAGCTCGGCGTCGGTGAGCGGCTGACCGTTCTCCCGGTCTCGGAATGCGACGGTCTCCGCCAGCCCGTAGGCGGCCCAGTGGTCGGGGATGGGTGGCCAGAGGTCCTCGTCGACGTCGCGCCTCGTGGCGAGGTACGCGCCGATGCGAGTGGCGGCGTCGCCCCAGGGCCCACCGGGGAACAGGCGGTTCAGGCGGGCCAGGGCCCAGTAGGTCTCCCCCGTGTAGTACTTCGAGTACACGCCCGGCATGGGACGCCCGGCGCCGACGTCGTAGAAGGCGAGCACCGCACCCGAAGGCTCGGTCTGGGCCAGCAGGAACCGGCCGAGCTGGGCGAGGAGCTCGTCGTAGCGATCGTCTCCCGTGTCGGTGCGCCGCTCGGCCAGCCCCGCGACCAGAAGCGCCGTCGCGCCCGACGATACCTCGCCGCGGTAGCGGAGGGCGGCCCAGTCGTCACGCTGGAACAGCCGGCCGAGCGCCCATGCAGTGCCACGGTCGGCGACCTCCAGCGCACCGGGGATCCCGGCGGAAGCCGCCTGGTAGAGCCCCATGCCGGCGCCCATGTGGCGGACGACGTTGTAGTCGGCGGCGGCCGTGTCGCTCTCGGCGTCGTAGAGGTACAGCCAGGTGCCGTCGGGCTCCTGGTTGCGCGTGAACCAGTCGACGGCCTCGGTGGCCGATGCGCGCAGCTCGGCCGCGTCCACGGCCGGGCAGCGCTCGGGTGGCGACAGCACTCCGAAGACCGCGACGGCGGCGCCCGCGAAGGCGAGGGCGGCCAGCGCCACGCGCACCCACGGCCGCTCCGATCTCCGAGCCATTGTCAACGTGGGCCGCTGGCGGCGAGGCCCGATCGCTCGGCGGCTTCGCCCTCAGGTGCCGTGCCGGATTGGTCGGGGGTCGGTGATCGACGCGCCGGGCGGATGGCAGGCAGCGCCAGCGTGGGCAGCGCGAACCATGCCGTCAACGGCAGCCGGCTGAGCACCCGGGCGACCGCCGGTGGACCCGTCGCCACGGCGCCGTTGCGGTCGGTGAGCGTGAACGGTGCGCCTGGGGGACCGTCGACGACGCGGAACCTGGCCAGCCAGTCGAGGGCGCCGATCATCGGTGCCAGCCGCCGGTGCCTCGGGTTCGCGGGATCGATCGCGACCACCCGATCGCGCGTCGACGGCACCGCCCAGATGACCAGCGCGGCGATCGCCAGGTACGAGAAGACCTGGACCGAAGCCGAGACCTCGATAGCGACATGGAAGCACACCGCCAGCCACACGGCCGCGTACCGAGTCGCCCGCCACCACAGCCCGATGGCGATGAACAGCTCGGTGATCACGATCAGCTTGGCGGCGAACGTGTGGAACGAGCGGTCGGCGAGCAGCGAGACCGCCCAACCGGGGAGGGGCGAGGCGTCCAGGCGGTCACGCACCTGCACGATGCGGTGCCACGTGACGGTGCCACCGAGCCAGTCGGGGTCGACGAGCTTGCTCAGGCCCGATGCCCCGTAGACCACGGCGGCCTCGAACCGCAGCAACCACAGCGGCCACGCGGGGGCGCGCGGGTCGAGCGGCCGCTGCCCCCGCCGTTGTCGAATCCACGCATCGACCGAGAGCTCGCGCCCGCACGGCGCGATGGCCAGCACCGCCAGCACGATCACGAGATAGGCCCGGTTGCTGTGGACGTGTGTGGTCGACAGGAACAGGTTGTAGGCGACGACGCCGAAGGTCACGCCCGCCGCCACCCGGGTGCAGAACCCCAGCGACATCGCCAGCGCCCCCGCGACGCCGACGGCCAGCAGTGCGCCGTACAGCGGCCGGGGAAGCTCCGGATACCAGGACGCGTAGGGCTCGTAGAACGCGTCGCGATAGATCCTGCCACCCAGCGCATCGTCGACGAACGGGCGCAGGTGCAGCAGCGTCACCGGCCCGATCAGGACCCGCAGCAACGCCAGGGACCGCATGCTGACCCGACGGCCCAGCAGCTCGTCCATGGCGCCGACCAGGCCAGCCGGCCGGACGGGTGCGGCCGTCGCCGTCACGTCGCGCCCGGCCGGTCGTCGCTGCGGAGCACCGTCACCTCGGGCCCGTCGGCGTTGTGCCAGGTCGTGACCGTCGCCTCGAGATAGCGGGTTTCGTCGTCCCGGGGTGTGTTGTCGGCGACGTAGTCGAGGGCGGCGTCCAGGAACGCCAGTTGATTGTCGAGCCCGGCGTCAGCGTGGTGGCGGATCTGCGGATGGCCCAGGCCCCGCCCCGTCACCAACTCGTCCCACCGGTAGCCCGCCCAGGGTTGGGTGACGGGCACCCGGTCGCCGTCGGTCGTCACCCTGACGATCTCGGCCCGCCAGGTGCTCGACTCGGGGAACATCTGGAACGCGAACTCCTTGTGCACAGACCAGTAGCCGCGCGCCACCAGCCCCAGCTGCACGATCACGACCAGCGCGACCAGTAGCCGCCGACCGATGACGCGCGCCCGGGAGTCCACTCCGAGACCATGGCACGGATGCGGACGCCACGACGACAAGCCCGGCCCGCTGTGGGATCCACCAACTGGGGAGATCGATCCGGTATGCCTCCGTCGCCACTACCTACAGGGAGGTCAAATGATCACCGCGCTGCTCGGCGGCCTGGTCCTGCTCCTCATCGCCACCTTCCCGGCGACATGGCTGCTCATGCTGTTCCTGGGGAACGTCGGGGCCAACGTCTCGTACTGGGGCGCGCTGCCACTCGGCATCCTCGTCTCCGCGCTCATCGGGGCCGCAGGATCACAGGCGGACTACACCTAGCTCGGCGGCGGCTGCATCTCACCGGCCCCGTCGCTCTTACGACGACGGGGCCGGTGCGGGGTCCTGCCCTAGGCTCCGCAGGTGGCCCAGTCGGCCACTTGTTGCCGAAGACTCGAGCGAGGGGATGCAGCGGCGCATGGAGGATGTCAACGGCCGGGTCGCCGTCGTGATCGGCGGGGGAAGCGGCATCGGGCGCGGCATCGCCCTCGGCCTCGCGACGGAGGGCATGCGGGTGGTGGTCGCCGACATCGACGCGGTGTCAGCCGAAGGGGTGAGCAACGAGATCACCGGTTTCGGCGGCACCGCCACCGCGGCGCAGGTCGACGGCACCGATCGGCAGTCGCTCGGCCGCCTGGCCGAGGCCACCGTTGCGGAGCACGGGGCCGTCCACGTGCTGTCCACCAACGTGGGTGTCGTCGCCGACCGCCCGCTCACCACTGCCTCGGAGACGGACTGGGCCTGGATCATCGAGTTCAACCTGCTGTCGGCGGTCCGGGCCGTCGACGTCTTCCTGCCCTGCCTCCGCGCCTCCGGTCCGTCGCACATCGTGATCACCGCCTCGCTGGCGGCGCTGCTGGCGCCCCCCATTGTCAGCGGGATCCACCTCGGCCTCTACACGGCCACGAAGCATGCGCTGCTCGGCTACGCCGAGTCGCTCCGCGGCGAGCTCGCCGCGGAGGGCATCGGCGTCTCGCTGCTGTGCCCGGGAATGGTGCGGTCGAACCTCGCCGCCACCTCCGCCCGCCACCGGCCGGCACGGCACGGCGGACCGTTGCCGCCGCCCCCGCCCCCCGAACCACCGGACACGCTGATGTCGCCCGAGGCGGTGGGCCCGGTCGTCGTCCGGGGGATCAAGTCCAACCGGCTGCACATCCTCACGCACCCGGCGAGCCGCGCCCTGGTCGAGGCCCGCCACGCCGCCCTCGTCGACGACTTCGCGTTCTTCGCCGACGCCTGAGGCAGCGATGGACTCGGCCGACATCGATCGCCTCGGGCGCTGGATGGACACCCAGGATCTCCCGGGAACCGGCGAGGCGGTCGAGTGCAGGGCCATCTCGGGCGGTAGCCAGAACGAGATCTTCGGCATCCGGCGCGGCGGACTCCACTGTGCCCTGCGCAAGCCGCCCAAGGATGCCCCCGCCGGCCGCGACGACGGGATCCTGCGCGAGTGGCGCATCATCGAGGCGCTCGGGGGCACCGACGTGCCCCACACCGAGGCCCTCGCCGTCTGCACCGACACCAGCGTGCTCGGGTGCACCTTCTACCTGATGGGCTTCGTCGACGGCTGGTCCCCCGTCGGTCTCGACCGCTGGCCGAGCCCCTTCGACCACGACCTCGATGCTCGCCGTGGGCTCGCCTTCCAGCTCGTCGACGGGATCGCTCGGCTGTCCAAGGTCGATTGGCGGGCCAAGGGCCTGGGCGACCTGGGCCGACCCGACGGCTTCCACGAGCGCCAGGTGGAACGGTGGCTCCGGTTCTACGACCGGGTGAAGACCCGCGACATCCCGGGCCTCGACGTGGCGTCCGACTGGCTGCGGGCCCACAAGCCGATCGATTACGTGCCCGGCATCATGCACGGCGACTACCAGTTCGCCAACGTGATGTACCACCACGGCGCGCCCGCCCGGCTCGCGGCGATCGTCGACTGGGAGATGGGGACCGTCGGCGATCCGAAGCTCGACCTCGGGTGGGTCCTCCAGATGTGGCCTGACGACATGGCCGCGGCGGTCCCGGCGAGCGGCGCCGCCTACGCGGACGTCGCGGGCATGCCCGACAAGGGGGAGCTGCTCAACTACTACCGCGGCGAGACCGGGCGCCAGGTCGACGACATCGACTACTACCTGATCCTCGCCCGCTGGAAGCTGGGGATCGTGCTCGAGCAGGGCTACATGCGAGTCATGCGGGGCCAGGGCGACGAGAAGCAGAAGATGTTCGGCCCGCTCGTGCTCGACCTGATCAAGCGGGCCGCCGACCTGGCCGAGACGACGGACTACACGTGAGCGACGTCGTGGATCGTTCGGTGGCCACGCAGGGTCAGCAGGGAGCCGGGGAACGCCCGAGGGGGTGGCAGTGACGGGGCAGACGATGCGGGCGGCCGTGTGCCGTGAGCACGGGCCGCCGGAGGCGCTCGTGGTCGAGTCCGTGGCCCGTCCCGAGCCCGGCCCGGGCGAGGTGCTCGTGCGGGTCGGCGCCGCGGCGGTCAACTTCCCGGACGTCCTCATGGTCGCCGACGGGTACCAGGTCTCGATGCCGACACCGTTCGTACCCGGCAGCGAGCTCGCCGGCGAGGTCGTGGCCCTCGGCCCGGGTGTCGACAACGCGGCGCCCGGAGACATGGTGTTCGGCGCCACCATGGTGGGCGCCTTCGCCGAGTACGTGACGATGCCGGCCAACGGCATCATGCCGATCCCGCCGGGGATCGATGTCACGGCCGCCGCCGGGTTCTGGGTCACCTATGCGACCGCGTACCACGCGCTGCGCTCGATCGCCGAGGTGCAACCCGGCAACTGGGTGGTGGTGCTCGGAGCGGCCGGCGGCGTGGGCATCGCCGCCGTGGATCTGGCGCAGGTGCTCGGCGGTCGCGTGATCGCCGCGGCGTCGACCCCCCACAAGCTGGCACTGTGCCGCGAGCGCGGCGCCGAGCACACGGTGAACTACGTCGACGACGACGTTCGGGACGCGGTCCGGGCGATCGTCCCGGACGGTGCCGACGTGGTGATCGACCCGGTCGGCGGTCCAGCGGCCGAACGGGCGCTCCGCTCGGTCCGCTGGGGTGGGCGTTTCGTCACGCTCGGGTTCGCGTCCGGCGAGATCCCGAGGATTCCCCTCAACCTCGTGCTGCTGAAGGGGGCGATCATCAAGGGTTTCGAGGTCCGGACGTTCGGCCTGCACGCTCCGGAGCTCGCGCAGCGCGACCGGGCCGAGCTGCTCGACCTGCTGGCGTCCGGCGGCGTCACCCCCCACATCGACGCCGTGTACCCGCTGGGCGACGTCGCCGGCGCGCTGCGCAAGGTCGCCGGCCGCCAATCCGCCGGGAAGGTCCTCGTCGACCCGACGCGGTGATCGAGCTCAGGTACGGAGGAGGTGACCCGTGGAGCTCGGGTTCTCGTCGATGAACACACCGGAGGACCCGGCTCCGCACGTCCTCGCCGGTTGGCTCGAGGAGCGCGGCTTCGAGTCGTTCTGGGTCGGCGAGCACCCCCACATCCCGACGTCCCGCAGGACCCCCTATCCGGCTGGCGGTGACCTGCCGCCGCACTACCTCCGGATGATGGACCCGTTCGTGAGCCTGACGGCCGCCGCCTGCGCCACCGAGCGGTTGCTGATCGGGATGGGGGTGGCGCTCCCGCTGGAGCACGACGTCTTCGACTTCGCGAAGTCGGTGGCCACCCTCGACCGGCTGTCGGACGGGCGGCTCCAGCTCGGTGTCGGGGTGGGCTGGAACGAGGAGGAGCTGGCCAACCATCGCCCCGACATCCCCTGGTCGCAGCGGTACCGCGCCCTCGCCGAGTGCGTCGGCGCGCTCCGCGCCCTGTGGGGCGACGACGAGTCCGAGTTCCACGGCCGGTTTTACGACTTCGATCCCGTGTGGTCGCATCCCAAGCCGCTGCAGCGACCGCACCCGCCGATCCTCTGCGGAACTGGCCGCAAGCTCGGCACCACCCACGCCGTCGCGTGGGCCGACGCGTGGATGCCCATGGACATAGCGCTGGGCGACGTGGCCGGGAAGGTTGGGCGGTTCCGCGAGATCGCCACCGCGGCCGGCCGTGCCGACATGCCCATCACGCTGGTCGCGTGGGGCGATCCGTCCGCCGACAGCCTGCGTCGCTACCGCGACCTCGGCGTGCGGCGCGTCGTCGTCGGTGCCGCGCCGAGGGTCGGGGACGAGCCCGCCGCCAGGCTGCCGTTCATCGACCGCTACGCGGCGCTCATCGACGAGCTGCGGTGAGCGGGACCGTCAGCTGCGGGGACGAGGATCCGCATTCTGGATCGCCATGATCACGTCGTCGCCCACTGGTAGCGGCGCGCACCCGTGGTCGTGCTCGCACACGAAGTCGAACCGCGGCTCCGCGGCGCTGTGGCATCCCGCGCAGCTGGTGCCATTGAATCGGTTGACCACCTCGCTGCCACCGCGGGTCACGATCGTGGTGCCACCCGCCGTGACGTCAAGGGTGAAGAACTCCCAGTCGTTGGAGTCGGGGTCGAACCCCGGCGCCCGCTTGACCATCGCCTCCTGCGGGATGAGCTGGATCACGGTCCCCACCGGATAGGTGCCCCCCTCCGGATCGTTGGCGACCGCCAACGTGGCGTCGAGGTCGCCCGCCACGTTGTCGACGAAGAACCCGCGCACACGCGTCATCTCGGCTAGCGGCTTGAAGTCGGCGGCGTCGACCGCCACGTCCTGGACGGCGGTCGTGTCGGTCGTGCCCGATGCGTCGTCACCGTCGTCGTCTCCCGACGAGCACCCGACGGCGACCGCGATCACGATCGGGATTGCCACCAGGACGGCATGGGTGAACACCCCGACTCCCCGATGCGTGCTGCGCATGTCGGCACACTAGAAAACCGGGCCCGAACGCGCCCAAGGAACGCCGGCCGTGGCCGCGGCCTCCGGCTCGGCGTAGGTTCGTCCTCATGACAACCGTTGCACTCGTCGTCAAGCTGACGGCCAAGCCGGAGACGCAGGACGAGCTCGCCGAGTTCCTCACCGGCGCCGTCGAGCTGGCGAACGCCGAGGAGGGCACCCCGGTGTGGTTCGCCCTGCGTACCGACCCGGTCACGTTCTGGATCGTCGATGCCTTCCCGGGGCAGGCCGAGCGCCAGGCGCACCTGGACGGCCAGATCGCCGCGGCCCTGATGGCCAACTCCGACCGCCTGCTCGCCTCGCCGCCGGAGATCAGTCCCGCCGACGTCCTGGCCTCGAAGACCCCCTGACGGCTGTCTCTCAGTCCAGCTGCCGATGCTGGCGGTGGTCCGTGAGCAGGTCGGCAGGGTACGAGCCCGACCATTCCGGATGATGGGTCCAGTCGGGCTGTTTGGTTCGGCGGCGGATGTCGAGGGTGACCTCGCCGTCGGCGAGCTCGGTGATCTCGCTGATGAACAGCGGCTCGACCGTGCCTCCCGACGCCCCGGCGACGGCGTGGGCTGCGGGCTCGTCGGGCCAGCGGTGCAATATCCGACCGACCACGGCCTGCTGCTGGCTCGCGAGGTTGCAGCGGGCGCCATCGGCGACGGTCCGCAGCGCCGACGTAGTCGTGTCGAGGTCCGATTCCGTGCCGTCGCCGGCGCACAGGCGCTCCAGCGCTTCGGCCAGCGCCAGGCCGTCGCGCTTGCACGGCGTGCACTGGCCGCAGGACTCGACCGCCAGGAACCGTGCCGCGCCGGCGGCGACCGCCGTCATGTCGGTGCCCTCGCAGACCACGATGAGGCCAGCGGTGCCGAGGCCGCTGCCGGCTCGGGCCATGTCCTCGTAGGTCAGGGGAGTGTCGAGCAGCTCGGGGGGCAGGGGCCCGGCCGACACCCCAGAGAGGACCGCCCTGACGACCCTGCTGCGTGACACACCTCCCGCAACTTCGTCGATGGCGGCCCGCACAGTGGTCCCGAGGGCGATCTCTCCCACGGCCGGGCGGGCGACGTCGCCCGTCACCGTGCAGACGATGGTGCCGGGCGACTGCGCCGTGCCGTGCGTGCGGAACCAGTCGGCTCCCCGCTGGATGATCGCCGGCACGTTGGCAAGGGTCTCGACGTTGTCGACCAGCGCCGGCGGCGCCCCCGTCTCGTGCCCGGGGCCGGCCATTTCGACGTGCGCGGCCAGGCCGCTACCGCTGTCGACGTCGTCGTCGTGCTCGACCAGCTCCACGACGCCCCGGCGGTACGGCGGGGCGATGCGGGGGAACGGCGGCCGCCCGTCCACGACCTCGAGCAGCGCCGTCTCCTCCCCGAACAGGTACTCGTCGGGCCCGGTGGCCACGATCACGCCGACCTCCCCCAGCAGGCCGGCGTCGCGCATCTCGGCGATGGCCGCCTCGACCCGGGCGCGCTCCACCGCGCCCGAGGCCTTGAGCGCCACCACGACGTCGCCCGCCGTCACGGCGTGGGCGCCGATGAGCGCGCCCTCGATCACGGCGTAGGGGTTGGCTCGCAGGATGGACCGGTCCTTGAACGTCCCCGGCTCGCCCTCGGCGGCGTTCACGACCACGGTGGTCGGGAGGTCGGGCGACCGGTTGCCCGCCACCGTGCGCCACTTCGTGCCCGTGGGAAATCCCGCGCCTCCCCGCCCGCGCAGCCCCGATGCCTCGATCTCCGCCATCACCGCGTCGGGCTCGACGTCGCGGGCCGACTCGATGCCCTGCCCACCACCTGCATCGAGGTAGGCGCGCAGCGTGTCGAAGGGACGCCGTGGAAGCACACGTTCGACGAGTGTCACCGTCCCTTCTTACCCGCGTGCCCCGACCGTGACCCACCGGCCCGCATCCCCGCCGCACCAAGGCACCGCGACCCCGGGCGTTCCGCCCCACTAGTGTGTCGGACAGTCGAACGAGCGGGCGTGCTGGGGTTGCGCGGCGGTGCCCGCGACTCGGTTACTTCGGAGTTGTGGGGCCCATGGGCACGTTGCCGCGGTCATGGTCGAGAAGACGCGCGACATCGCTCGCGGCCGCCGCATTGGGTGCGGCACTGACGGCGGCGATCGTGGCCAGGCGCCGCGCGGGTGCGCGGCCCGTTCGACCTCCGACGAGCTCGCCGACACGGGCCGACGCCGCGTACGCCCCGGAGGACGCGGACGGGGCCACGCCTCACGTCGCCGGCACCGGCCCGATCGGCATCGGGACGCGCTCGGCCGTGGAGGACGGCCCGCGCGTCGACCCGCCGGTACGTGAGACAGCTGGGGACGAGTCGGACACCGTCCCATCCCGACCGACGAGTGCGTGGGGCCGCACCCGGGTGGTGGCCGTCGGACTGGCTCTCGTCGGTGCCCTCGCGACCGGACTCGGGCTGATCACGGTCGGCCGCGACGACGATCAACCCGCGGCGGATGTCGAGGCGAGCGTCACGACGTCCGTCGAGCCGACGACGACCACGGCGATCGACGACGTCTCGCCGCAGGAGGCCTTTGCCCAGGCGGCTGATCGGCTCGTGTCCAGTGGCTCGTTCGGTTATGTGGGAACAACCAGTGCGATCGACGTCAGCCACGTGCGTCCCGGCCTGTGGCTCGCGGTCGACCTGACCGTCGAGGGTGACGTGATGACGTCCGCCGAGCGCGTCCATGAGATCGCCGTCGACGACAGCGGTCGTGCCACCGAGACCGTGAGCGAGGGGCCGGTGGTGTGGGGCCGCCTGGCTCCGTCGCGAGAGGCGCTGCCCGGGGCCACCTACCTCCCGATCACGGAGGAGAGCGGCGTGCAATCGGCCGGAAAGGGCGTTGCGCTGCTGCCGGCGTGGCTCGACGCGACCGTCGATCGGCGGGACACAGGCACCGATGAGCGCGGCAACCGCGTCCTCCGCGCCAGGCTGCCCGCCAACGTGCTCGGCGAGATCGTCGACGGTCGTCCACCAGGCGACGCCGACGTGGTGTTGACGCTCGACGCCACCGGCGACCCGGTACGGGTC
The DNA here is from genome assembly GCA_046744485.1 of Actinomycetota bacterium. Taxonomy (GTDB): domain Bacteria; phylum Actinomycetota; class Acidimicrobiia; order Acidimicrobiales; family VFJN01; genus DASQUK01. The sequence goes on along the minus strand of JBKPHE010000111.1, from coordinate 2,531 downwards.
GAGGTCGCCTCGGCGCCGACCGGGCCACCGCTGCGCCTCGCTCTCGACCTGGTCCGGATCGGGGAACCCGTCCTCATCGACCTACCCGGTTCACCGCCGCCAGCCTGATCCTGACCCTTACCGCGGCCGTGGACGTGGGGGTTTGCGGGCGCACCAGCGGGAAGGGGGCAGGCATGACCTATGCCTTCGGGGTCCGCGAGTCGGTTCCCGATGCCGTCCACCGCATCGTCGAGGAGCAGGTCAAACGCGCGGTCTCGGCCCTGGAGCAGGCTGACGGCCGCGGCCTGGAGGCCACGGTGCACGACAGTCGGAAGCGCAGCAAGAAGCTCCGGGGACTGATCCGCCTCGTTCGGCCCGCCCTCGGCCACGACTACCGCCCGGCGAACGACGCCTTCCGCGACGCCGGTCGAGAGCTTTCTCCGCTCCGCGACGCCCACGCCGCCCTCACCACGTTCGACGCCCTGGTCGCCGCCTCGTCCGATCTGCTGCCGGACGGTGGCCTCGGCGCCGTGCGCTCCGGCCTCGCTGCGCTCGCCGAGGAGGCCACCCATGCCGAAGACCCACGCCCCAGGGCCGAGCGCGCCGCCGAGCTGTTCCGGGACGGCCGCCACCGGCTCACCCGGACCAACCTCGACGCTCGTGGCTGGGATGCGGTCGGGCCCGGCCTCGAGAAGACCTACCGGGCCGGTCGCCGCGCCTTGGCGGAGGCGCGCGGGCGCCCCGAGCCCGCCGCGGTGCACGAGTGGCGCAAGCGCGCCAAGGACGCGTGGTACCACGTGCGGCTCCTGCGCGGCGCCGCTCCCTCGATTCTGGAACCACTCGAGGAGCGACTCCACGACGTCTCCGACGCGCTGGGGGACGCCCACGACCTGGCGGTGATCCGCGATCGGCTCCGGGCGGCACCGGATCGGTTCGGGGGCCAGGCCCAGGTCCGCGCCGCCTGCAACCTGGCGGACGAACGTCGCGTCATGCTCGAGAAGCGGGCGTTGCGCCTAGGCGCCCGGTTGTACGCCGAGAAGCCCAAGGCGTACGCCGACCGCATGGGTGCGTACTGGTGGGTCTGGCACGACATGGGTGACGAGAAGCCCGCCGCCGGGCTCGCCGATCTGCTCCCCCCGAGGGACGGCCTCGACGCCCTCGACCTCGGTCAGCTGCGCGACCGCGCCGGAGAGGCAGCGCTTCCCGCCCGTCTCCATCCGGCCAAGGCCGATCTGATCGGACAGCTCCGGGCGATCGGCGCCCGCTGACCGGACCGGACCGTCACGCAGGTGCGGGCTCCGCCGGCGTCATCCCCACCGCCTGCCGGATGACGGCCGCCCAGCCGCCGGGGTCGATGCCGAGGCTCGCGAAGCGATCCGAAGACTCGTCGAGCAGCGCCGAGGCAGCTGCGTCGCCGGCGACGTCGAGCGCCATGGCCCAGCCGAGCCGGACCAACGCCTGCGCGACGCGATCGTCCGTCGCGTCGACCCGAGCACATAGCTCGGGGAACCGCGCGTCGACGTCCGCGCGCCGACCGCACCGGGCGGCCGCCGCCCCTGCCGCCAACCCCGCCCACAGGCGGTCGAGATAGGTCGACCGGTCGTCAGCCTCCACCATCTGGGCGGCGGCGAGCGCGTCGTCGACCCGACCGGCGGCGGCCAGGGCGAGCGCGGTGACGGCCCCGGGGTAGCCCACGGCGCTGCGCTCCCCCGTGGCGCGGTCCAGTTCGCGGAGCAGGTCGAGCGCCTCGTCCGGGCGGCCGCGCTGGAGCGCCAGCAAGGCCCGCGACACGAGGTGCTCGCTCGCGCCCGCGGTGGCGAGGTCGTCGGACGAGAACACCTGGTCGGGCAGCACGGCCGCCGCCGCCGTGGCCCGATCGCAGTCGCCGACCTGGACCGCGGCACTCAAGAGCCCGGTCGCCGAGAATTGTGTGAACCGCGGCGAGTGGCTCGGGAGCAGCGACGCGCGCACCTGTTCCAGCACTTCGAACCCCTCGGCAACCCGCCCCGCCGTCACCAGCGCCCGGCCCAGCGGGAGCCGCGCCTGCACCCGGCCGTACTCGTCGTCGATGGCGTCGAAGGTCGCCAGCGCCTCCCGGGCCCGCTCGATGGCCGACTCTGCCCGTCCCGTCCACAGCCGAATGCTGGCGGTGAGCACCTGTCCCATGCCCACGGCCCACCGATCGCCCGCCGCCTCGGCGCCGCTGAAGACCTGTTCGGCCATCGTTTCCGCCTCGTCCGCGTACCCGGAGTGGAAGCGCGTGAACGCCAGCAGGCCGAGCGCCCATCCCAGCCCGCCCCTGTCACCGAGGTCGGCGAAGAGTGCCGCCGATTCGTGGAGGAGGGCCTCTGCGTCGTCGATCCGCCCGGCGACGAAATGGGACCACGAAAGGTTCTGCAGCGCCCAGGCCAGCCCCCGCCGATCGCCCAACGCCGCATAGAGCTCACGAGCCGGTTCGAGCGAAGCGATCGCGGTATCGGGGTCGTTGCACAGCAGGGCCGCGAATCCCCGCACCCGCAGCGCGGTCGCCCGGCCCTCGTCGTCGCCGGCGG
>JBKPHE010000142.1:0-6977 GCA_046744485.1 Actinomycetota bacterium | reverse complement strand
GCCAGGACGGCGGCGTGACGGATCTCATCGGGCGTGACGCCAGTGTCGAGGGCCTTGCGGGCATTCGACCGCACTGCTCCCTCGGCGAGAGCGCCGATCCTATCCCCAGCTTCACGAGCCGGCACGACCGGTCGTCGAGCGGGCCGGCACCGTCTGACACGCGAGCGAGCTGGTCCAGGGCCCCCGCCACCTCCGGATACTGCTCGCGGACGCGCATGTAGATGGCTGGCAGGTAGTCACTCACGTAAGCGACGATACGGAGCCGGGGGCCAGGTCGTCGATGTCGCCGCCGGTGGCAGCACACAACGCCGCGACCTCGGTTCATGCCTGCTTGTGCGCTTGCTCTGACGACCTCGTCCGTCGAGACCGTGCCCGAGCAGGGGGACCCCGATGTCGCGATAGTGGCTTGTTCTGCCTGTCCCGATCCTCTTGGTGGCCATCAGCGCGATACCAGCGCCAGCCGCGATGACACCAGATCGCGTGGGGGTCCGAACGGCGTCGCCGCCGGTGAGGTGACCACGACCGCCGCGGTCCTTTGGATCAGGACCGACCAGCCGCTGGGAAGCTGGAGGTGTCCCGGCACCCGTCCTTCCGCGGTCGTGACGTCCTCCACCGCAGACGTGACCCTGGAGGACTTCCGGGCGCAGATCGACACCAGTCTCTACGGCGTGGTGCATGCAACCAGGCCGTGCTGCCGATCCTGCGCGAGCAGCGCTCCGGGCACACCTTCCAGGTCTCCTCGATCGGCGGCCCGCTCGCCAATGTGGGGCTGAGCCCCTACCAGAGCGTCAACTGCGCGGTCGGCGGCTTCTCCACCAGCCTGGCCCAGGCGGTCACCCCGCTCGGCCTCAAGGTCACCATCTGGAGCCGGGCGAGATGGCCACCGATTGGGTCGGATCGTCCATGACCATCCCGCCGATCAGCGAGCCCTACCAGCAGACGGCGGGAGCGTTCGCCAACATCCTCAAGGCGATGTCCGGCTCCGAGGAGAGCGACCCCGCCAAGGTCGCCAAGGTCGAGGGGGAACTCGCCGGTCGCCAGGACGCCCCGCTGCGGATCGTGCTGGGAGCACACGCCTACCGGACGGTCCAGGAGACCGCCCAGGCGCTCGCCGCCACCGGGGAGAAGTGGCCGCACGGTGGTCCCAGTCCGTCGTCTTCGCCTAGCACACCCGCGGGGCAGCCGGGCGGGAAGGGAGCCGGAACTCCGCGATTGATTGACATCCCGCAGTTGTGTGTTGCACGAGACGTCCTACGGGCGCGACCCCGCGGCACCCGGTCACGCACACACCGGCACGGACGCGAAGTGGACCATCGACCCTGTCGAGTCGCTCGTGGTTTCTCGCACACTGGGGTGGCGAGGCCAGAAGCCCTGTGACAAGCGCAACGAGAGGACGCCAGTTGAACGTAGCGACGCGACTGCTGATCGAGGGCTCAGTGCGCAAAGGGTTCGAGCCCGTGCGGGAGGCGTTCGTCGAGAACTTCACCCGTCGGGGTGAACTCGGCGGCGCGTGCTGCATCTACCAGGATGGGGAGAAGGTCGTCGACCTGTGGGGCGGTGTGCGCGACCGGACGAGCGGCCAGCCGTGGCGCCCAGACACCATGGTCGTGGTCCACTCGGCGACCAAGGGCCTCGCGGCGATGGTCCTCGCGCTCGCCCACTCTCGCGGCTGGCTGGACTACGACGAGCGTGTCTGCACCTACTGGCCCGAGTTCGCACAGGCCGGTAAGGAGCGGATCACGGTCCGTCAGTTGCTCGCGCACCAGGCAGGGTTGTTCGCGTTTGACGAGAAGGTCGACCGCGCGGTTGTCGGCGATCTCGATCGCTTGGCGGACATCATGGCCCGGCAGCGGCCGGCGTGGGAGCCGGGTGAACGGCAGGCGTACCACGCGATCAGCCTCGGCTTCTACGAAGGGGAACTGTTGCGCCGGATCGACCCTCAGCATCGGAGCCTTGGCCGGTTCTTCGCTGAGGAGATCGCCAAGCCCCTCGGAGTCGAGTTCTACATCGGTGTGCCGGCGGCGATCCCGGACGAACGCCTGGCGCCGCTCGAGCCGCCGAGTCTGTGGAGGCGGCTGACCGAGCTGCCGCTCCGCATGACGCTGGCCGCGGTGGACCGACGCTCGGTGCTCTACCGCTCGCTGGTCGCCAATCCCGGGACAGGGTTCTACGTCGATCCGCGCCACGTCGTTGTCCGGGATCTGGAGGTTCCCTCGGGAGGCGGCGTCGGGACCGCGCGCGCAATCGCGCAGGCGTACGGCGTGTTCGCCAGCGGCGGCTCCGAACTGGGGCTGCGCCCGGAGACGATTGAGGCGTTGGAGGCCCCCGCGATCCCATCGCGTCACGGCTTCTACGACGAGTGCTTCCACGGGCCAGCGCAGTTCTCCCTGGGCTTCATGAAGCCCAATGAGGGGTTCCCCTTCGGCCATGCCAACGCGTTCGGAGCACCGGGAGCAGGCGGCTCGATGGGCTACGCCGACCCGCAGGCTGGCATCGGCTACGGGTACGTGACGAACCGCATGGGCATGAACCTCCAGGGCGACCCGCGAGACGTCGCACTCCGAGCCGCGATCCCCACGACCGCCCGCATGTCCTGACCATCGGGCCCCGACCACTTCGAGAAACCCGATCGTCGCACTCGGTTAGGTCCGAGGTCATTCTTCGATCGTGCGCCCGGTGGCGTTCGCCCACGCCTCTATGTCCGACCGGAGCCAGAGGCGGCACTGGCCGCGCTCGAGCGCAGGAGCGGGGAACTCGGGTAGCGACGCCGATACACCGACACCACGCTCCGGGGGAGGCAAGCCTTGGCGCACGAGTACATCGCCATTGTCCCGGTCGTGGTCGCCGCTGTGATCGTCATGTGGTTCTACCGGGAGTATCTGCGCCACGACTAGATGGGAACGCGAGGACGAGGAACCTGGTTGCGTCCGGTCGATCGAGGCGAGGCGCCGGGAGTGCGTGCCCCCCGACCAGCCTTGAGGTCGAACAGGCTCGCATATCGACTTGGCTTCCGACAGAGTGGGTGATCCGTGGGAAGCCGCTAGGCGTTGCCCCTGTTGCTGACGCTTTCGTCGGCGGTTCAACGGGTTCACGACCATCCACGCCGGGTCGGCCCGTGAGGCGCTGATCCGGTTGCCGTTCGTCTGCTAGCTGACGGACATGCCGGGTGCCACCGTGCCGGCGTCATACGGGGCATGATCCGGACGTGTGAGGCTGGCGGGCAGGAGCGAGACCGCGGCAGCCGCGACCGAACCAACCCTGGTCGGGATCTGATTCAGCGACGCGTTCCGGGCGCAGGAGTTCCTCATCACTGCGACTCGTCTGGCCGCCAACCGCCGTTCGACTGCGCGACACGGTGTACGTCGGCAGGACGAGTCCGGCTGAACGTCGTGTGCCAGACCCTGTTTCCCGCGCCGGGCCAAGCGCGCTGTCGGCGCGCTATGGGCGGGCCGGTTCGGCTTGATCCTCGGTGAACCGGTGGGCTGGATCGTCGGCGCGGGCACCGGCGCCGTTTCCGTTGCCGCCCAGGGGATCGACCACGGCGTTCCAGACGAGTGGGTGGCGTGGTTCCTCGAGGTGCAACCCGGCACGGCGACGCTGGCGCTTCTGGTCGAGGAGCGCGACCGCGATGCCCTCGTCGGCAAGCTCGAGCGCTTCGCTGGCGCGAAGCTCGTCTACGCCAATCTCGACCCGCTGTGGGTCGACCGCCTTCGCTCGGCGCTCGGCGACGCGCCCGACGGTCCACTGGCACCGACCGACGTCTCCACGCCCCAGGGCCATCCCGGCTCGGCGTCGGCCGACGAACAAGCGGGTTGACGGGATGATTCGGCAATCAACGCCTTTTCCAGTCCCCTGGTGCGTCTCCAGTCCCGATGGTGCTTCGGGGACGATCCAGAGGTGGATCAGCGTGTCAGCAGCACACTCCGGCTGTGAACCGGTCGTCAATTCAGCAGCTGCCGTGAGCCCCGTGCTGGGGTTCCCTCTTGTTGATCCGAGGCGCCGTCCCACACGACAGCACGACGGCGACCAACATCGAGGTGAGATTTCCGCTCAACGCTCGAGGGCTACCCCTGGGCCGGTGGACCCCACTCGGCGGGTCCTGCGGTGCGGAGTTCAGCCGTTCGGCGGGTGGGGGTCGCTGCCGTAGTTGTTGCGACTTCCGATCTCACCGTTCTTCTTGTGGATGATGTGCTCGGTTCGCTCACGCCTCGCCGTTTCGCGGCCGGCGGCCTGCGCCGCCGCCTTTGTGGCAAAGACCTTGCTGACCCGGGCGGCGCCTTCTCGGCGGTTGGCCCAGCCGCCGCCATGGGGGAGTGTGTGAATGGCCGGCTTCTTCGCCATGGTGAGCCTCGCTTGGAAAATCGTCCGATGCGGTGATTCTGCCGTGTCGACGCGCCGTTCACTTGGGCCACGATGCCGATAACACCCCCTGGGCGGACACGCGTATCGACAGCTCGGCCGTTCCCATGACGCATCCACCGCGACGAGGGCGCAACCGACCGTCGATCTCTTTCAGCCCCCCAAGTTTCATGAGCCGGTTGCCCAGGTTCCTCGGCTCCTCGACGGCGGCGAGTCAGTGGCGTTCTCGGGCAGGGCACGGGACCCCCAACTCGACGTCCCCAATTTTTCGGTGAGCATGCAAGGGATGGGTCAGTGGTTGGCGGTGAGCGACCGCAGGAACGGGCTGGCCGCTGTGGTGGTTGTGCCAGCTGTCGGCGGCGGTTAGGACGACGAGTCGTTGCAGGGTCGCAGGCGAGCACGCATTGGGTGCGCAGCCGCTCGGCCACCCGAGAGCGGGGAGGCAGTGTGGGGCCGGAGCGTTTGGGCGTCGACGCGAGGTCGTCGGGCGTGATCACAGTTCGCTCCGCACGGCCCAAAGATCGGGGAAGACCGGGACGGACAGCGTCGTCGTGCGCAGGTAGGCCGCCCCGGTTGATCCGCCGGTGCCGGGTCTGTTGCCGATGGTGCGCTCGACCATCTTGTCGAGTCGGTAGCGCCACTCCTGCACGCCTTCGTCGATGTCGACGAGGCGCTCGGCCACCTGGGCCGGCTCGCCATCGTCGCGATAGACCTGCAGCAGGATCCGTTGGACGTCGCGCGATGGTTCCAGTGGGAGCCCGACATTCCGCTTCAGCGCGTGGGCCGGCACGTCGTAGCGCTGAGTAGCGAGGTAGCACAGGAACGAGTCGAACAACGACGGCCGGGCCATCGCTGCACTAATCGTCTCACGCGCTTCGCTACCTTCCGGATAGTTCTCGACCATCTGGCGCTCACGCCGTCCGAGCACCGCTTCGAGCTCGCGGAATTGCGCCGACGGAAAGCCGCTCGACGCATCGAGGCGATGGCGGAAGCCGAGGAACCGACGTGGCGTCATCGTCTCGAGCACGTCGATCTGGGCGACGGCCACTTTCAGGATCGTGAGCACCCGACGCAGGGTGTGCAGCACGTGGGGGGTGTCGCCCTCTTCGAGGCGCCGCTGGAGGTGGCCCGCCTCGTGAAGCAGCTGCTTGAACCACAGCTCGTACACCTGGTGGATGACGATGAACAGCATCTCGTCGTGCTCGTCGGAACGCGGTCGCTGCGCACCCAGGACCTCGTCGAGCGCGAGGTACGAGCTGTATGTCAGGGTGGGAGAGCGGTCAGTCATGGGTGGTCACCTCGTCGAAGTGCCGCTGTGCCGGTGGTGCGAGCGCCGCATAGAGGTCGTGGAACAGCCGTACCGCCTCCGGTCGGTGTTGCGGAGCGGGCACGAGGTCCTCGGGCAGCTCGGGGTCGAGGGACGGGAATTGGCGGAAGGCGTGAATGAGCCGGGTTCGCAGGAGCAGTGCTTGGCGGTCGTCGATGTCGTCCTGCACCGAGTCGGTCCTGTAGGGACCGTACTCGTGGACGAACGCGCGGTAGCGCTCCGCCAGCTCCCCGAGATCCCAGACCCTCGTGATGAAACCGCTGAAGTCCAGGGGCGCCGCGGGACGTGCCAGCATCAGGCCGGCGTGCTCGCGCACCCCGAGTTCGTCCAGCAGCGCTGTCACCTCGCGGGCGCGGTCACGCGGCACGATCCAGGTTCCGTCCTGCACCGGGCCAAACCCCAGGAACCGCAGTCGCCGGGTCAGCCGGCCCCGTTCCAACCTCCGGGCTTCGGGGATGGTGTGCCAGAGCACGGTCCACTGAGCGTGTTCCGGCACAGCTGCACGTCCGAGGGAGAAGATGCGCTCGTCACCTTCGTGGAGCACGGCGGCACTTCGCGGCGTAGTCGCGTAGTAGACGTGCCGCCCGTCCTTGGCCCTGGCCAGCATGTTTCGTGCCGCCAGCCGCGTCAGGGCCACTCGCGCCGCACCGGGGGAGAAGCCGAGCTCGCTGAGGAGGGTCACCAGTCCGCCCGCCCACACCGGGCGGTCACGTGGATGCACGTAGGCGCCAAATAGCGTCATCACGAGGTCCTGCGGCTTGCCCGCGACCTCTTGAGGCACGCTCAAAATCGTATTACACCTGAGCCAGGTCAGCTGTAACTCGTTGCCCAGCGGGCCCACGAAGGAGGCCGGTTGCGGGTCGGCATCGGACTTCCGAACACCACGCCCGGCGCAGATGGAGCGCTGCTGCTCGAGTGGGCGCGGCGGGTGGACGCGGGACCCTTCTCCAGCCTCGCCGTGCTGGACCGCGTGGCCTACGACAGCGTCGAGCCGTTCACCGCGCTGGCGGCCGCCGCGGCGGTGACCTCGCGGGTCCGGCTCGCGACGATGTTCGTGATCGGCCCGCTGCGGAGCACGGCCCTGCTGGCCAAGCAGGCGGCCTCCGTTCAAGCCATCGCCGGCGGGCGGCTCACGCTCGGCCTGGCGGTAGGGGCGCGGTTGGACGACTACGAGGTCGCCGGCGTCGACCACCGCCGCCGTGGTGTTCGCTTGTCCGAGCAACTCGCGTACCTCCGGGGTGGCGAAGGCGATGCCTACGGCATCGGTGACGGCCTCGAACTACTCGCTGGC
>JBKPHE010000175.1:0-9995 GCA_046744485.1 Actinomycetota bacterium | reverse complement strand
TGCGTACGCGCGCACCTTCGACACCGTGGTGAGCGACGTCGACACCGGCGACGACGATGTGCGGGTCGCCCTGGAGACCACGCTGTTCTACCCCACCGGCGGGGGCCAACCGCACGACCTCGGGGTCTTGCGCTGGGACGGCGGTTCGGCCCGCGTGACCGACGTGCGCAAGCTGGGTGACGAGGTGTGGCACATGCTGGAGGGTGATGGCGCCGGCTCGACGCCGCCCGCGGGCACGCCGGTGCACGGCGAGATCGACTGGGAGCGCCGCTACCAGCTCATGCGTACGCACACGGCGCTGCACGTGCTGTGCGGCGTGATCTGGAACGAGTGGGGCGTTCCCGTCACCGGCGGCAACATGGAGCCGCTCGCCGCCAGGATGGACTTCGAGCTCGATCCCACGCCCGAGGGCTTCGGTGCCCGGGCCGAGTCGCTGGTGGCGGCCGAGATCGCCGCCGATCGGCCGATCCGCATCTCGTTCATCCCCCGTGCCGAGGCCGTCCTGGACGAGGCGCTGATCCGGACCAAGGTGAGCCTGGTACCCGAATCGGTGGCCGAGATCCGGGTGGTGGACATCGTCGGGCTCGACAAGCAGGCCGACGGCGGCACCCACGTGCGTTCGACCGGCGAGGTCGGTCGCGTCAGGGTGGTCAAGACCGAGTCGAAGGGCAAGGGCAACAAGCGGATCCGCATCGCCGTGGAGGACGCATGACCGCCCCGACGGTGCCGGCGGTCTCAGCCTCCGTCGACGACCTGCGCGACCGGCTACGGGCGCTCGGACGCGTGGTCGTGGCCTTCTCCGGGGGCGCGGATTCGGCGTTCCTGGCGTGGATGGCAAACGACACCCTGGGCTCCGACCGCGTGCTGGCAGTGACGGCGGTGTCGCCGTCGCTGCCCGCCGCGGAGCGCGCCGAGTCTGCCGCCATCGCCGCCGAGTGGGGCCTGCGCTGGCGGGAGGTCGAGACCGACGAGCTGGCCGACGCCGCCTACGCCCGCAACGACGCCGACCGCTGCTACTGGTGCAAGGACGCCCTGTTACGGGCCGCGGGTCCGCTGGCCATGGCCGAGGACGCCACCGTGGTACTGGGCGTCAACGTCGACGACCTGGGCGACCACCGCCCCGGTCAGCGTGCGGCCCGCGAGCGGGGCGCGGCGTTCCCCCTGGTGGACGCCGGCTTCACCAAGGCCGACGTGAGGGCGTGGTCACGACGCCTCGGCCTGCGGACCTGGGACAAGCCCGCAGCGGCCTGCCTGGCCTCGCGGCTCCCCTACGGCACACCGGTCACGCTGGGGCGGCTGGCCACCGTGGAGCGGGCGGAGGCGGCCCTCCGATCGCTGGGGTTCCGGGAGCTGCGGGTGCGGCACTACGGAGACACGGCTCGCCTGGAGGTGCCGCTGGACCGGCTCGCCGACGCAGTGGCGCTGCGGGAGGAGGTGGTCGCGGCCGTACAGGCCGCGGGTTATCGCTACGTGACGCTGGATCTCGAGGGCCTGCGGTCGGGCAACCTCAACGCCGGGCTCCGCCTCGCCGACCGCGACCGAGGCGCTGCAAGAGCCGGTCAGGACACGTCACGCATGACGTCGACCACGGCGTCGACCTCGTCGGGTGACGTGACGATGCTCGGCCCGAAGCGCAGGTACGACTCGCGGTAGGGCGTGACGCTGGCCGCGATCTGGCGGTTGAGCAGCGCACCAACGATGCCGGCGGGCGCGATCGCACCCGTCGACACGCAGACGATGCCCGCGGAGAGGCCCGGGTCGGCGGGCGTGACCACGTCGACGCTCGCCACGTCGGCGAGCCCCGCCTTGAGCTGCGTGGCCTGCTCGCTGGTGCGCTGGGCGACGGCCGCCTTGCCGATGTCCAGGTGGAACCTCAACGCCTCGGCGACCGCCCACCGGTGCTCGAAGCTGTGGTAGCCGCCCGGAGTGTTCGACGCGCCCGGGTCTATGCCCGGCGGTGCCGCGCCCGCCGCCCAGGCGCCGAAGTGCTCGGCGGCGAACGGCGGGATCGTCGGCCCGATCGCATCCCAGGCCTCGCGGCGGCCCCAGACGATCCCGGTGCCTCGTGGCCCGAAGAGCCACTTGTGCGTGCCGGCGATCAGGAAGTCGCACCCCAGCGTCGCCACCGTCTCGTCCTCGGCACCCAGCCCGTGGACGCCGTCGACGCACAGCAGCACCCGCGCGGCAGCGTCGCGCCCCGCGTTGACGTCGGCCAGCGCGGCGCCGATCTGCGCGATCGGCAGCTTCACCCCGGTGCTCGAATGGACCCAGGTCACCGCAATGACACGGGTCGCCGGGGTGACAGCCGCGACGAGCCGGCCCACGATCTCGTCGACGGATGCCTGCGCCGGCCGGTCGTAGAGCCGCACCCGGCGGACCGTCGCGCCGTCACGATCGGCGGCCAGCCGCAGCGCCTCGTGCGTCGAATAGAAGTCGTGCTCGGTGGTCACCACCTCTTGGCCCGGGCGCAGGCGCAGCCCGCCGTACACGAGGCCGAGGCCCATGGTGGTGCTGTCGGTGAAGGCGATCTCGTCCGGGTCGGCCTCGAGGTACTCGGCCGCGGTGTCGCGCGCTGCCAGCTCGTTCTCGCCCTGGTGCTCCTCGAGGTAGCCGTGCGTGTCCTCGTCGAGGCCTCGTCGATGCCGCTCGATCGCTTCGGCAACCGGGCGCGGGTGGGCCGCGAGCACGAACGCGGCGAAGTGCCGGATGTCGCGTGTGAGCGGGAACTGGCCGCGGACCGACGCCCAGTCGCTGGGGTCGAATGCTGCCCCGCTGTCGGCACCCTCCCCTCCTTCAGGCCGATCGGCGCCGTCGTCGTTCGACTGGCAGGCCGCGACGCCGCCCAACGCCAGGCCCCAGGCGACCGCGCTCGACCGTGACAGGAACGCCCGCCGGGATAGATCGCCCATCGGCCGACCCCCTCGCCAGTGCTGTCGTGAGGCGCCGCGATGGCGCCGGGGCCAATGCTACGGATCGGCGGCGGCCAGAATCGGGTGCGTGCCCGACGCCCCCGACGAGCGCCGTCCCCTCGACGATCCCGCCGACGCGGCCGCGCTGGCCCGGTACGCGACGGCGCTGGCCGATCGCATCGACGAGGCGATCCCTGGGTGGATCGACCGGTCCGTGCGCCGGGTCCTGGCCGACCAGGGCATAGCGGTCGACGACGTCGTCACCACGCGCATCGGTGACGCCGGACGCGCCGCCCGCGACGACGGCGGTCGCCGGGTGCGGGCACTGCTGTCCAGCGACATCGACGCCCAGGTCGGGAACCCGTTGGCGGTGCTGCGGTCACTCGTGGCCCACGCAACCGCCGTCCTCGCGTCGGCTGGCGCCCACCCGGTGACCCGCGACGAGTTCAGCCTGCGGAACTTCCCCGACGACGTGTACGACCTCACCCCGGCCTCGTTCGGCGACGTCGATCCGGCGCTCCACGACCCGGGGCTGGTCTGGGGGGCCGCCAAGGCCCACGTCCACCTGGCCCGGCGGCGCCGCGAAGGCAGGCGCTAGGCCAAGGCGAGGCACCGCCTCAGTTAATCGGCAAGAAACAGACCGGAATCGTCGGCGCAATCTTCTGTCGTCATCCTTTCGCTCGTCTCAGCTGGGCGACGAAAGGGATCACTATGGATCCGGGCAACACGGCTTGGATGCTGGCGGCCACTGCGCTGGTGCTGTTCATGACCCCGGGACTGGCGCTGTTCTACGGCGGCATGGTCAGGGGCAAGAACGTCCTGGGCATGCTCATGCAGAACATCTTCGCCATGGGCCTGCTGGCGGTGCTGTGGGCGGCGGTCGTCTTCAGCCTGGCGTTCGGCGATGCCGGTAACGCCGGGTTCATCGGCAACTTCGACTTCGCGTGGCTCAAGGACGTGGGGCCGACGCTTCCCCCCGACGGCTACGGGATTGCCCTGACCATCCCGTTCATCCTGTTCTGCGCCTACCAGATGACGTTCGCGATCATCACGCCGGCGCTGATCACGGGCGCCACGGCGGATCGCCTCAAGTTCGGTGCCTACGCCCTGTTCATCGGCATCTGGCTGGTGCTGGTGTACGGCCCGATCGCCCACATGGTCTTCGCCGGCGGCTGGCTGGCCGACATGGGCGCGCTCGACTTCGCCGGCGGGGCGGTGGTGCACATGAACGCCGGCGCCGCGGCGCTGGCACTGGTGCTGCTGATCGGCAGGCGCAAGGGCTACCCGGACACGCCGATGCAGCCCCACAACCTGCCGCTGACCGTGCTCGGCACGGGCATCCTGTGGTTCGGCTGGGCGGGGTTCAACGCCGGCTCGGCGCTCGCTGCCGACGGCGTCGCCGGTCAGGCCATCATGAACACCTTCCTCGCCGCCTCGGCCGCGATGCTCGGCTGGCTGGTGGTCGAGCGTCTCAAGGAGGGCCACGCCACCACCTTGGGTGGAGCATCCGGCGCCGTCGCCGGCCTGGTGGCCATCACGCCGTGCGCCGGGTTCGTCGGGGGCATGGCGCCCGTCTACATCGGCCTGACCGCCGGGGCCGTGTGCTACCTGGCGCTGGGGCTCAAGAAGTCGTTCGGGTTCGACGACAGCCTCGATGTCGTGGCCGTGCACCTGGTGGGAGGCCTCGTGGGTTCGCTGCTGCTCGGCTTCTTCGCCGACGCGGCCATCAACCCGGTAGTCACCAACGAGGGCGTGTTCCTGGGGGGCGGCGGGTCGCTGCTCTGGGACCAGATCGTGGCATCGGTCGTGACCCTGGCGTACTCGTTCGTGGTCAGCCTTGCCATCGGCCTGGCCATCGATGCCACGATGGGCCTGCGGGTCGATGACGCCGCAGAGGACGAGGGCCTCGACCTGTCCCAGCACGCCGAAGTCGCTTATGCGGATTGAGGGTCGATTCCGCGGATCACGTAGATCGCACGAACGAGCACAGAGACTGTCCGCAGCAGGCGGACTCGACCCTCACTAGCGGAAAGGATGGACGTGAAGCTCATCACCGCCATCGTCAAGCCGTTCAAGCTCGACGACGTGAAGACCGCCCTCAAGGACGCGGGCGTGACCGGCATGACCGTCACCGAGGTGCAGGGCTTCGGCCGCCAGTCCGGCCATACCGAGGTCTACCGGGGCGCGGAGTACACGATCGACTTCGTCCCCAAGGTGCGCATCGAGGTGCTGGCCGACGAGACCGATGCCGAACGGGTGGCCGACGCCATCGCCGCCGCCGCCCGCACCGGCAAGATCGGCGACGGCAAGATCTGGATCACCGACGTCGAGCGTGTGATGCGGATCCGAACCGGCGAGGTCGACGCGGACGCCCTGTAGGTTGACCTGACGGCGCACTCGACGATCACGACGACCCGGGCACAGCTCGCCGCCGACGACTCGCTCGTGGGTGGCGAGCTATGCCGCGTCTGGTCCGGCGAGGTCGACCGGTGGCTGGCCGAGCTCCTCGACGCCGCCCGGAAAGACCGACCGTCGGCGGGTCTGGCCCTGGTGGCATGCGGTGGCTACGGGCGGCGCGAGCTGTCCCTGCAGTCCGACATCGACGTGATCCTGCTGCATTCGGGGCGACACGAAGACATCGGTGCCGTCGCCGACCGCATCTGGTACCCGATATGGGACGAGGGCCTGAAGCTCGGGCACTCGGTGCGCACCGTCAAGGAGGCGCTGGCCCTGGGCGCCGACGACCTCGACACCGCCACCTCGCTGCTCGACGCTCGGCACCTCACGGGCGATCGGTCCCTCACCGAGCAGCTGCTCGACAAGGCCACGCTCCAGTGGCGCAAGCGGGCCAAGCGCTGGTTGGCGGCGATGGCACGGCGCGTGCGCGACCGCCAGGCCCAGGCGGGCGAGGTCGCGTTCCTGCTCGAGCCCGACCTCAAGGAGGGACGGGGCGGGCTGCGCGACGTGCAGGCGCTTCGCTGGGCGCAGGCGGCACGAACCATCCTGTGGGAGACCGACGGCGCCGGCCTCGACGCCGCCTACGACCGGCTGCTGGCGGTGCGGGTCGAGCTGCACCGGCGCACGGGTCGGCCCGGCGACCGGCTGCTGCTCCAGGAGCAGGATGCCGTTGCGGAAGCCCTCGGCTATGACGACGCCGATGCATTGATGCGGGCGGTCGCCCACGCCGCCCGCACGATCGCCTGGACCAGCGACGACTCCTGGGCCCGTATCGAGAGCTCGCTGGCGGGTCCGTTGGGACGCCTGCGCCGCGAGCGGCCCTTGGGTGGGGGCCTGGTGCTGCGTGACGGCGAGGTCCACGTCGCCGAGGGCGCCGACGTGGCGCGCGACCCGGCGATGGCGCTGCGGGCTGCGGCCGCCGCCGCCCGCCACGGCACCCAGCTCGACCGCCAGACGCTGGCGCGCCTGCGGGCGGAGTCCCCCCAGCCGGGGGTGCCATGGTCGACCGGCACCCGGGACGCGCTGGTGCAGCTTCTCCTGGCCGGGCCGCCGGAAATCCTGTTGCTGGAGGCGCTCGACCAGCAGGGTGTGTGGGAGCGGTACTTCCCCGAGTGGCCGTCGGTGCGGAGCAAGCCGCAGCGCAACGCTTACCACCGTTTCACGGTCGACCGGCACCTGTGGGAGGCGGCGGCGCAAGCGGCGCAGCTCGCCGGGCGCGTGTCCCGCCCGGACCTGCTCGTGCTCGCCGGCCTGCTCCACGACATCGGCAAGGGTGAGCCCGGCGACCACGTCGCCAACGGCGTGCGCCTGGTCGGCGACATCGCGGGCCGAATGGGCCTCGACGACCACGACGCGGCAGTCCTGGTCCTGCTGTGCCGCCACCACCTGCTGCTGCCGGACGTGGCCACCCGCCGCGACATCGACGATCCCGCCACGATCGAGTCGGTCGTGGGGGAGTTGGGCGGGAGCCGAGAGGTGCTCGAGCTGCTCGCTGCGCTCACCGAGGCGGATTCGCTGGCGACCGGGCCCGCGGCGTGGAGCGAGTGGAAGGCCGATCTCGTGCGGGCGCTGGTGGCACGGGCCGACCACGTGATGCGGGGTGGCGGGGCGGCGGAGGTCGCCCGCGAGTTTCCCGACGACAGCCAGCGGGCACTGTTGCGGGCCGGCGAGCAGGCCATCGTGAGCGAGGGTGACCAACTCACCGTGGTCGCCGCCGACCGCCACGGCCTGTTCGCGCGAGTGGCGGGCGTCCTGTCGCTGCACGGCCTGGACGTGCTCGACGCCGCGGCGACGACGGACCGGGGCTGGGCGCTCGAGGTCTTTCGGGTCCAGTCGAGCTTCGGGCCCACGTTCTCGTGGACCAAGGTGGTTGCGGACGTGGAGCGGGCTCTGGCGGGGCATCTGGCGATACGGGCGCGGCTCGCGGACCGGATCCGGACGTACGGAGCCCGGTGGACACGCAGCCGCGGCCACGGGCTGGTCGAGCCCGAGATCCGTTTCGACCTGGGGGCCACGCCGGACGCCACCGTGGTCGAGGTGGAGGCCGCCGACGCCCTGGGCGTCCTCTACCGGATCACCAGCGCCCTGGCCGACCTCGACCTCGACATCACCAGTGCCAAGGTGCAGACCCTCGGACCCCGGGTGGTCGACTCCTTCTACGTGCGCGACGGGCAGGGGTCCAAGGTGACCGACCCAGGCGTGCTGGCCGAGATCGAGCGGGCGTTGCTCCACGCCCTGGAGTCGCAGTAACGCGTTTTGTCCGCGGGAGCGGCCGCTATCGCGGCCGTTCCCGCGGGGAAAACCGGGTCGGGGATAACGTCGGCCGCGTGACCGGGAGGATGCCGCCCACCCGCCAGGACCTGATCCGGTGGTCAGAGGCCCTCTCGGGCATCGCCCGCACCGGGCTCGGCTTCACGCAGAGCCTGTACGAGCGCGAGCGATTCGAGGAGGTGCTGGCGGTGGCGGGCGACATCCGGGCGTCCGCCGAGGGCGATGAGGGCTTCGACGCCGAGCACTTCGTCGACGAATGGATGAAGGGCGTGGGCGAGGGCGTGGCCGGCTACATCACGCCGAAGGTGGCCGTCGGCGCCGTTGTCCACAACGACAACGGCGAGATCCTGCTGGTCCAGCGGGCAGACAGCGGCATCTGGCTGTACCCGACCGGCTGGGCCGACGTCGGCTACTCGGCCAGCGAGATCGCGGTCAAGGAGGTGCGTGAAGAGACGGGCATCGACTGCGTCCCCGTGCGGCTCATCGCCCTGCTCGACGGCCTGCGGCTGGGATTCACCCGGGTGCCGCTCTACAGCCTGGTGTTCCTGTGCCGGGCGGTCGGCGGCGAGCTGACGGCGCACCCGCTCGAGACCCGGGCCGTGGGTTGGTTCGCCGACGCCGACCTGCCCGAGCCGCTGGCCGGAGCGACCCAATGGCGCGAGCACGCCTTCCGGGCGATCCAGGGCGAGAACGTCGGCGTCCTCTACGACGAGCCCCGCGACCGCCCGTGGGCCAGCGGCGCCTAGATGGCTCGTCGGTCAGCGCGGCCGGAGCTCGGCCCTGCGGTCGCCCGTGGCGAGGTCGAGCGTCAGGCTGGCGCGGCCGTCGCCGAACTCGATGACGGCGTCGCCGAAGGCCGTGGTGCCGAACGGATTGTCGAAGCGGTTGTCCCCGCGGAGGGGCACCTCCGTGCCGTCGACGGACAACGGACCGGTCCAGGAGAACGTCATCGTGCCCTCCGTGGGCGACGCGTAGCTGACGTCGAATCCCCGGGACACGCCGCCGACCGAACCGAGGTCCGTCACGTCGATCGCCGCCGCCGACAGGGCGGTCACGAAGGCGTCGAACGAAGCCCAGCGGCCGGCGTCGCCCACCTCCGAGATCCACACGTTGGCCGCCCCGCCGGGCGCCACCAGGTCGAATGGCTCGGTGAGCCCGTTGGTGAACGTCACCGCCGGGTCGTGGGTGCGCCATTCGGTGGGCCGCCACGACCACAGCCCGACGTAGCCGTCGCCCTTGCGCCCGAAGGTCCAGCCGCCCACCTGCCGCACCTCGTCGAACCGCTCGGTGGGGAAGTAGGCGTGGGTGTAGGGCAGGTAGCCGAAGGCGTCGAGCGGGGGGCCCGTCGGCACCGGGTACTGCGGCGCATAGATGTTGACGACCGCGGCGCCGTGCTGGGCGCTGCGGGGCATGGTGGCGGCGCCGCTCCAGTACAGGTCGGCGTCGACCCAGCGGTCTCCGGGACGGGGCTCGTTGCCGGGGTTGGTGGTGAAGACCACTGCGTCCTCGTCGAGGGTGGCCTGCCAGGCGTGGTACTGCCAGCCGAAGCAACCGGGCCGGTAGTCCTGGGCGCTGGAAAGCATGGCGTGGGGCGTCCGCCAGGTGACGGTGTCCACCTCGGTGAGCAGCCCGATGTTGATCTGGCAGCGCAGGGCGTGGGCGAGCTGGGCGGCGACCTGGGGATCGCCGCCGGCCACGTCGGCCAGGGCCCGGAAGGGCTGGAACAGCGTCGTCTCCCACAGGTTGCGTTCCTCGATGGTGGCGAGCGTCAACGGCACCACCTGCCACGCGGTGAAGGCACCGCGCTCCCACCAGAACGGGATCGTCTCGGCGTCTGTGTTGGACACCCCCGGGGCCGGAGAGGGCGGGTCCGTGCCGAAGGGCCGATCGACATCGATCGGCGCGCCCATGTGCTCGCGGTCGAGCAGGGGCTCGCGGCTCCGGGCCACATGCTCGATGACAGCGGGCAGGTGGTAACGCTCGGCTGCCGCCAGTGCGCTGGCGTCGGCGTCCGAACGGGACGGGTAGGGCTGGTCCGACGTGCCGAACGCGAGCTTGACGGCACCGAACACGTCCTGGTCGGCGGCCCGGCTCTTGTCCTTCATGTACGACCGGCCGTGGGTCACGCCCACGTTGCCCTGCACCTGATGGATCGCCAGGTCGTAGAGGAACACGTCGAGCATCGCCGCCGCGCGCCGGGCCAGGTCACGCTGCGCATGTTCGGTCAGCAACAACAGGGCCTCGATGTCCTCGCCGTAGTAGACGTCCGAGTGCCACTCGGAGAACCCCCACCGGGCCTTCTCGTCGAGCCACGCCTCGATGCGCCGGCGCCCCCGATCCGCGTGGACGCTGCCGGGC
>JBKPHE010000088.1:0-7512 GCA_046744485.1 Actinomycetota bacterium | reverse complement strand
ACGCTGATCATCGCCGACGAGGGCGCCAAGGTGCACTACATCGAGGGCTGCTCGGCGCCCGTGTACACCACCGACTCGCTGCACTCCGCCGTGGTCGAGATCGTTGTGAAGCCCAGCGCCCGGGTCACCTACACCACCATTCAGAACTGGTCGAACAACGTCTTCAACCTGGTGACCAAGCGGGCCCGGGTCGAGGCGGAGGGCCACATGGAATGGATCGACGGCAACATCGGGTCCCGCCTCACCATGAAGTACCCGGCCGTGTACATGGTCGGTCCCAAGGCGACCGGCGAGGTGCTCTCGGTGGCCTACGCCGGGCCCGGCCAGCACCAGGACGCCGGCGCCAAGATGGTGCACGCCGCACCCGAGACCACGTCCAAGATCGTGTCGAAGTCGATCTCCAAGGACGGCGGCCGCACGTCGTACCGGGGCCTCGTCCGGGTCGAGGACGACGCCTATGGCTGCAAGAGCCACGTGCAGTGCGACGCGCTCATCCTCGACGAGGACTCGGTGAGCGACACCTTCCCGTACATGGAGGTTGGCGCCCGCGATGCTCGGATCGGACACGAGGCCACCGTCTCCAAGGTGGCCGACGAGCAGCTCTTCTACCTCATGAGCCGGGGGCTCTCGGAGGAGCAGGCCATGAGCATGGTGGTCAACGGCTTCATCGAGCCGGTCACCCGCACCCTGCCCATGGAGTACGCCGTGGAGTGGAGCCGCTTGATCGAGCTCCAGATGGAGGGGTCGGTCGGCTGACGGCCGAGATTGGTCGCCCGGGCGACCGTTCCCGCGAAAAATACGCGGTCCTAGCTGGCACAATGTGTCGGTGCCGATGCGCCAGGACTGCAAGCATTTCGAGTCACGCACCTACCGCAACGGGGAAACCGTGCGGAAGTGCAACCTCGATCTGGCGCCCGAGGCTCCCTGGCGGTGTCCGGAGAACTGTCCCGCCTACGAGCGGCGGATGGCCGACGTCAACTGGTCCCACGGCACGCTGGTCACCCCGAGAACACCCGACGAGCCGCTCGACGCGCTCGACCGTGCCGACGGCTCGGTGGCCCGCCTGCTCGACGAGGCCGAGGAGATCGTCAACTCCGCCGGCCCGCAGATCATGGCCGAGGTCCAGGCCGAGCAGTTCCGCGACGAGGGACCCCGCTGGCGCCGCTGGTTCCGCCGCAAGTCATGACCACGGGCCGCCGGTAGGCTCGAACCTCCTGACTGCGGCGCCCATCCGCTCCCGGGCGACCTGCGAAAGGACCAGACGCTGAGCACGTTCACCCCTGACGCGAGCGCCGCGCTCGACGGCCCCGAGTGGCTGCGCCGCCGGCGCGCCGCGGCCGCCGCAGGTTTCTCCGATGCCAGCCTGCCCAGCACCGAGGAAGAGGTGTGGCGGTACAGCCGCATCGACGACCTCGACCTGGACGACTTCCGGCCGGCCTCGGGAGCGCCGCCGGGCGGCGACCGGACGGCGACCGGCGTTCCTGAGCGGCGTCGCCCACTGCTCGACGCCATACCGGACCGTGCGGCCCTGGTCGTCGCCCGCAACGGGCGGATCGTCCACGCTGAGCTGCGCGGCGACCTCGCCGCCAAGGGCATGCGAGCCGAGCGGATCGGGGAGGGTGATGCCGACGTGCTCGGAGCCGCCATCGAGCAGGCCCCCGACGTGTTCCTCGGCTTCAACGACGCCTTCCTGGCCGAGCCGGTCGTCGTGCGGGTACCGGCCGGAGTCGCCGTTGACGCCCCCGTCGTGGTGGCGCACCTGACCGAGGGCGAAGGGGTCGCCGTCTTCCCGCGGCTGGTGGTCGAGGCCGGCGACGACAGCGAAGTGTCGGTCCTCGAGGTCCAGGCGTCCGGACCGGAGTCGGGCCTTGTCGTGCCCGTCACCGAGATCGCGGTCGGGCGCGCCGCACGGGTGGGCCACCTGACGGTGCAGCAGCTCGGGTTCGCCACCTGGCAGCTGGGATTGCAGGTCGCCGGCGTCGAGGCCGAGGCCAGCCTCCGCACCACCACCATCGCCTTCGGCGGCGACTATGCCCGGCTGCGCACCGACTGCCGCATGGTCGGACGGGGCGCGACCGGCGAGCTGGACGCCGTGTACTTCGGCGAGGGCGACCAGACCCTCGACTTCCGCACCTTCCAGGACCACGTCGCCCCGGACTGCACGTCGAACCTGCTGTTCAAGGGCGCGGTTGGTGGTCGGTCGCGGTCCGTCTACACCGGGATGATCCGGGTGGGGAAGCAGGCCAGCGGCACCAATGCCTTCCAGACCAATCGCAACGTCAAGCTGTCGGACGGGGCCTGGGCCGAGTCGGTACCCAACCTGGTGATCGAGAACAACGATGTGCGCTGCAGCCACGCGTCTGCGGTCGGGCCCATCGACGAGGAGCAGCGCTTCTACCTCGAGAGCCGGGGGGTCCCCACCGACGAGGCGGAGCGGCTCATCGTCAGCGGGTTCTTCGACGAGGTCCTGGGCCGGGCGCCGGTGCCGGCGGTGGTGCCGCTGCTGCGGTCCACGGTCGCGGCCAAGTTCGAGAGGCGAGCAGCCTGATGCCCGAGCACGCGATCCAGCAACGGCTCTGCCGCCTCGACGAGCTGGCCTCGGGCGAGGCCCGCCGGTTCGAGGTCGGCAGACGCCGCATCGCCGTCGTGCGGATCGGCGACGACGTCTATGCCATCGGCGACCGCTGCACGCATCAGGACATCTCCCTCGCCGAGGGAGAGGTGCACGAGGAGGAGCGGACGATCGAGTGCTGGAAGCACGGCAGCGAGTTCTCGCTCGAGACCGGCGAGCCTCTCAGCCTGCCGGCGACCAGACCCGAGCCCGTCTACGAGGTGCGGGTCGAGGACGGCGACATCGTGTTGGTCCTCGATGAGTAGCGCTCAGAAGGTCGGGCACGTGCTCGTGATCTCCGGGTTGCGGGCCGGGGTGTCGGGCAAGGAGATCTTGCGCGGCATCGACCTGACGGTGCGCTCCGGCGAGGTGCACGCCGTGATGGGACCCAACGGGTCGGGCAAGTCGACCCTGGCCCACGTGGTGATGGGTCGGCCCGGCTACGAGGTGCTCGGCGGGACCGTCACCCTCGACGGCGTCGACCTCCTGGCGCTCGAACCCTGGCAGCGGGCGCAAGCCGGCCTGTTCCTCGCCCTGCAGTACCCGACCGAGGTGCCGGGCGTGTCGCTCCACGCGCTGCTCGAATCGGCAGCGCGGGCCGGCGGGCGCGACGTCACGGCGGTCGACCTCACCATCCGGGACGAGGCTCAGCGCTTGGCGCTCGATCCCCGGCTCATCGACCGCCCGTTGAACGTCGACCTGTCGGGCGGTGAGAAGAAGAAGAACGAGACGTTGCAGCTCGGCGTGCTGCGCCCGTCCATAGCCGTGCTCGACGAGCTCGACTCCGGCCTGGACATCGACGCGCTGCGGGCCTGCGCCCGCCGGGTGGAGGCGGCGACCAACGAGATCGGCCTCGGTGTGCTCGCGATCACCCATTACAGCCGGCTGCTGCACGTGCTCCGGGCCGACCGGGTGCACGTCCTGGCCAAGGGCCAGATCGTCCGCTCGGGGGGCCCCGAGCTGTCGGAGGAGCTGGAGGATCGGGGCTACGCCGGGATGCTGGGCGCCGACCTGGCGGGCGAGGACGACGAGGGGCAGCCCGTCGCCATCCGCCCGGCCATCGACGATCCCTTTGCCGAACCTCTGGCCTGACGCCGGCGCTAGAGCTCGCGCAGGCCCAGCGTTGCGGTCGCCCAGCGGGACTCGCCGCGCAGTGCCGCCAACCACTCGCGGTCGGACGGCCGCCCCCGCGCCTCGAGCACGTCCGCCAGCACCCTCTGCGTGAACGCCACCCAGGGGCGGGCCTGGAGCGCGCTGAAACGGCCCAGCGCCACGAGCATGTGCCGCTCGGCGTCGGCCCAGTCGCCCGTCACCGCGGCCAACCGGCCCAGGTGGAACGCGGCCACGCCGGCGAAGGTGCGGTACCCGATTCCGCAGGTCAGGTCGGCGTGTGGGGCCAGCAGGGCTCGGACCCCGTCCACGAGTGCGGCATCGCGGAGGTCGGCGGCGACGAGCGCCAGGACACCGAGGGCATGTGGCCGCTCGTCCCCGGGCGGCAGGGGTCGCACACCGGCGACCAGGTCGCGCCCGACGAGCCGGGCGCGGTCGGCTTCGCCGCGGACGAGGAGCTCGAGGGCGGCGTCCCCGGCCACGTCCGGCCCGTCCTGTGGGTCGGCGTCGGCTGGCACGGGGGCCGGAGATTCCAGCATCCACGCCAGCACCGCGCGGTGCCGCCGGGCGACGACGGCCGCCGCCTCCGGCCCGTCGAGGACGCCGCGGGCGCGCACGGCGCTCTCGACGGCCACCCGCGCGTCGTCGAAGTGGCCGGTCATCGCCGCCTTCGCGGCCTCGTGTTCCGCCGCCAAGGCCGCCGCGGCCTGATCGTCGGTCTTGGCCGCGGCCTCCTCGATCACCAGAAGGCAGGCCTGGACCGTCTCGTCGTCGCCGGTCAACGCCGCCGCCATGGCGCGCTCGTGGGCGGCCACGACGGCCGAGGCGGCATCACCGGCCGCGTCGGCGAGGATGGCCAGGTCGTTGGCGAGAGCGATCCGCTCGTCGAGGTGGTCGGGGCCGCCCAGCGCGTCCAGTCGACGGCGCAAGGCATGCAGGGCATCGGCGGACGGGCGCGGGCCGCGGGCGCCGGCGAGCGCCACGGCGCGGGCCAGCAACCGCGCGTGCACGAGCGCGCCGTCCTCGTCGGCCGGCCGGAACGAGTCCAGGGCCGCATCCACCAGGGCGCCAGCATCGGTCCGCAGCTCCGGGCGTTCCCCACTGCGGTCGGCCAGCGCCAAGGCGGCGCGGGCGAGCACGTCGAACCGGCCGTGGCGCCGGGCGACCGCGGCGGCCTCGATGAGGGTCGGTTCCCCGCCGGGATCGCCGGCGGCCAGCAGCGCCATCGCCAGGTCGGTGAGCACCTCGGCCCTCTGGCCGCCGTCGTCGCCTGGCACGTGGGCGAGGGCCTGGCGTTCCAGTCGCACCGCCTCGGCCAGCGCTCGGCGCTCGGTCGCCTGGGCGGCGGCGGTCCGGGACCAGCGCACCGCTCGCGGGTCACCCTGCGGGCTGGCCGTCGCGGACGTGTGGTGCGCAAGGATCGCCGTGTAGGCCTGGAGGCGGTCTGACCGCCGGGACTCGATGGCGTCCGCCAGCCGGGCGTGCAGGGCGCGGCGCCGGGCGCCGCTCAGCTGGGCGACGAGGGTGCGGCGCACGATGTCGTGCGGGAACCGGTAACGCTCGGCGCTTTCTTCGGTGACCAACCCCGACCCCAGCGCGGCATCGAGGCCATCGAGGGTGGCTGTCTCGTCGAGCCCCGCGGCCGCCGCCACCACGTCCAGCTCGAAGCGGGCCCCCGCCACCGCGGCCGCCCGCAACAGCTCGGTGGCGGCATCGCCGAGGCGCCCGAGCCGCCCGGCGACCAGCTCCTGGACGCCGACTGGGATCGGCACATCCGTCGCGTCCAGCGGGGCGCGCAGCATCTCGGTGACGAGGAAGGGATTGCCGGCCGTCTCTGCCATCAGCCGGCGGGCCAGCGACACCTGATCGCCAGGGGTCCGCACGCTCCGACGCACCAGGGTGCGCACATCGGACTCATCCAGCCCCCCCAGCGGCAGGCGGCGCACCCAGCCGTCGCGGTCCAACGCGTGGATCACGTCTCCCAGCACGCTGCCGGTGGCCACGTCCTGGTCGCGCGAGATGGCGATCACCAGCACCGGCGCGTCGCCGGCGCGCCGTAGCAGGTGGCGGACGAGCAGCAGGGTGTCGTCGTCGGCCCACTGCAGGTCGTCGAGCACCAGCAGGACCGCACGATCGGCCGCCGCGGACGCCACGAGGGTCGTGACGGCGTCGAACAGGCGGGCTCGCCCGTCGGGCCCGCCACCGGGGGACCGGGGCCCGTCGAGCGAGGGCAACACGGCCGCGAGCTCGGCCCGGGCCGGCTCGTCCATCGCCGGTAGCTCGTCGGCCGGCGTGGCGGCGACATACCCGTCGAGCGCCTCCACGATGGGCTGGTAAGGCACGATCGCCTCCTCGTCGCAGCGACCGAACAGCACCAGCCCGCCCTGTGCCGAGACCCGGCGAGCTGCCTCGGTGGCCAGGCGCGTCTTGCCGATGCCCGCCTCGCCGGTCACGACGACGACGTGGCGGGCACCGCCCGCGGCGCGGTCCCAGGCGGTGCCGAGGACGGCCAGCTCGGCGTCCCGACCCACGAACGGCGCCGGAGCCGAGGCCCCGCTCCCGGCGTCGGCGGCCTCGGCGGCGTCGGCAGCCCTCCCGGTGCCCGCCCCTCGAGGCAGGGGCGCCGGCCCCAGGAGCTGGAGGTACGCCGCCTCGGTCTCTGCGTCGGGATCGACCCCGAGCTCGTCGGCGAGGACGCGGCGTAGGCGCTGGTAGGCGAGCAGCGCCTCGCCCCGGTTGCCGGCCGCGGCGTGTGCCCCCATCCGGGCGCGGTGCGCGCTTTCTCGCAGGGGGGCCCGCTCGACGGCGTCGTCGGCGAGCGCCAGCGCGGTGGCTGCATCACCGCCGGCGGTCGCCGCCTGGCTCGCCGCTTCCAGGGCCGCCACCAGCAGGTCGGACAGGCGGTCACGCTGCTCGTCAACCCATGCGCCGTGACGCCCAGCCAGGAACGGGCCCCGGAGCCGGGTGGCAGCCTGTGACGCCTCCCGGTACGCGGAGGCGTGGTCACCGGACGCCAGGGCCTCGCGAGCGGTGGCGAGGGCTTGCTCGGCATCCTCGACGTCGACGCGGAGCGACACCCCGTCGGGCAACCGCCAGCGGTAGCGCCCGCCTTGGGCCAAGATCGGGTCGGGTGCGGTGGGCCCGAGCGCATCCTTGAGGAAGGATCTGACACGGCTCACGGTCATGCGCAGGGCGGAACCCCAGGTCGCCGGCAGGCCACCGGGCCACAGCGCCTCGGCGAGCCGGTCGGACGTGACGCCCTGGGCTCGCTCGAGCGTGAGCAGCGCCAGCGCTACCCGCGCATTCGCGCCCGCAAGTGCCCGCCTGGGCTCGTCGCTCTCGCCCCCGAGCGCGATGTCGCCGATGAGCGTGATCTCGAGACGCACCTGCCTCCTCCCCAACGAGTCTGTCATCCAGGGCGGAACGCCCAGGTCACCTATAGGAGCGTGGCGTTTGCGGGGCGCTCATCGCCTGGCGTTGCGCGGATGTTGCGCGCTCCGCGGCAGCATCGCCAGCACGGAGCAACCACGTGCAGTCCCAGCCGACACGTTGCGGCGGAAATTCGTGGCGGGAAGGGGTGAGCACGACGGATGCACCCCGGCAGTGGGCCGGCCTGCGGCGGGGCCGGCCCACTTGCGCGGCCGTGGGGGACAGGTGGCAGGCATCACGTAGGAAGGCTTGGGGACGGTGATCCAGCAGCAGACCGAGGCGAGGTTGTCGCTCCCGCTCGACCGCCTACGCGAGCGATACGAAGTCGTGGTCGTCGGCAGCGGCTATGGCGGCGCGATCGC
>JBKPHE010000061.1:0-11356 GCA_046744485.1 Actinomycetota bacterium | reverse complement strand
GATCCGTGTCGTAGACCCGGGCCACGTAACGACCGATGAACGGCGCGGTGACGGCGACCAGCGCGATGAGAACGACGAACTGCAGCCAGTTGGCCGTGGACATCAGAACTTCTCCGGGAAGACGAGGGCGGCGACCAGATAGGCCGCGATCAGCACGGCGAGAACCAGGCCGACGACGTTGTCGGTGGTCACCGCGCTCTCCCGGGGGTCGACTCGAGCGCGCTGGCGGCGTCGTCCGCGTCGGCGTCGCCCAGGGGTTCTGCGCCCGTGTCGCGGCCCACGATGCGTTCGCAGGCCTTCACGTAGGTGACGGAAAGGGCGAAGAATGCCACGACCACCACCGCGAAGATCAGGTCACCCACGAGTCCTCCACGGGTCATCGGCGGAATCAACCACCGGCCGGTTCTAGTAGGCACCAAGCCCAGGTCAGAGAGCGTTAGCGCATTCTTGCCATCGAGGACAACAGGCTGTTCGGCGCGTTAACGACGGCTACCGCGCCGGCGCCTGCAAGGCTTCGCCGTCCACGTGGACGCTCCGAGGCCGGGTGTCCTGGACCGCCTCTAGGGGCAGGCGTCGATCAGGGCTCGGCCAGAACGACCCGAAGGATCACACGATCTCGTAGTCGGCCGGGTTGGGTTCGCGGGTCTCGCGCCAGTAGTCGAGCAGCGAGAACGGCCAGTTCTGGGTGATGCGCCCCTTGGCGTTCTTGTACCAGGTGTTGACCGTCGACACGCCCCACGCCATGTTGCGGTTGCCCTCGTCGATGCGCCGGTTGTAGGCGTCGTGCACGTCCGGGCGCACGTCGAGCGCCCGACGGCCCGGCAGGCTCAGCAGCAGTTCGAGGCAGCCGAGCACGTAGTGCACCTCGCACTCCGAGAAGTACGTGATGCTGCCGTTGATGACGATGTTGGTGTTGGGCCCGTAGAGCAGGAACAGGTTGGGGAAGCGCGGGACGGTGATGCCGAGGTAGGCGCGGGCGTCGCCGTCCCAGTGCTCGTGCAGCTCGACGCCACCCCGGCCCACCACCTTCATCGGCATGAGGAACTGCGACGCGGTGAAGCCGGTCCCGTAGACGATCACGTCCACCTCGTGCTGCACGCCGTCGACCGTCTTCACGCCCGTCGGCGTGATCTGCTCTATGCCGGCGGTGACCAGTTCGACGTTGTCGCGCTGGAGCGCCTGGGGCCACACCCCGTTGTCGCGCACGATCCGCTTGGCGAACGGTGGATAGGTGGGCAGGACGTGGTCGATCAGGTCCGGCGTCTCGGCGAACACGAGCTGGATGTAGCCGGTGAGCAGCTGCCGTGCCGCGTCGTTGAGCGGGCTCACCGACGCCCCGCCCGGCCACGCCGGGTCGACCCGGGCTGCCGGCAGCACACCCTCGGCGTACTGCCAGAACAGCCAGAAGCGGTACCAGTGCGTGTAGGTGGGCACGTGGCGGAACAGCCACTGCTTCTGGCGGGAGACCTCCTGGTGATAGTCCTCGGTGGGGATCAGCCACGGCGGCGTGCGCTGGAAGACCAGCAGCTCGTCGACGTCGGGTGCGATCTCGGGGATGAACTGGACGGCGCTGGCCCCGGTCCCGATGACCGCCACCCGTTTGCCCCGGAGATCCACGTCGTGGCGCCAGCGCGCCGAGTGGAACGACACGCCCTCGAAGGTCTCGCGTCCCTGGATTGTCGGGAACGACGGGCGGTTCAGCTGGCCGACGGCGCTGATGATGGCCTGCGCCTCGAGGGTCTCCTCGCCCTGCGACGTGCGCAGGCAGAGGGTCCATGAGCCGCTCTCCTCGCTCCACTCGGCGGACGTGACCTCGGTCTCGAAGCGGATGCGCTCGCGCAGCCCGAAGCGGTCGGTGCACGTCTGGAAGTACTCGAGCAGCACCTCCTGCGTGGAGTAGTGCTGGGGCCAGTCCTCGCGCTGGGCGAACGAGTAGCTGTAGAAGTGGTTGGGCACGTCGACGCGGCACCCCGGGTAGGTGTTCTCCCACCAGGTGCCACCGACCTCGGGATCCTTCTCCAGGATCACGAACGGCACGCCCGCCTGCCGGAGGCGGTAGGCGGCCACGATGCCGGACATGCCCGCGCCGATGACCGCCACCCGGAAGGGTGTGTCCGGAGCCAGCTCCTCGAGGCTCCAGTCCGGCGCCCGCAGGTCGTCGCCGTGCACCGAGAGCTCCTCGAGGAACAGGGGCAGGTAGTCCTCGACCATCTGGTCCCCGACGACGAAGGCAAGGATCCGGCGCACGGCGTCGTCGTCCGGTGGCGGCGCCGCCACGCTGCCCTCGTCCCGGAACCTTGCCAGCGCGTCGAACGCCAGCTGTCGGGCCAGTACCAAGCGGTCGCCGTCGACCCCGCCGTCGGGCTCGAGCATGCGGGCCGGGTCCGGCCGCAGGTCCTCGCGCAGCACCGACATGTCGCCGGTGGCACAGGCGACGGCCGCCAGCAGCGGGATCACGCGGGCGTCGGACAACGCATCCCTCAGGGCGTCGTCGTCGACGTCGATCGGCGAGGGAGGTTCCGAGAAGCGCATCGCCCGGATTGTGGCATGCGGATAACGGTCGTTCTCAGTCGGAGGACGGCGCGATGGTGCGAGGCTGTCGATCGGGGCCAACCCGTTCGTCGTCATCATGACGAGCGACCGTCGCTCGAACGAGGAGGATGATCACGATGCGCTACCTCGCACTGCTGGGCGGCGACGAGTCGGTAGGCCCCGCCCCGGGAACGCCCGAGTTCGACGCGCTCTTGGCGCGCTACGGGCAATTCGGCGAGACCGCAGCTGACGCCATCGTCGGCGGCGAGGCCTTCGAGGGGACTGCCACTGCCACCACCATCCGCCATGGCGACGGTGAGCCGCTGGTGACGGCGGGGCCCTATGCCGAAACGGTCGAGGCCCTCGGGGGCCTGTACGTGCTGGACGCCGAGACGCTGGACGACGCTATCGAGCTCGCGCGCCAGATCCCGGCCGCTCTCGATGGCTGGGTGAGCCTCCGTCCGATGGTCGAGTGGTTCGACAGGGGCAAGGAGGCCGGCGCCGCCGGCGCGACGCCCCGCTACGTCGCGTTCATCTACGGCAAGGAGACCGAGGGCGACCAGCCCGACACGCCGGGGTGGGACGAGGGAATGGTGGCGCACCAGCGGTTCCTGGACGCGGCCGGCGACGCCGTGCAGGCCGGTGGGGCAGTGCATCCCATCGCCACCGCCACGACCGTGCAGGTGCGGGACGGCGAGGTGATCGTCAGCGACGGCCCGTACGCCGAATCGGCCGAGGTGGTCGGCGGCTTCTACGTGCTGAGGGCCAGGGACCGGGATGCCGCCGTGGAGGTGGCCGGGCAGATCCCGGCGGAGGCAGTCGAGCTGCGGCCCATCATGGAGGTCGGCGGCTGACCCCGGCGCACCGCGTCCTGGAGCGGGCGTTCCGCTCCGAGTCGGGGCGCGTCCTCGCCACGCTGACCCGGCAGCTGGGCGACCTGGACGCCGCGGAGGACGCGGTCCAGGAGGCGTACGTCGAAGCTATGCGCACCTGGCCGCGCCGCGGCGTCCCGGACAACCCGGGCGCCTGGATCACGACCACGGCGCGCAACCGCGCCCTCGACCGGGCGCGACGCGAGTCACGGCGGGAGGCGAAGGAGAAGGCGGCTTCGACGCTGTACTTCCCGCTCTCGGCGCTTCGCGCCGGGCCGCTCGGGCCCCGGGCCACCGGGCCCCATCCCGAACCGAGCGGACCGCCCGATCCGTCCGAGCCGTCGATCGCCGACGTGACGGAGCCCGAGCTGGCGGACGACCAGCTCCGTTTGATCTTCACCTGCTGCCACCCCGCCCTGGCCCCCGCAGCCCAGGTGGGCCTGACCCTGCGCCTGGTGTGCGGGATCCAGACCGTGGAGATCGCCCGGGCATTCCTCCAGCCCGAGGCGACCGTCGCCCAACGACTGGTGCGGGCCAAGGCGAAGATTCGCACCGCCGCCATCCCCTTCCGGGTGCCACCCGCCCACCTGCTCCCCGAGCGGCTTCCTCCGGTGCTGGCCTGCATCTACCTGGTGTTCTCGGAGGGATACGCGGCCACGGCCGGCGACGAGCTGGTGCGTCACGAGCTCTGCGACGAGGGGATCCGGCTCGCCCGGCTGGTGGTCGAGCTGATGCCTGACGAACCGGAGGCTCGGGGCCTGCACGCGCTGGTGCTGATGCAGGACAGCCGGCGCGATGCCCGCGTGTCGGTGGGGGGCGACCTGGTGCTCCTCGAGGACCAGGACCGCAGCAGTTGGGACCACGCCCGCATCGCCGAGGGCACGGCGGAGCTGGAGCGGGCGCTGCTTCGCCGGCGGCCGGGCCCCTACCAACTCCAGGCCGCCATCGCCGGCCTGCACGCCACTGCCTCGTCGTGGGCGGACACCGACTGGCCGCAGATTGCGGCGCTGTACGCGGAGCTGGCCCGGGTGGCACCGTCACCGGTCGTGGAGCTCAACCGGGCGGTGGCCGTGGCGTTCACCGAGGGGCCGGCGACGGCGCTGGGCGTGGTCGACGCGGTCGCCGACGACCCCCGGCTGGCGCGAACACACCTGCTGCCGGCAACGCGCGCCGACCTGCTCCGGCGCCTCGGCCGCTGGGACGAGGCCGCGGACGCCTACCGGGCCGCCCTGGCCCTGGCCCGCACGGGCCCGGAGCGGGCCTTCCTCCAACGGCGCCTCGACGAGGTGGCCCGCTAGCCGTTGGTTCAGAGGGCGAGCCGGGCCAGGACGTCCTCCGCCGCAACGCTGCCGGGTGGCCGGCCCTCGGCCGCCATCCGGTTTGCGAGCCGTTGGAGCAGGTCGTTGACGGGGGTCGGGACCCGATGGAGCCGGCCGAGCAACACGATCTCGCCGGTGAGGTAGTCGGTCTCGATGCTGCGCAGGCCGCGGGCGAGGCTCTGCCAGGACGACCCGCCCCGACGCTCGTGCCCCGGCACCGGGCGGAACTGGAACGTGTCGCCGCGGCGGGCCCGGTCGTCCTCGATCGACACCGCGTCGATCCCGGCCGCCTGCAGGCATGCCTCGCCCTCGGCGCGGGCCATCCGGGCCAGGGGCGTCGAACGCGCCGCCTCCGGGCCGCACACCGCCTCGACCGCGTTGCCCAGGTTGAGTATCAGCTTGCGGTACTTCCAGC
The DNA here is from genome assembly GCA_046744485.1 of Actinomycetota bacterium. Classification (GTDB taxonomy): domain Bacteria; phylum Actinomycetota; class Acidimicrobiia; order Acidimicrobiales; family VFJN01; genus DASQUK01. The sequence goes on along the minus strand of JBKPHE010000061.1, from coordinate 6,218 downwards.
GCATGATGTCCGGCCGGGCCTGCGACCCGAACGTCGCGCCGGACAGGGCGGCGGAGACCTCCTCGGCCACCCCGTCGACGCCCTCCGGATAGCGGCCCAGGTCGAGCAGTCCGGTCGTGGGCGCCAGATGGGCCACCACGACGCCGGGCTGGAGATGGGTGGCCGGCAGCATGACCGCTGCTGCGTAGACATGCGGGAAGAACCGCAGCGCGACGCGCTCGTTCTCCACGCCGTTCTGCGCGCACACCACGCGGACACCGGGCGGCGCGTGTGCCGCGAGGTCGGTCAGGGCCGCCGGCGTGTCCTGACTCTTCATCGCCAGGATCACCACGTCGCCGTCGCCCGGGTCTGCCTCGGCCGGGTTGCCGACCGCCGGCAGGCGCAGTGTGGCCGAGCCCTCCGGCGAGACCAGCGTGAGCCCGTCGCCCTCGAGCGTCCGCAGGTGGTCGCCCCGGGCCACGAGGGTCACGTCGTGCCCGGCCTCGAACAGACGCCCGCCGATCGCCCCGCCGATCGCCCCGGCGCCGTACACGATGAAGCGCATGTTGTCAGCCTTGCGTGTCGACACCTCGCTCGGCGACCGGGGTGTTTCACCTGGTCGCCACCCAGGCAGAGGCGTCCTCCGGCGGCGGCCGATGACGATGACCGGCTAGGCGGCGGGTCGTGTCGCGTCGCCGGTCGCGTCGCCGGTCGCGGCGCCGCTCGCCGCCCCGGCGCCCGGCCCGCCGGCGAGCATGCGTTCGCGCGTGGGTATCCGCCAGCCGACGTACCAGGTACCCACCAGGCCGGCCCCCATGACGACGGCGGCCAGCAGGGCTGACCCCAGCGCCAGCGAGCTCAGCGAGCAGGCCGTGAGCATCATGCCGATGGCCACGACCTTGGCCCGCCGGGGCATGCCCAGGCCGGCGCGGTGGTCGCGCACGAGTGGGCCGATCTTCGGCAGGCCCAGCACCCACCGCTCGAACCGGGGGCTGGATCGGGCGAAGCAGGCAGCCGCCAGCACGAAGAAGCCGGTCGTGGGCAATCCGGGAACGACGATGCCGAGCCCACCGAGCGCCACGGCGACCCACCCGAGCGCAAACAGACCGAGCCGGCGCATCGACGGGCCTACGCGACGAGGTCGACGATGTCTTCGACCATCAGGACCAGCAACAGCGCGATCACGGTCAGGGCGATGGCCGTGTAGGCCCAGCGCCAGCGGTGGTCGGCGGCCCAGAAGCGGCGGATGCTGAGGATGTTGGACCCGATGGCCACGACCCCGATGGGGATGCCGATGGCGGGTCCCACACCCGCCGCCAGCCCCAGGGCCGGGGCCAGGAAGGGCAGCACGATGTAGGTCAGCAGGCATCGAGTGGCCGACACCAGGATCGAGGTCGAGAAGGCCCGTTGGGCGGCGCCCTCGGGTGCGGGCGGTCCATCGGGGATGCGGAGCAGGCGCCGGACGGCGACATCGGCGGCCGGGCGGGGGGCGGTGGCCACGTTGTGCACGGCACGAGGCTACGTGGCGCGCCCCCCGCGGGCCCAAGCGCCCGGCGGCACACAAAAATTGGGCCATTGGTCCAGAGACAGGCGGCCGCCTCGGCGGCTACCGTCGTGTTGAACGGAGCAACAGCGTCGGCTCTTGTCAGGAGAAGACGAATGAGCAACCGTCACCGCACCGGCGATGTGGTCCTCCCACATCCCGAGGAGCGTCGGGTCCACGCCCGTTCCGAACGCCACCGGGTCAACACCGCCTTGGCCGACATCACCGGCCAGATCCAGGGCGGCACCGAGCCCGACGAGGTGATCGAGCCGGGCATCGGCTTCCGGGCCGAGCGGCACCACGACCCGGCCAAGGGCCGGCCGTCGCAGCGCCGCCGCCGGCACTGGAAGTTGAAGATGTGGAAGCGGCGCACCGCTGCCCGGCGGCTGAAAGCCGCCATGGAACGGTTCACCCAGAGCTAGAGACCGCGCGTTCACTTCGCCAGCGCCGCCACCCGGAGCCGACGCGGGCTGACACCGCGGACGCGCTTGAACGCGGTGCTGAGGGCAAATGGGCTGGCCGTAGCCGACTTGGCGCGCCACCGCACCGACCGTGGCGTCGGGCTCGCGCAGCAACAGGAACGCCCCCTGGGCCGTCCAGCAGCCCCACGATCGCGTCCAAGCGCGCCGAATAGTAGACGCATGCACATGGAATCGAGCTTCCTGACTATGGCCCGTCTAGGTGCCGGCGTCTTTACTGACCGCATGGCTCAACCAACCCACTACTCGCCCGACCTGGACCAAGTGATCAAGGCCGTTGCCAAGCGGTCGTTCTGCATGCTCGCCACCGCCTCGCCGAGCGGCCGCCCCCACGTGGCCGGCGTGCTGTACCAGGCGATCGGCACGACCCTGTACGTCAACATGTCGCGCGACAGTCGGAAGGCGCGCAACGTCGCGGACAATCCGTACGTCGCCGTATCCATTCCGATCCGCCGACTGCCGGTGGGGGGCCCACCGTCGACGGTCCAGTTCCAGGGCCGCGCGGAGATACTCGGCTTCGACGACCCCGACATCGTCCGGATGGTCGGGGCGGGTGAGCTCGGGAACATCACCGGCCACGGGGAGCTCGACCATCCGGACGGTTGCTTCGTCCGCATCACGCCGCTGCGCCGGATCACCACCTACGGGCTGGGGATGTCGCTGCTGAAGCTCATCCGTGACCCTCTCCATGCCGGCGGGAGCATCGCGTTGACGCCGGGGGATGTGGGGGGCCCCAGGTGATCGACGGCTACCTGTTCCCGCTGACGGTGATCGCCGCCCTCGGCTGTGGCGTCATCGCCGGCGTCTTCTACGGCTTCTCGGTCATGGTGATGAGGTCGCTGGCGCGGCTGCCCGCTCCGCATGGGATCGCCGCCATGCAGGCCATCAACGCCGCCGCGCTCCGCCCGGCGTTCCTCGGGGTGTTCACCGGGACGGCCGCGCTGTGCGCCGCCGTGGTCGTGGGGTCGCTGGTCGACTGGGACGATGGCTCCCCGTACCTGGTGGTCGGCGGCCTCCTCTACCTGGTCGGCGCTTTCGGCCTGACGATCGGGTATCACGTGCCCCGCAACGAGGCCCTGGATCGGGTCGAGCCGTCGGGCCCCGAGGCGGGCGGCCACTGGAGCCGCTACGTCCGGGAGTGGACCACCTGGAACCACGTCCGCGGCACGGCCGCTGTCGCCGCGGCCGCCCTGCTGACGATCGCCCTGCACATCCGCTGAGTCCCGCTCGCCGAGTGCGCGCTTCGATGGTTGACGCCGGCCCCGCCCGGGGCATCGCCCGCCAGGCTCATCCGGCGCCCGAACGCCCTCTCGACCGTCGGCGCGGTCTCGGATCCGGCGGGCTCAGTCGTCGAGACGCTGTTCCAGGCGCACGGTCACGGTGTCACCCGCCTGCTTCGAGATGGCCTTGCGGACCTCGGCCTTGATGGGGAGCTTGTGCCTGCCGTCCCCCAGCGCCATGAACGAGCTGCGGAAGGGGTGGCCATCGACCGTGCCGCTCACCCTCACGAGGCCGCGGGTACCGAAGTACTCCGCCGACCCCGGCATGACGACGTAGGTCCACCCGCCCCTGTTGCCACTCTTCTCCAGCGTCGCACTGAACCTCTTGCTCATCTTGCTCATCGGGGCTCCTCCTGGTGGCCCGTTGCCAGCTGTTGGACGAGGGGACGGCTCGGGACTCATCGTGGCTCGCCGCGGGTCGACCTGGCCACCCAGGTCGCGTGGCGTCGTACTGTCGTCCGCCATGCCGCCCGTGTCTCCTGCCTCGCCCGCCGCCGTCGCCCCCGCCCGACGGCATTGGCCGAGAGCGCTCGCAACCGCCCTGGCGCTCAGCCTCGCCGCGCCCGCCTGCGCTGACGACGACGCCTCGTCGAGCCAGCGGGGCGATGACGGCCCCGGTAGCACGACCAGCGCACCGCCGGGTGGGGGCTCCGGGGCGGCGGGAGAGGGCATCGAGCGGGTGGCGCTGCAGCGCTACCTCACGCGCCGCGACCTCACCCCGCCGGCGATCGAGGTCGTGTCCTCGACCTCCCCGACCCCGGGCCTCGTGTTCCTGGCGCCCAAGCGGGCGGGGGCCCAGGCCGGGCCGCTCATCGTCGACGACCGGGGCGAGACCGTGTGGTCGGCACCCCAGAACGGCACCGACGTGGCCACCGACCTACGGGTGCAGACGTACGACGGCGAGCCCGTGCTCACGTGGTGGGAGGGACAGTCGGCGGAAGGCCGGGGGGTCGGCGAGCTGGTCATCGTCGATCGGCGCTACCGCGAGGTTGCCCGGCTGCGGACGGGCAACGGGCGCGATGCCGACTTCCACGAGTTCCGTCTCACCGACGAGGGCACCGCCCTCCTGATCGCCTACGGCCCCGAGCCGGCCGACCTCTCGGCCGTGGGGGGACCCCAGCGGGGCTTCGAGTTCGAGAGCTATGTGCAGGAGGTCGACGTCGCCACGGGCGAGGTGCTGATGGAATGGAGCGCCGGCGACCACGTGCCCGTTTCCGACACGTTCAGCGAGCTGACCGACCGGGAGGACGGTTCGGAGGACCATTCGTTGGACTGGTTCCATGCGAACTCGGTCGCACCCGGCCCGGACGGAACGCTGTTGGTGTCCGCCCGCAACACGCACACCATCTACGCGATCGACCGCGCCACCGGCGAGCTGCGTTGGCGCCTCGGCGGCAAGCACAGCGACATCGCCATGGGCCCGGGCACCGCGTTCCAATGGCAGCACGACGCCGAGTGGCTGGGCGGCAACCGCATCAGCCTCTTCGACAACCACGCGTCGACGATGGGGGGTTCACCGTCGCGGGCGCTCATCCTCGACGTCGACACCCGGGCGAGGACGGCCACGGTCGTCGCCGAGGCCCGCCATCCCGACGGGGTGAGCGCCGGCACGCAGGGCAACACGCAGGTGCTCCCTGGCGGGGGCCTGTTCGTCGGTTGGGGAAGCGAGGGCCGCGTCACCGAGTTCTCCGCCGCGGGCGACGTGGTCTTCGACGCCACGTTCGCGCCGGCCGACTCCTACCGTGCCTACCGGTTCGAGTGGGAAGGGCAGCCCACCGACCCGCCCGACGTCGTGGTCAGGCCCCTCGGCGACCAGGGTGACGACGGCGGAGGCGGCGAGGCTGCTGGCGGAGGCGACGGGGATCGCCAGCTCGAGGTCACGGTGAGCTGGAACGGAGCGGCCGAGGTCGCGACCTGGCGGGTGCTGGCCGGCGACGACGCCGACGACCTCACGCCGGTGGCCGAGGTCGGCAAGGACGGCTTCGAGACGACGACCCGGATCGAGCGTGCCGCAGTCGTGGCAGTCGAGGCCCTCGACGCCGAGGGCCGAGTGCTCGACCGCTCCGAGACGATCGCGATCGAACGCTGATCCGCGGGCCCCGGGCCGCGCCTGGGATCGGGAAGGGCTACCGCGCGCCGGCCGCCAGCCACTCGTCGAAGGTGGTCGGCGCGATCCGGGCGCCGTCGCCGGGCAGCAGCACGTCGCCCGCCATCGACGGGCCGAACAGCCCCGACCACGACGGGACGAGCCGCACGCGGTGGCCGCGCGCCTCGTTGGTGCGGCGCGCCATGTCGACGAGATCCTGCGGCTCGGGGCCGGCGACGTCGGGATAGCGCCCCTGCGGCTCGCCCGCGGCCACCTCCGCCAGCACGTCGGCGACGTCTGCGGGCGCGATCGGCTGCACGAGCAGCGGCGCGATAGTCGCGGTGCCGTCGTGTTCGGTCCAGCTCGTCACCATGGCGGCGAAGTCATGGAACTGGGTGGCCGGCACGACCGTCCACGGCACCGGACCGCCGGCGACGAGACGCTCCTGCTCCCGCTTGCCCGCGTAGTGCGCGGTGCCCTCGACCCGGTCCACCCCGACGATCGACAGCAGAACATGGTGGCGCACTCCGGCGCGCTGCTCCGCGGCGAGCAGGTTCCGGGTGGCGGTGCCGAAGTGGGCCCCGGCCTCGGCCCGATCCGTCGCAGTGGAGTTGGTGACGTCGACGACCGCGTCGACGCCGCCGAGGGCGTCGTCCAGCCCTTCGCCGGTCAGGAGATCCACGCCCAGCGAGCGGCTGATACGCACGACATCGTGCCCGTGGCTCTCGAGGGCGGACACGGTGAGGCCGCCGATGTGGCCGGTGGCTCCGGCGACCGCGATTCGCATGACGGTCTCCTCCTTCATTTCGTCGTCGTGATCCCGCCGGGCGACTCCCCGGACACGCCGAGCA
>JBKPHE010000178.1:0-11285 GCA_046744485.1 Actinomycetota bacterium | reverse complement strand
CTCGATCCCGTGGATGCGCGTCACCGACCTCACGTTCGATCAGAGCTGGCTGGGCCGGGTGCTGGGTTACGCCACCCTCCACATCGAGTCCGCCAACGAGGATTCCGGCCTACGCGACCTTGCCGGCGTCTCCAAGCCAATTGTGTTCAATAGGTACCTGGTCGACATGGTGGTGGCCAAGCAGGGCCCGATCGCACCGGGCTGGGAAGAGTTGGGCCAAGCGGGGCCTGCGGGGATACCGCCATCCCGGCAGCGGATCGGGCTGCGAGACCGTGTCCGGGAGGTCAGGCGCCGCCGCCGCCAGCAGCGGGCGGCCGAGTCCGGGCTCGAGGTGCCCGTCGCGCGCCGTCGGATCCCCGGCACCGGCGGCGCACCACGCCGGCCCGCGCCGGAGGGCAGCGACCCGATCCTCTACGGCGACCCGCGGCAGGCGAGGGACGAGGCTCGCAGCCGCCAGCCGGCCCCCGACGAGGAAGGGGCCGGTGGGGCCGGCGGCGAGGGCGCCCCCGATCGGGACCGCGGCGACGGCTCGTCGGCGTGGGGGGGCGTCGATCCGCTGCGCGAGGGACCGGAGTCGAGCGTGCCCTGGGGCCGCGACCGCGAGTGATCGGCGATCAGGCCAGCGCCCGCCGGTTCAGGTTCGTCAGCCGTTCACAGGCGTCGAGGTACTCGTCGACCAGGCGCTGAACGACGTCGGCGGACCGCTCGACGCGGTTCATCATCCCCACCACCTGACCGACCGGATTGAAGTTCACGTCCTTGGCAGCAACGGGGTAGCTGTGGCCCCGCTGGACGGCGTCCAGCGCCACCATCATCTGCAGGGGCATGGGCAGCGGTCCCGGGGAGTCGGGACCCTCCCAGGCGTCGGTCCAGTCGTTCCGCAGCATGCGGCACGGCTTGCCGGTGAACGAACGCGACCGGACGGTGTCGTGGCTGGTGGCGTCCAGGTAGCTCTGCATCTGCTCGCGGGGCACGTCGGCCTCCTCGACGGTCAGCCACAGCGAGCCCGTCCACACCCCGGCGGCACCCATCGCCATCGCCGCTGCCACCTGCCGTCCGTTGGCGATGCCGCCGGCCGCCAGCACTGGCAGCGGGTCGACGGCGTCGATGACCTGCGGCCACAGCACCACCGACGCCACCTCGCCGCAATGCCCCCCGCCCTCGGTGCCCTGGCACACCACGAAGTCGAGCCCCGCCTCGCGATGGCTCAGGGCGTGGCGGACCGACCCGCAGAGCGCCCCCACCAGCTTGTCCGCCGACTGGATCCGGGCTACCACGTCGGCCGGGGGCGTGCCCAGCGCGTTGGCAACCAGGCGCGCCTTGTCGTGGCGGAGGATGACGTCGACCTGTGGCTCGGCGGTGGCCGTGGTCCAGCCCAGGAGCTCGTGGTGCTTCTCGTCGGGCGGCAGCTCTGGCACGCCGTGGTCGGCGAGCAGCTTGGCGCCGAAGTCGCGGTGCTCCTGGGGGATGTGCTCGGCCAGCTCGGCCTCGAGCTGCTCGGCGCTCATGTCGAGGTCCATGCCCTCGTACCTGCTGGGGATGACGATGTCGACGCCATACGGTCGCTGGCCCACGTGCGCGTCGAGCCACGCAAGCTCGACCTCGAGCTGGTCGGGATCGAAGCCCACCGCCCCCAGCACCCCCAGCCCGCCGGCCTTGGTCACGGCGGCCACCACGTCGCGGCAATGGCTGAAGGCGAAGATCGGGAACTCGATCTCCAGTCGGTCGCAGATCTCGGTGCGCATTCCCGCTCGTCCCCCTACTCGTGCCGTCGGGCGCAGGCTACGCAATCAAACGCTTGATCGGCAGGCAGCCCGGCCCCGCCGAGCGGCCGTTAGCGTGCCCAGATGCTGTTCCCGCAGCGGTTCTGGTCCGGGCTGGCGGACGGATCGGTCGAGCTGGCGTTCCGCCGCTGGCGGCGGGCCGGCGTCAAGGCGGGCGGCACGCAGCTCACGCCCGCCGGAGTCCTGGCCATCGACGCGGTGGACGTCGTCGACGTCGGTGACATCACGGAGGACGAGGCCCACCGGGCCGGCTACCGCGACCGGGCCGAGCTGCTGGGAGAGCTGGACCGCCACCCCGACGGAACGCTCTACCGCATCGCCTTTCACCATGCCGGCGCCGACCCCCGGGTGGCGCTGCGGGAGGATGCCGACGTGCCCGAGGACGAGCTGGCGCGCATCCGGGCCCGGCTGGCGCGGCTCGATCGTGCCAGCAGCCACGGTCCGTGGACCGAGACCGTCCTGCGCCTGATCGCGGCGCAGCCGGCCGTGCGCGCGGCCGACCTGGCCGCATCGCTGGGCCGCGAGACGCAGCCGTTCAAGACCGACGTCCGCAAGCTGAAGCAGCTCGGCCTGACCGAGAGCCTGGACGTGGGCTACCGGCTCTCGCCCCGGGGCCGGACCGTGCTCGCCCGTCTGTAGCCGGCGACCCCGTGCCCCGTGCCCGTGGTCAGTTGCCGAACATGGCGAGCCACTCGGCCTCGGACCGGGGCTTGAACACGTAGTTCCACTGCCGCGTCTCGCCCATGGTGGCCGAGGGCTCGGCGGAGTACAGGTGGCCTGGGAACAGCACCGTGTCGTCCGGGACCTTGGCCAGCCTGTGCGTGAGGCTGTCGTAGAGCTGGGCCGGGTCGCCGCCGGGCAGGTCGGTGCGCCCGCAGCCCTCGAGGAACAGGGTGTCACCCGACACCAGGTAGCGCCCGTCGACGAAGAAGCACTGGCTCCCAGGGGTGTGCCCAGGCGTATGGATCAGCTCGATGCCGATGGCGCCGACGTCGACGACGTCGCCGCTGTGGTGGCGCACCAGGTCGGTCTCGCCGGCCCCGGTCACCCGCTTGACCCCGTGGGCCTCGTCGTCCTGGACGTGGATCGGTACGGGGTTGCGTGCGAGCAGTTCGCGTACGCCGCTGATCTGGTAGCCCATCATGTCGCCGCCGACGTGGTCCTGGTGGTAGTGCGTGACCAGCGCCCCGGTGACCTTCATGCCATCGGCAGCGGCGACGTCGAGGATGCCCCGCACGTCGTACGCGGCGTCGACGACCACCGCCTCGCCGGTCTCCCGGTCGCCGACCAGGTAGACGAAGTTGACCATCTGCCGGGCCACCGGATCGCTCCGGGCGATGTCGCGCCCCGAGAGCAGCTGGCGGAAGTAGAGCCGGTCGGGTGCGTTCACATCGACAAAGTACGGGTCGGTCGCAGACCGACGCCATCAGGGACGACGTGTCGGCCGCAGGCCGACTCCGTCGCGGGGTGGCGGGTGGGGTCGGACCGGAGGGTGGGGTCGGGCCGGAGAGCGTGCCGGCCGGCCCGGCGGGTCGGGCTTGCCGCCGCCCCCGGTCACCCGGGAGGGTGATCGGATGCACCGCGACCCGACTGCGCTCCCGCCGTTCGACGCCGTGAGCCTCGACGTCGGCGGCGTGCTGATCATGCCCGACCGACGGATGCTGAGCCGGGCGCTGGCCCGGGCGGACGTGCGGCACGACCCGGCCCGGTTCTTCGACGGTCACTACCAGGCGATGGCGGAGATCGACCGGCACCGGCCGCGGCCCGAGGAGTATGGCGTCTACGCACGCGCCTTCCTCCGTGCGGTCGGCACCCCGGACGCGCAGCTCGAGGGCGGGGCGACGGCGCTGGCGAGCGTTCTCCGACTGCCGTCGGCCTGGAGCCAGCGCATTCGCGGGGCGATCCCGGCCACGCGCCGCCTGGCGGCCGCCGGCCTGCGCCTGGCGGTCACCAGCAACTCCGACGGCACGGTCGCCGAACGCATGCGCCGTCGTGGGGTGCTCCAGATCGGGGACGGTCCCGGCGTGCCTGTCGAGCACATCACCGACTCTGGGGTCCTGGGCGTGGCCAAGCCCGATCCCGCGATGTTCCTGACGACCGCCGCCAGCCTGGACCTGCCACCCGAACGCATCTGCCACGTCGGCGACAGCGGGTGCTACGACGCGGACGGCGCGACGGCGGTGGGGATGGTCGCCGTGCATGTCGATCCTCTCAACCTGTGTCGTGGCGACCACTATCACGCCGATTCGCTCGCCGATTTCGCTGACCGCGCGCTCGCGGCGCGCCGCCAGGTCGGCTGAGCGGGCCGGTTCCTCACTTGACGTGAGATTTCCTGGATGCCGGGCCGTATCCTGGCGGGCGCGTGGGGTTCGCGGAACGGTTCAGGGAGGCCGCGGAGGCGGCACGAGCCAAGCTCCAGGAGCACGGCGTCATCCAGGACGCCGCTGCCATTCACGGCGTGCACGCGGTCGACCCCCACGAGCACGACCTCGAGATCGCCAAGAGGGCAATGGCGCTCGGAGCCCCGGACCCGTACTCGCTGATCACCCACGACGAGGTCGTGGCCCTCACAGGCGTCCCCGTGGGCGGCCCGTCGCTCACCTACACGGACGACGACCTGGGCGTGCGGTTCGACGCCGAGGACGGCCACCGGCGCTCCTGGTCGTTCGGCGTCCATGCCGGACACGCAGTCGACGCGGACACCCCATTCGATCCCGTCACCTGGTACGAGTGGATGGTGGCGCTGCTCGGGGCGGCCGAGGCCGTGCCCGGCCTGGGCGACGCCGCCGTCTACCAGGACGGGATGCTGTACGTCCGCGGGGCGGGGCGCGCCTTCTACGTGCTGATCGAGGCGCCCGAAGGTTCCCCGGCCAAGCAGTGGGCGACCACCTTGGGCCGGCGCGTGCTCGAGCGGTTCGCCTCGGGAGAGGCGGGATAGGGCCCTGACCACTCCCGAGTCAGTCGGCGAGGTGGGGCTGGCGTTCGCCTCGGCCAAGGGCCGCTGGGTGGTCGCGGCCACGGTGCTGGGCTCGGGCATCGCCTTCCTGGACTCGACGGTCGTCAACGTCGCCCTGCCCCACATCGGCGAGGACCTCGACACCAGCGTCGCCGGGTTGCAATGGGTGCTCAACGGCTACTTGGTGACGCTGTCGTCGCTGATCCTGCTGGGCGGGTCGCTCGGCGACCTGTTCGGGCGCAAGCGGGTGTTCCAGACCGGCGTCGTCCTGTTCGCGCTGGCGTCGGTGATGTGCGCGCTGGCACCCAACGACACGGCGCTCGTGCTGGGTCGCGTCGCCCAGGGCGTCGGCGGCGCGCTGCTCACGCCTGCGAGCCTGGCCATCCTGGAGGCCAGCTTCAGGCCGGAGGATCGGTTCCGCGCGATCGGCGCCTGGTCGGGTCTGTCTGGCGTGGCGGCGGCCGTGGGTCCCTTCGTCGGAGGCTGGCTGGTCGACGCCGCATCGTGGCGCTGGATCTTCCTCATCAACCTGCCGCTGGCGGTGGTGGTGGTCGCAATCGCAGCGCGGCACGTGCCCGAGTCGTTCGACCCCCGTGCCGACCGCCGGATCGACGGGGCCGGTGCGGCGCTGGTGGCGGTCTCGCTCGGTGCGTTGAGCTGGGGGCTCATCGCCGCGGGGGACCGCGGCTGGGGCGCGCCCAGTGTGGTGGTCACGCTCGCGGCCGGCGTGTTGGCCCTGGTGGCCTTCGTGGTGGTCGAATCCCGGAGCCGCCACCCGATGCTGCCACTGGACATCTTCCGGTCCTCCCAGTTCCGGGCCGCCAACCTCGTGACCGCGGCCGTGTACGCAGCACTGGGCGGTGTGTTCTTCCTGTTGACCCTCCAGCTGCAGCAGGTGCTCGGCTACTCGGCGCTGGAGGCGGGGGCGGCGACATTGCCGATCACGTTGCTCATGCTGGCGCTGTCCGCCCGCTCGGGCGCCCTCGCCGCCCGCATCGGCCCCCGGCTGCAGATGACGGTGGGCCCCCTGCTGGTCGCCGTGGGGATACTGCTCATGGCCGGGATCGAGGCCGGCGTCAGCTACGGGACGCGGGTGCTGCCCGCCGTCGTCCTCGTGGGGCTGGGGCTCGCCACCACCGTGGCCCCGCTGACATCCACCGCCCTCGGCTCCGTGGACGACCGCCACGCCGGGGTGGCATCGGGCGTGAACACGACGGTGTCGCGTGCCGCCCAGCTGGCCGCGGTGGCGGTCCTACCCGCGGCCGTGGGCCTGACGGGCGACGACTTCCTGCGTCCCCAGACGTTCTCCGACGGCTTCCGGAGCGCGATGCTGATCACTGCGGTGCTGGCGGCAGCCGGCGGCCTGATCGCCTGGGCGACCGTGCGGAACCCCGAACGGGTCCCGGAGGGCGAGGCGGTAGCCGTGCCCAGCCCCGTGTACTTCTGCGGTGCGGAGGGCACGCCGATCGATACCTGCCCTCGCGCGCCGGCGGACGAGGAAGCCGCGTAGCGACAGCTGCGGCGTCACGTCGCCCGGGGGGTTTCCGGGTCGCCGGGCTCAGGCGGGCTCGCCGCCGTCGCCTTTGTCGGCGCCCTCCGGTGGCGGGGGACGGTCCCCCTGGCGGCGGGCCTCGGTCTCGGCCAGGGACAGCACCTCCCGCAACGGCCGGCCGCGCAGCCGGGCGACCCGAGCGGCGTCGTCGTGCTCGACCTTGACCCGGCCAGGGCTGACCTTGACCCGGACCGGCAGGCCATCGACGTCCACGGTGTCGACCGTCCTGGCCGAGGGCCAGCGGTCGAGCGTCGTGCCCCGCAGGCCGAGGGTCCCCGTCTCCGCCATGAGCACCCCGGCCACCTGCTCGGCCAGCACCGGATCGGCCAGCGCGCTGACGGTGTGGGCGGGCCGGCCCTTCTTCATCACGATCGGTGTCACCCAGGCGTCGTGGGCCCCGGCCTCGAGCAGCGCACCGATGGCGTGGGCCAGCACCTCGCCGCTGGCGTCGTCGACGTTGGTCTCGAGCAGCACCACCGGCTGGCCCGGGGCTCGTCCGTGCGGGCCGACGCCGTCCGGAAGCTCCGCATCGGCGACGGACCCGCCGACGACGACCTGGACCACGTTCGGTCTTCCGTCCATCTCCCGGGAGCCGGCGCCGAACCCGGTGGCGGCGATGCGCATCGCGGGCAGCGGTCCCCACGACACGACCGTGGCCGCCAGGAGCGCCGCACCTGTCGGGGTGGTGAGCTCGACCGGGACGTCGATCCCGTGGGTGGGCGCGCCCCGCAGCAGGGCGACGACCGCCGGGGCCGGGTTGGGCAGCAACCCGTGAGCGGAACGGATCATCCCGGTGCCCGTCGCCACCGGGCTGGCATGGACGGCGTCGACGCCCAGGACCTCGAGTGCGGCGGCGGTCCCCACCACGTCGACGATGGCATCGAGCCCCCCCAGCTCATGGAAGTGGACCTGCTCGGGCGACCGCCGGTGCAGTTGCCCCTCGACGTCGGCCAGCGCCCGGAACGCCCCCAGGGCCCGCCGGGCGACCCGTTCGGGCAGCCGGGCCTCCTCGACCATCCCGGTGATGTGCGACGCGGTGCGCACGACCGCCGACTCGACGACGTGGACGTGCGCCTTGGTGGCGGCGATGCCGCCCCGGAGCACGGGCTCGGCCTCGAGCCGCCAGCCGTCGACCGGCAGACGCCCGAGCAGGTTCCGCACCTCGTCGAGGTCGGCCCCGGCGTCGAGCAGCGACCCCAGTGCCATGTCGCCGGCGATCCCCGAGAAGCAGTGGAACCAGGCGACAGTGGTAGGTCCGGTCACGAGAGAACCTCGACTCGGCCGGAGGCCCTCGATCCGATCACGAGGCCCCCCCACGATGAGGTGGGTGCAGCCGGCTCACTTGAGCATCCGGAGGACGGCGCAGGCGGCGCCGAAGCCGTTGTCGATGCCGACGACGGAGAGTCCGGCGGCGCAGGACGAGAGCATGGCCAGCAGGGCGGTGATCCCGCCGAAGCTGGTCCCGTAGCCGGCGCTGGTGGGCACGGCCACCACGGGCGCCGGGGTGATGCCCCCCACGAGGCTGGCCAGCGCCCCCTCCATGCCGGCGACGACCACGACGGCGTCGGCATCGGCCACCTCGTCGGCCGACGCCAGCAGTCGATGTACCCCGGCGACGCCGACGTCGGTCAGCCGAATCGGCTGGACGCCGTGGGCGGCGAGTGTCACGGCGCACTCGTCGGCGACGGGCAGGTCGGCGGTGCCGGCGGTGCACACGACGACCCGCTCGGGGCGCGGGGCGGCCGGCCGCCAGCACAGGGTGGTGCCGGTGCGCTCGCCGTCCGGGTTGCGCTCCAGGGCGGCGGCGGCCTGGGCGTCGTCGGCGCGGGTGAGCAGCACGGGGCCGTCACCCGGAGCGCTCAGCAGCTCATCGACGATGGCGGCGCACTGCTCGGGAGTCTTCCCGGGGCCGTAGACCGCCTCGGCCATGCCCTGGCGCAACGTCCGGTGGTGGTCGACGCGAGCGAACCCCAGGTCGGCGAACGGAAGCCGCCGCAAGCGTTCGAGGGCGTCCTCCGTGGTGACGGCGCCGACCTGGACGGCGTCGAGCAGGCGGCGAAGGGCGGCTTCATCCACGTGACCAGCATGCTCCCGCGCCCGTGACGAGGGCGAACCCTTCTGCCTTCCGGCCCGGCGGCCCCGCGACGCCGCCGCGGATTTCTCGGCGTGACGGTTGACACGTAGTTAGTTTGGATACTACACAAACAAATTATGGCGAACGAAACACCGGCCACCCCGGCCCCCGGCGGCGGCAGCTCCCCGTTCGCGCGACGGGGCGCACCCCGGCGCAAGGCCGTTCCCGGCGACACCCGGCGACACAACCGCTCGCTCGTCCTCCGCACCATCTTCCGCTCCGGCCCCCTCAGCCGCGCCGACCTCGCCCGCTCCACCCACTTGACCCGGGCCGCCACCTCCGAGCTGGCGGGCGAGTTGCTGGCCGAGGGCCTCGTCGAGGAGCTGGGCACCCGGTCCGACCAGGGCGTGGGCAAGCCGGCCACCCTGCTGGGCCTCGTCCCCGACGCCCGCCTGACCGTCACGCTCGACCTCAGCGACGACGCCCGCTTCAGGGCCGCGCTCGTGGATCTCGGCGGCAAGGTCCTCGACCGCCGGACGGCGGCGCGGGACGGGCGCCGGGCCGACGCCGCCCTCGAACTGGCCACCGAGCTGTGCGTCGACCTCGCCGGCGCCGCCGCCCGTCCCCTCCTGGGCGTCGGCGTCGGCAGCCCCGGCGTCGTCGATCCCGCCGGCATCGTCCTGGAGGCCCCCAACCTCGGCTGGCACGCCGTCGACCTGTCTGCCCGCCTGGCGCAGGCGCTGGAGGTCCCCGTCCACGTCGCCAACGACGCCAACGCCGCCGCCCTCGGTGAGCTCGGACTGAGTGGGCCCGCCGAGCGCAGCCTCTTCCTGGTCAAGATCGGCCACGGTGTCGGCGCCGGGCTGGTGCTCGACGGCCATCTCGTCGTGGGCGACCGCTTCGCGGCGGGCGAGATCGGCCACGTGGTGGTCGACCCCGGCGGTGCGCCCTGCGCCTGCGGCCGCATCGGCTGCCTGGAGACCGCGGTGGCCGCGCCGCGGCTGCGCCGCGCCAACGATCGTGAGCGGCAGGCCGGCGGTCGGCGGCTCGGTGAGGCGCTCGCCCCGGTGGTCAGCGCCCTCAACCTGCGGGAGATCGTGCTGTCGGGCCCCCTCGACCTGCTCGACGAGTCGTTCCGGGCGGCGGCCCTCGACGCCATCCGGGAGCGGACCATGCCGGCGATCGGCGACAACGTCGACATCCGGCTCAGCTCGCTCGGGGAGGACGACGTCCTCCTCGGCGCGGCGATGCTCGTTCTCGACCGAGAACTGGGCGTCGCATGAAAAACGCGACGGGCCGGGGGGCTCGCCGCCCAACGTTGTGGAGGACGACGTGAAAGTAAGGACACTCGCAGCGATTGGGCTCGCGGGTTCGCTCTTGTTGGCGGCCTGTGGGTCCGACGATGACGACGAAGCCACCGCCGAAGGCGAGGGCGGGGCCAGCGAGGCCCCGGAGGCGCCGGCGACCGATACGGAAGCCACGTTGCGCCTCTGGCTCAACGCCAACGACACGCCGCAGCCGATGGTCGACGCCGCCATACAGGAGTTCAACGAGACCTACCCGAACGTGACGGTGGAGCTCGAGCGGCAGCAGTGGGACGGCCTCGTGGAGCGCCTGACCAACGTGCTGCCGACCGAGGACGGCCCCGACATCTTCGAGGTGGGCAACACGCAGGCCCAGGGCTTCGAAGCGGCAGGCGCGATGGTCGACCTCACCGGGTCCAAGGATGACCTCGGCGGTGACGACCTGCTCGACAGCCTCGTCGAAGCCGGCACCTACGACGGCAAGTTCTACGGCGTGCCGCTGTACGCCGGTGCCCGCATCGTCGTGTACCGCACCGACCTGTTCGAGAAGTCGGGGCTCGAGATCCCGACCACGCTCGAGGAGTTCGTCGAGGCGGGCAAGACGCTGCAGGCGGACAACGCCGACGTGCCCAACTTCTCCGGCATCTACTTCCCGGGGCGGAACTGGCACGCCATGCTGTCGTTCATCTGGGACGCCGGCGGTGACATCGCCACCCAGGAGGACGGTGAGTGGGTCGGCCAGCTGAGCTCGGAGGAGTCGGTCGCCGGCCTCGAGACGGTCCAGGACATCATGCAGAACGCCAACCAGGCTGCGCCCGACACCGACGATGCCAACGACTTCGTCGACTTCTGCAACGGGGAGATCGGCATGCTGATGGCTCCCGGCTGGAAGCCCGGCCAGCTGCTCGACCCCGAGCAGGGCTGCCCGGACACCATGGGCGACAAGATCGGTGCCTTCGCGCTGCCCGGCAGCGACGGTGAGGTGGCCCCCGTGTTTCTCGGCGGCTCGAACCTGGCCATCAACGCCAACAGCGAGAACCCCGAGCTGGCGCTCGAGTTCCTCAAGGTGCTGACGGGTGACAACTTCCAGACGGCCTACGGCGAGAACGGGCTGATCCCCGCACGCAAGTCGCTGCTGGACTCGGTCAGCGCCGCCGCCGACGCCGCGCCCGTGGTCCAGGCGGCCGCGGACGCCCAGGCCGAGGCCGCAGGTGGGAACACGCGCTTCGTTCCGGCCAGCGAGTTCTGGGCCGAGGTGGAGGGGCAGCAGATCCTCCACGACATGGGTACCGCCATCTCCGGCGGCGCCGACGTTCAGCAGGAAGCCGAGCGCGCCGACGCCGCCATCGAAGACATCCTCAACGGCAACTGATCCGCTGATCCGCTGAGGACCTGAACCATGACCGTGCTTCCTCGGGGACTGCGCCCCCGGACCCCATCGCCGCCCGGCTCCCTGGCGGTCGCACGGTCGGCCGTTCAGGAGCTGCGCTCATGACCGCGCTACTGCCCCCGCCCGAGTCCGCCGTGGAGGCGGCTAGGGCGGGCGGTAGCCGGTCGGGGGGGGCGGGGCGCCGGGGGGTGGGGCCCCGGCCCCCCCCCCACCCCCACCCCCCCC
>JBKPHE010000251.1:0-11806 GCA_046744485.1 Actinomycetota bacterium | reverse complement strand
GGCCTTGACTGCTTGCTGGGGTGGCAGGATCCTTGCTGGCGCCGCGCGCGACGACACGAGCCATGAAACTCATCATCCAGATCCCGTGCCTCGACGAAGAGGCCCAGCTCCCCGCCACCCTCGCAGACCTGCCCCGCCGGGTGCAGGGCTTCGACGAGGTCGAGTGGCTCGTCATCGACGATGGCTCGACCGACGCGACCGTCGAGGTCGCCCGCCAGCACGGCGTGGATCACATCGTGAAGCTGACCAACAACAAGGGTCTTGCGTCGTCCTTCCAGGCGGGCCTCGACGCCGCCCTGAAGCTCGGCGCCGACGTCATCGTCAACACCGACGCCGACAACCAGTACTGCGCCAGCGACATCCCCACCCTGGTCCAGCCGATCCTGGCCGGCCGCGCGGACATGGTGGTGGGCGACCGCAACGTGATGGCGGTCGAGCACTTCTCCGCCACGAAGAAGCGGTTGCAACGCATCGGGAGCTGGGTGGTGCGCCAGGCGTCCGACACCGAGATCCTGGACGCCACGTCCGGGTTCCGGGCCTACAACCGCGAGGCTGCTCTCGGGCTCACCGTGGTGTCGAAGTTCACCTACACGCTCGAGTCGCTGATCCAGGCCGGCAAGAGCCTCGTGGCCGTCGACCACGTCGCCGTGGCCACCAACCCCAAGACCCGGGAGTCGCGCCTGTTCGCCTCGATGTGGTCGTACATCGGCCGCAACGTCTCGGCGATCTTCCGTATCTACACGGGCTACGAGCCGCTCCGCGTCTTCTCGACCTTGGCCTTGTTGCTGTTCGCGGGTGCCATCGCAGCGTGGGGCCCGTTCGTTTGGGACTGGCTGATGAACGGCCGCCGGGACGGGCACCTGCAGTCGGTCATCCTGGGCGGGGTTCTCACGATGGCCGCCATCCAGATGTTCGCCTTGGGCGTGCTGGCGGACCTGATCGCATCCCATCGGGTGGTGAGCCAGCGCACGCTCGAGCGGGTCCGGCGTATCGAGCTCGAGCTGGGGGTGCCACCCTCGCACTACCTTGCCGGGCGGCGGCCCGGGGTTTCGGGCGTCGCGGCCCAGCTCGACGAGGTCGATGTCAGCCCCGCCGCAGACGAGGCCTCGTCGGCGCGGGCAGCCGCAAACCGTGGCTAGCGACACGCCGCGGGTCCGCCTCGTCGTCCTCAACTACAACGGGGGCGAGCTGGTCGTGCACTGCCTCGAGACGTTGGGCAAGCTCGACTGGCCCGACGACCGGCTCGAGGTCGTGGTGGTCGACAACGCGTCGACCGACGGCAGCGACGTCGTGGTCGCCGAGCGGTTCCCCGCCGTCCGGCTGGTCCGCAGCCCACGGAACAACGGATTTCCGGCCAACAACCTGGCCCTGAGCCAACTGGACGGCGTCGACTACGTGGGCCTGGTCAACCCCGACTCGTTTGTCGAACCCCGCTGGCTGCGCTCCCTCGTCGACGCGCTCGAGGCCGACGAGGACCTGGGTGCGGTGAGCCCCCGGATGCTGTTCGCCGACCGGTTCGTCGACATCGAGATCAGCGCTCCCACGTTCGTGCCCGGGGCCGCCGATCGGCGCACGCTCGGCGTGCAGGTCAGCGGCGCCCGGGTCGATGGCGTGGATCGCTGGCGAGATGTCCAGTTCCCGGAGGGCACGTGGGGCATCGAGCACGATCCGGCAGGGGGCACGTTCCAATGGACGCGCGAGCGGGCGCTCGTGCGGGTGCCGCTCGGCCTGGCCCCGTCCGGGCCACGCCAGTCGCCCGGTGACCACCCTGCAGAAGCGGGCGACGTGGGCGTTCCGATGGCCAAGCTGCGCCTGGCCGCCGAGATGCCCAAGCGGGCAACCCTGCGGTGCGGCGGGATCGTCCGCCACGTCGACGTCGGCACCTCGCCGGCGTGGATCGACATCCCACTCTCCGGAACCCCGCGCGACATCGTCAACAACGTCGGCTCGATCGTCTTCGACGACGGCTACGGCGCCGACCGGGGGTTCCTCGAGCCCGACGAGGGCCAGTACGCCGCGCCCGCCGAGGTCTTCGCCTGGTGCGGTGGGAGCGTGCTGTTCCGCCCCCGGTACTTGGCCGACGTCGGGCTGTTCGACGAGCGCTTCTTCCTCTACTACGAAGACACCGACCTGTCGTGGCGCGGGCGCACCCGCGGCTGGCGCTACGGGTACGTGCCAGGCGCCGTGGTGCGTCACGTGCATGCCGCCTCGACGGGCGAGGGCTCGTCGGTCTTCCAGCACTACGTCGAGCGCAACCGGCTGCTCATGCTGGCGAAGGACGCACCGCGCGACCTCGCGTGGCGCGCCGTGTGGCGTTACCTGTTGGTCACGCTGTCGTATGCCCGGCGCGACATCGTCCGGTCCGCCCTGCGACTCCACCGACCGAACGTCGAACAGGTGCGGCGGCGGCTGGCGTCATTCGGCGGCTTCGTGTCGTTGGCACCCGCGATGCTCCTCGATCGGTGGCGCATCCGCCGGCGCGCCACCGTCGGCGACGGCGAGCTGCGGGCCTGGTTCACCCGGCGATGACGGCCACGAGGACCGCACGGTGAAGGTCGCCGTCTACGACCGCTACTGGTCGACCGGTGGCGGCGGCGAAAAGTTCGCCGCCGGCATCGCGGTCGCTCTCGCCGCCGAGCACGACGTCGTGCTCATCGCCCACGAAGCCGTGGACACCGGCTGGCTCGGGGAGCGGCTGCAGATCGACCTCGCCGGCGTCGGCATCGACGTGGAAACCGAAGATGCCGGAGCCGTGTCGCATGCGTCGGCCCGCCACGACCTGTTCGTCAACGCGTCCTACGCCAGCGGCGACCCGAGCCATGCCCGCCACGGTCTCTACGTCGTCCACTTCCCGGGCCTGGCACCGGGGCCGCTGGAGCAGGCCCAGCGGCGCCTGTCGGAGAGGGCATCGGGCATGCTCGACGCCGCCGCCATGGTCACGTTCGGCGACGGCTTCTACCTGCCCGAATGGGTGAGGCTCCACACGATCCACTGGACGTCGGGCGAGGCCAGCCTGACGGTGAGGGCGAGAGGCGACGGTCCCGATGGTGGCGTCGACGGCACGCTGCCCGTGGTCGTGCTGCTCGGCCGGTTCGTCCCGGCCGAGGTCGGGCCGGTCGAGGTGGAGGCGGAGGTCGACGGCCGGGTGGTGGGGCGAGCGACGCTCACGGCCCCCCGGTCACGCGCCGACCGCCGCCGGTCACTGCCGTTGTCGTTCGACATCGAGATCGCGCCCGGGGCGTCACGCACCGTGACGCTCCGCAGCCGTTCGTGGGTGCCCTCCGAGCACGGCATCGGTGCCGACGTCCGCCGTCTCGGCGTGCCGGTCATCGGCGCCCACGCCGGGGGCGGGTGGCGCCGGGCGCTGGCGGTCGCGGCGCCGACCCTGGTCGCCGGCCGGAACCACCTGGACTTCCTCGACACCTACGACCGCATCCTGTCGAACTCGACGTACACGCGGGATTGGGTCCGCCGGTTGTGGGACCGCGACAGCGCCGTCCTGCACCCGCCGGTCACGCTCATGCCCCGAGGCCACAAGCGGCCGATCATCCTGTCCGTCGGCCGCTTCTTCCTGCCCGGCACCGGCCATAACAAGAAGCAGCTCGAGCTCGTCGAGGCATTCCGCCGGCTGTGCGAGCGCGGCACGGCCGGCTGGGAGCTGCACCTCGTGGGCGGGTGCAGTCGTGAGCATGCCGCCTACCTCGACCAGATTCGGGAGGCGGCCGCCGGGCTGCCCGTCGTAATCCACCCGGACGCGGCCGGCGCCGAGCTGCGCGACCTGTACGCCCAAGCCTCGATCTTCTGGCATGCGGCGGGGCTCGACGAGGCCATGGAGCGGCACCCCGAGCGCTACGAGCACTTCGGCATCACTACGGTGGAGGCGATGTCCGCCGGCGCCGTTCCGGTCGTCATCGACGCTGCCGGGCAGGTCGAGATCGTCGACCAGGGCGTGTCCGGCTATCGGTTCCGCACCCTCGACGGGCTCGTGAGGCACACTGAGGTCTTGATCGCCAGCCCCGGGTGGCGCCAGGAGCTCTCGCATGCGGCCCAACAGCGCGCCCAGGCGTTCGACTGGGCCGTGTTCACGGATCGCATCAGACAGGAGGTGGCCTCGCTGGCCGCCTGAGGGAAGTGGCACGTGGACGGTCGAACCCACCTCCGAGCACGCTGGCCGGCGGCCGCATTCATCGCTCCGGCGCTGGTCTGCTTCGGGGTGAGCGCCTTCCTCGCGCTTCGCATGCCGGTCCTCGTGGGCGCCGACGAAGGCGGGCACCTGCTCTACACCGCGTCGGTGCTGGACGGGCACCTTCCCGAGTTCACGACCGACCATGGTGCCAATGAGCGGGTACCGATCATCGACCGCGCCATCGGGCGACCGCCCGGTGCGGACAGGCTGGGCGTGTGGGTCGCGTACCACCCCCCGCTGGCGTACGCCGTCGCCGCGCCGTTCGTGTGGGTCGCCGGAGAGCTCGGCCCCGACACCTGGCCGGCGCTCGCCATGCGGGCGGTCAACGCCGCGGCGATGGCGACGGGGGTCGTGTTCGCAGGGCTGTTCGCGTCGGAAGCCTTCCCCACCAGGCGGCGTGTCGGGTTCGCCGCCGCGTGCATCACGGCGGTGGTCCCCCACGTGGTAGCCGCCGGCGCGGCCGGCCACAACGACGGTGTTGCGTTCGCCTTGTCGGTCGCGAGCCTATGGGTCGCCGCCGGCCTGCTCCGCAGGGGGCCGAGCCGTCGCCTCCTCGTGGCGGCGTGCGGTCTCGCCGCCGCCGACATGCTCGCCCGGGTCTCGTTGGCGCCGTCCGTGGCGCTTCTCGCCGGTGCCGTGCTGCTCGGCGCCGTGCGCCAGCGTCCCCGGCAGGGCGCAACGGCACGGGCACTCGCCGGCGCTCTGGCCGTGGGTGCCAGCGCGCTCGTGGCGTCGGGCTGGTTCTACTGGCGCAACTACCAGCTGTACGGCAGCTTCGTCTCGGTGCCTGACTCCGGCCCGGGGCGGCCGTCGCCCGGGAGCCTCATCGACGTGCTCACGAGGAGCACGTTCCATCGCGATATCTGGGCGGGACTCTACGCCTCGGTGAACCAACGCTTCGTGTTCGACCGTGCGGACGACGTCTTGATCGCTCTGGCCGCCGTGCTGGCCATCGGGTTGGTGCTGGCGCTCTGGCGTCGTCGGCGAACGGTGCCTGGCACGGCGGCCGCCTCCGGACACGGCAACGGCGGCTGCGCTGCCGGCCCGCCACCCGACGCGCCCGCCGACGGCATCGGTGCGCTGGGGTGGGCCCTCGTGGCTTGCACCTGCGCGGCGATCGTGATCCAGACGGCGTGGTTCTTCAGCCAGGGCGGCGCCCCGCACGCGCGTTACCTCCTCGGCGTCGTCCCCGTGGTGTCGGCTCTGCTCGCCCGCGCCGTCGACGAGCTCCCGTGGCCGCGGCTCACCCTGGCGGTCGTGGTCGCGGGACTCGCGGGCGTGCTCCGGTCGCAGCTGCAGCGGCTCTTGGAGCTCATTTCGTCCCCTGGCTACGTGCGCCCCTTCCCTGACCCCGCCGTCGGCGCCGGCGCGCGGGCGGTACCCGTGGTGCTCGCGCTCACCGCGGCCGCGGTCTCGATCTGGGTGGCTGTGAAGCTCGATCGGCGTCCCTCGGCCGGTGCCCCGACCCCGGCAGCCGCCGACGCCCACCACGACTCGGCGCGGTTGTCGGCAACGCGAACGTAGGGAGTCCGAGGGCGGAGATGTGGCACGCGTTCGTCACCCGGGTCCGCCACGAGGTGGCCCGGCTCGGCTGACGTCGGGGCGCGTATGGTGGGCCGATGGGATCCGGGCACGACGATCTGCACGTGGCGAGGGAGTGGACACCGAGCCGGATACGGGCCGAGATCGCCGAGCGAACGTGGTTCCACACCATCGATCTCGGGAACGGGATCTCCACACCCGGCCAGAAGGACACGCCGGCCGAGGTCGTCCACATGCGGCTGCCGGACCTCGCGGGTCGGACGGTGCTCGACATCGGTGCTTACGACGGCTTCTATTCGTTCGAGGCCGAGCGCCGCGGTGCGAAGGACGTGCTGGCGACCGACAACTGGACGTGGAATTGGCCGGGGAGCGACGCCCGTCGCAACTTCGACCTCGCCCACGAGCTCTTGGGCAGCGCCGTGCGGGTGCAGGACGTGGCCGTCGAAAAGCTCTCGCCCGAGGTCGTGGGCGGGACGTTCGACGTCGTGCTGTTCCTCGGCGTGCTGTACCACGCGCCCGATCCGCTCGGGTACCTGAAGCGCGTGCGCAGCGTGACGGGCGAGATGGCCGTCATCGAGACCGTGGTCGACCTTCTCGACGTCCGCATACCGGCCGCCGCGTACTACCCCGGTGCATCCCTCAACAACGATGCCAGCAACCACTTCGGGCCCAACCCCCTGGCGGTCGAGGGAATGCTGGTCGACGCCGGCTTCGGGCGGGTCGTCGCCTTCGAGCCGTGGGCTACGAACCCCTGGTATTCGGTTCCACCCGCGGCCGAGCTCAACCCGACCACCCTCGTCGACAAGGTGCGGAACCGGTTGCGCCATCGCTTCGGGCACCCCCGGAGCGGTCGCATGGTGTTCCACGCGTACGTCTGAAGCTCAGCCGGACCGCTCGTGGCGGCATCGTCGTGCTGTCGTCTTGCCGTGCAACCTGCCAATGACACCGTCGTCCGCCGCTTGGCCCGGAGGGTCCACACCGTGGCCAGCGTGGTGCGCCACCCGGTAGCCCTCGATCGGCGTCGGCGGGAGCTCGAGGCCGAGAACCGGCACCTGCGGGAGGTGTACGAGAGCTGGGTGCCGCCGGGCCACTTCTACTCGCCGTTCCCCGATCTCGCCGACTACGGCCGGCGGGCGGCCGACCTGCGAGACCCTCACCGCCAAGTGCTGGGCATCGACCTGCGCGAGTCCGACCAGCTGGAACTGGTCGAGACCATCGGGGCGGTCGTGGCCGACATCGCCTTCCCCGAACAAGCCGATCCGAGCGGCGCCACCCGGTACTGGTTCGACAACCCGGCCTACGGCTACGGCGACGGCACGGTGCTCCACGGCATGCTGCGTCACCTGCGCCCGCGCCGTGTCGTCGAGGTGGGGTCGGGCTACTCGTCGGCCATGATCCTCGACACCGTGGACGGCTGGCTGAGCGGTACGGAGCTGACGTTCATAGAACCCCATCCCGAGCTCGTGCGCGATCTGCTCCGGCCGGGAGACGAGACCCGGGTGACCATCCACGAGGTCGCGGTCCAGGACGTGTCGCCGGGCGTCTTCGACCAGCTCGGCAACGGCGACGTGCTGTTCGTCGACTCGACCCACGTCGTCAAGGCCGGTTCCGACGTCAACCACCTCGTCTTCGAGGTGCTGCCGCGGCTGCGGTCGGGCGTCTGGGTGCACCTCCACGACATCTTCTTTCCGTTCGAATACCCGGAGGACTGGGTCCGCGAAGGGCGGGCGTGGCACGAGGCCTACCTGGTGCGGGCGTTCCTGGCGTTCAACCCCACGTTCGAGATCCGCTGGTTCGAGGACTTCCTCTGGTGCCGGCACCGGGAACGGCTCGAGCGGATCCCGTGGGTGGCCAAGAACCCGGGGGCCAACCTCTGGCTCGAGAAGGTGGGCTGAGCCGTGGCCGAGGGACAGACGAGGGCCAGCTCAGCGGCTATCAATCAGGTCGTGCTGAACGAGGTGGAACAGCAACCACGGGCGGCGAGTGCGGCCGGCGACCGCCACGGGGGTCCGGGTGGGGTCGGCTGGCGGCGAGGGGCGCGTCCCTGGCGGATGCTGTTGGTGGACGCTGCGGTGCTGTTCGGGCTCGCCGGCGTGGCAATCACCCAGCCGGTCCTGGACCTGTTCGGGCGCAACCCGACGTTCTTCGTGGCCGGGGGGTACGGCCGGCGCCAGATCGTTGCCTTCGCGCTCGCGATCGCATTCGTTCCCTGGTTGATCGCGTTCGTGGCATCGGCGGTTCCCGGCCTCGTCGATCGTCGTCTGGGCGGCTGGCTGCACAGCCTGGCGGTGGGCGGGCTGGCGGGCCTGTTCGGCCTGGTGCTGGCCCGAACGTTGGGTGCGGAGACGCTGTGGCCGGCACTGGCGCTCGCTCTCCTGATGGGTGTCGGCATTGCCGTGTTGGAGTGGCGTGTGCGGTTGGCTCGCCAGTTCTTGTCATACCTGGCCGTGGGGAACATCGGGTTCGTGGTGCTGTTCCTCGTGGCCAGCCCGACGGCGGAACTGCTGGGCGGGGTTTCGTACGCCGATGCCGGCAGCGTGAAGATCCCGCCGCTGGACGGGCCGGTCTTGGTCGTGGTGCTCG
The DNA here is from genome assembly GCA_046744485.1 of Actinomycetota bacterium. Lineage (GTDB taxonomy): Bacteria > Actinomycetota > Acidimicrobiia > Acidimicrobiales > VFJN01 > DASQUK01. The sequence goes on along the minus strand of JBKPHE010000251.1, from coordinate 3,495 downwards.
ACGAGTTCCCGTTGACCTCACTGCTGCGAGGCGATGGGTCGATCAACGAGACGCGGTATCCGAACCTGGCCGCGTTGGCCGAACAGTCGACCTGGTTCCGCAACGCCGCCAGCGAGTCGAGGACCACGTTCGTGTCGGTGCCGACGATCCTCACGGGCGTGCGCGCCGCCGACGACGATCTGCCTTTTGTCGGCGATCACCCCCGGAACTACTTCACGTTGTTCGGCCCGCGCTATCCGGTGAACCGATATGAGCTGGTGACGGACCTGTGCCCGCCCGCCGTGTGCGAGCGCGAACAGGGTCAACCGCTCCGCCAGGCGCTGAAGGACGCGTCGGTCGTCTACCGGCATCGCGTGCTGCCGGAGGAGTGGCGCGACGGTCTGCCCGACATCGACCACTCGTGGGGCAACTTCGGCGACGACGTCGTGGGCGAAGCGCCGGCGTCCGAGACCACCGTGCCGACGACGCCGACGGGTAGCCCCGACCCGATGGCGAGGATGAACCAGGTCCCCGCCAGCGACGGCGGCCGCGTCGGCCAGGCCGGCGCCCTGCTGCGCCAGATCGACCTGATCGGCGGGCAGCCGTCCATCAACATGATCCACGTGCAACTCCCGCATCATCCCTACGAGCTCACGCCCTGGGGAGGGATCGACACCGACACGTGGATCCCCTCCTCGGTGCCACGGATCGCATCCGACCCCGGTTACGAGTTCATCTTCCGGGAGCTTCGCGGGCTCCAAGCGATGCAGGTCGGCGCCGTCGACGGGATGATCGGTCATCTGATCGCGCACCTGAAGGATGCGGGGGCATGGGACGACGCCACGGTCGTCGTCACGTCCGACCACGGCGTCGACATCACGCCGCCCGGCTTCACGCGCAGACCGAGCGAGGACAACATCGACGAGCTGTTCCGCATCCCGTTGTTCATCAAGGCTCCCGGGCAGACCACGGGCGAGGTGCGGGACGATCCGGCGTCCACGGTCGACGTGCTGCCGTCCCTCGTCGACCTGCTGGGTATCGAAACCGACTGGACGTTCGAGGGCCATTCCTTGTTCGACGGCAGCGAGCCGAAGATCGATCGTCTCGTGACCAGCGACGTGCAGGCGGGGTTCGAGGTGGCCGGGCGCCAAGCGGCTCAGTTCCCGCGCGGCGAGGGCTGGGACGACCTGGCCGCAGTGGGAGAGGGCGAGGACCTGGTGGGTCGGGCGGTGACGGACTACGAGGTGGGTGCGCCCAGCGCCCTCGCGGTCGGCTTCGATCGTCGCGACCTGCTGGCGAACCTGTCCCTGTCCGGTGAGGTGCCGTACTCGTTGCGGGGCTCGCTGACAGGTGGCGACGACACGCCTCCGGAGCTGGTTGTGGCCCTGAACGGCACCTTCGCGGGCACGATCGGCGGCTACCGCCCGGACGGCGACGAGTGGAAGTTCAGCGGGCTGATGGCCAACTACTTCGTCGACGGCCCCAACGATGTCGTTGCCTACGAAGTCGAACGCGCCGGCGACCGGGTCATCCTCCACGAGGTCGCGTCGGCCTGACGCCCGGCGTCGGGCCCACAACGCGTGTGCCACAATGCGACGCGACATGAACTCCGGGTTGTCTGCTGGCTACGTGCCAATGACGGCCCGGTGGCCGCTGGGTAACATCCGACGATCTGTCGCGTCGATCGCCGGCGGTCGTCAGCGCGGTGCAGGCCAACGCGACACAAGGAGGACTTCAGGTGACGATCGGCTATCTCGACCCGGGCTCCGGCAGCCTCATCGCCTCCGCCGTGGTGGGTGGTGCAGCTGCCGCCGGCGTCGCCGTCAGGCAGGCGCGGCACCGCCTCACGAGCAGGTTCTCACGCAAGCGCGACGACGCCGAGGCGACGGCACCGGAGGCCGAGCCCGGCGGGGACCCGGCGACCACCGACGCCTGAGCGCCGCGCGGTCGCGGTGTCGCGCTACGAGCCCGGCTCGTTCCGGGACCCGGGCAGTGCCGTGTTCACGGTCGGGGGCAGGGTGCTCCGGGGCCTGTCCGGCCCGTCCGCGGCGGACTACGACCGCTTGACGGGTACGTCGTTCTTCCCGCGCCTGATGGCGGCGGGTCGGATCGTGGGCACGAGCGACTACCAGGGCGAGGCCCCGCCGTCGCCGCGGGGTGACCCGTGGGTGCGGATCCTCGAGCACGAGCGCGTGCCCGTGGTCTCGTATCCCTACGAGTGGCCCTTCGCGATGCTACGGGACGCGGCGGCGCTGCACCTCGACGTGGTGGCGGCGGCCCTCGACGAGAACATGTCGCTCAAGGACGGCACTGCTTACAACGTGCAGTTCTTCGGGTCGCGGCCGACGTTCATCGACGTGGGATCGTTCGAACCGGCGTCCGGGCCCTGGCCCGGGTACCGGCAGTTCTGCCAGACGATGCTGTTCCCGTTGATGATCCAGGCTTACCTGGGGGTGCCGTTCCAGCCGCTGCTCCGGGGTGCTGTCGACGGACTGAAGCCCTCCGACGTGGCCGGCATGTTCTCGGGCCTCCGACGCTTGCGCAAGGGCGTACTGCGCAACGTGACGCTCCACAGCATGCTCGAACGCCGCGTGCGCACCGGGTCCGAGCAGGTGAAGACCGAGCTCCGGGCCTCGGGCTTCTCCACCGACGTGGCCAAGGCCACGGTCAAGAACCTCGCCAAGCTCGTCGGTGGGCTCGACGTGCCACGGCGGAGCTCGACCTGGTCCGACTACCGCGACACCTGCTCGTACAGCGATGCGGACGCCGAGGCCAAGCGGGCCTTCGTCCGCTCGGCGCTGGCCACGGGCGAGCCGGGGCTGGTCCTCGACCTGGGGGCCAACGACGGTGCCTACTCGCAGCTCGCCGCGGAGCAGGCCGACTACGTCGTGGCCGTCGACAGCGACGAGATGGTGATCGACGCCCTTTACCGGCGGCTCCGATCCGAGGGGTCCGAGAACGTCCTCCCGTTGGTGATGAACCTCGTCGACCCCTCGGGCGGCATCGGCTGGCGCAACCGCGAGCGCGCCCCGTTCCACGCGCGGGTTCATCCCGACGTCGTGCTCGCGCTGGCGCTGGTGCATCACGTCGCGATCGCGGCCAACGTGCCGCTGCCGGAGGTCGTGTCGTGGCTCAGGTCGTTCGGCGGCCGCGTCGTCGTCGAGTTCGTTCACCCGGATGACGTGCAGGTCAGGCGCCTGCTGGCCAACAAGCCGGCAGGGCTGTTCGACGACTACCAGCGGGACGCCTTCGAGCGCCTGCTGGCAGAGCAGTTTCTCGTCCACGAGCAGCAACGCCTTCCGAACGGCACCCGCACGCTGTACCTGGTCGAGCCCAAGCCGTAGCGCGCCACGCTCGGAGTCACGCCACCGCGCAGTCCCACGTGAGGTACATGTAGCCCGGATCGATCCCCAGCCGAGCAGACGTGGTGTGGTCGGCGCCGGCCGCCGGGTCGTCGCCCAATGGGGCGGCCCCGGGGGCGGGCACCGCGACCACACCGGACCCCACGACCCACGC
>JBKPHE010000161.1:0-9667 GCA_046744485.1 Actinomycetota bacterium | reverse complement strand
GTCGGCACCGGTGACGGGCACACCGTTCGAGGGCCGGCTGCTGTCCATCTGGCCCCTGTAGGCGAGGGCTCGATCCCGATCGAACAGGAAGAAGTCGGGCGTGCACGCCGCGCCGTAGGCGGCGGCAACCCGTTGGGACTCGTCGTACAGGTACGGGAAGGTCCAGGAATGCCGGGCCGCGAATGCAGGCATCAGGTCGGGCGCGTCCTCGGGGTAGGCGTCGACGTCGTTGGGGTTGACGCCCAGGACCGCCAGCCGGTCGTCCATCCAGCCGGCGGCCAAGCGGCCCAGGCCGTCGGCCACATGTTTCACGTAGGGGCAGTGGTTGCACAGGAACACGACCAGCAGGCCGGCCGCATCGGCGACGTCAGCGGGCCCGTGCAGCGAGCCGTCCGGCGCCGGGAGCCGGAAGTCGGGCGCCTGCGTGCCGAGCGGGAGCATCGAGGAGGGTGTCGCGACCATGACCTCAGCATGGCGCCTCCGGCACCCGGACCGAAACCCCGACCGGTCAGCGGACCGCCCTGGGGTGGGCCGCCCGGTAGGCGGCGAACAGCCGGTCGGTCGAAACCTTCGTGTACACCTGCGTGGTGCTCACGGAGGCGTGCCCGAGCATCTCCTGGACCGCCCGGATGTCGGCGCCGTGGTCGAGCATGTGCGTGGCGCACGAGTGGCGCAGCACGTGCGGAGTGAGCTTGCCGTCAAGGCCGGCGACCGTGCCCCAGCGCCGGACCACGAGCCAGGCGCCCTGGCGCGTGAGGCGGCCGCCCCGGCGGTTGAGGAAGACGGCATCGGCGTCGCCGCGGCGCTTCCACTGCTCCGGCGCCAGCGCCGGCCGGCCACCAGGACCCAGCCAGTCCACCAGCGCGGTGACGGCGTGACGACCGACGGGCACGACCCGCTCCTTCGATCCCTTGCCGAACGCCCGCAGCAGCGCCGACTCCAGGTCGATGTCCCCGAGCCGCAGGCCCACCAGCTCCGAGATCCGCAGCCCGGTCCCGTAGAGCACCTCGAGGATGGCCCGGTCGCGTCGGGCCACGGCGTCGTCGCCGATCACGGCCGCGAGGAGTGCTTCGACCTCGGGCTCGGAGAGGGCCTTCGGGAGCCCGGCGGGAACGCGCGGCGCCTCGACGTCCGCGCCGGCATCGCTCGGGATCCGGCCCTCCTCGGCCAGGAATCGGTGCAGCGACCGGGCGGCCACGACGGCCCGCGCCACCGTGGCCGGCGCCAGCCCGACGTGGCGCAGGTGAGCGACGTACGCCTCGACGTCCGGCTCGCGCACGGTGCCGAGCGCCAGTCCCCGGCCGCGCAGCCATGTGCACCAGCGCCGCGCGTCGCGACGGTAGGCCTCGAGCGTGGACGCCGCCCGGCCCTTCTCGGTCGCCAGCCACGACAGCCACTCCTCGACCTCGAGCGGCAGCAGGTCGGGATCGTCGCTAGTGGCGGAGATCGCGGCGTCTGACATGGGCGAGGCAACGGTACGACGCCCACCGGCACTAACGTTGCACCCGTGCCGCTGTACGAATTCCGCTGCCGCACCTGCGGCGACACGTTCGAGCTCCGCCGATCCATGGCCGAGTCCGACGCACCGGCGCCGTGCCCCGAAGGCCACCGCGACACCGTGAAGCTGTTGCCGGTGGTGACGGTCGGCGGGCGGGCATCGGCCGCACCCGCAGCCACGGTGGGCGGCGGCTGCTGCGGCGGCGCGTGCGGCTGCGGCTAGGGCGCGCCAGCCTCGAACGGGCTAGGCGCCCCGCCGGGCCAGGGTGAGCAGCGCGATGACGGTCTTGGCGTCGGTGATGCGACCGTCGTCGACCATCGCCAGCGCGGTGTCGAACGGCAGGCGCTCGACGCGCATGTGCTGCTCCTCGTCCGCCTGGCGATCGTCCGGCACCACGCTCAGCTCGGTCGCCATGTAGATCACCACCGCCTCGTCCGAGAAGCCGACCGAGTTGTGGAAGCGTGCCATGTACTCGAGCCGCCCGGCCCGGAGGCCCACCTCCTCGGCGAGCTCGCGCTGGGCGGTCTCCTCGGTGGGCTCGTCGGCCACGTCACGCATGCCGGCGGGTATCTCCCACATGGCGTCGCCCACGGCGACACGGAACTGGTGGACGAGCGTGATCGTGCCGTCCTCGTGGAGCGGCACCATGGCCACGGCACCGGGGTGATGGACGATCTCGCGCTCGAACCGAGCGCCGTCCGGTCCCTCGACCTCGACGACGGCGACGCTGATCCGGCGCCCCTGCCATGCGGGCCGCTCCCCCACGATCCGGAACGTCACGATGGGCCCGAGACGCGTCAGGACGCGGCCGACCGCAGGGCGTCGCGCTCGCCGACCGGGAACAGGTGGGGCCGCCGACCCTCGGCCCGCTCGAGCGCCGCCCCCACGAGCTCACGGAACAGGGGCGCCGGCCGCGTGGGGCGGCTCTTCAGCTCGGGATGGGCCTGGGTCCCGACCCAGAAGGGATGCCGCCGCAGCTCGATGAACTCGACCAGGCGACCGTCGGGCGACGAGCCCGAGAACACCAGGTCGCTGCCCTCGAACTTGCCCCGGTACCGCGGGTTGAACTCGTAGCGGTGCCGGTGCCGCTCCGACACCACCGTCTTCCCGTACGCCTGCGCCACTTGCGACCCGGGCACCAGCTCGGCGATGTACGCGCCAAGGCGCATCGTGCCGCCCTTGTCGGTGACGTCGCGCTGGCTGTCCATGAGGTCGATCACGGGGTGGGGCGTGGCCGGATCGAACTCGGTGGAGTTGGCACCGGTGAGTCCCAGCACGTTGCGGGCGTACTCGATCGTCATCATCTGCAGGCCGAGGCACAGCCCCAGGCAGGGAATCCCGTGCTCGCGGGCGTAGCCGGCGGCCATGATCTTGCCCTCGCTGCCCCGCTCACCGAATCCGCCCGGGATCACGATCCCGTCGAGGTCGCGCAGCCGGCCCTCGGCCAGCAGCCCCTCGACCTCCTCGGCCTGGATCCAGTCGACGTCGATCTGTGTCCCGTGGTGGAAGCCGCCGTGCTTGAGCGCCTCGACCACCGACAGGTAGGCGTCGGGCAGGCTCACGTACTTGCCGATAATCCCCACCCGGATCGTCTCGGTGGCGGCCTCGATCCGCTCCACCAGCCGTTCCCACTCGGTGAGGTCTGGCTGCTGGTCGAAGCCGAGCAGGTCGCACAGGTAGCCGTCGAAGCCCTCTTCGTGGAGGACCAGCGGCACCTCGTAGATGTTGGCGGCGTCGGCCGCGTTCACCACCGCTTCGGGCGGGACATCGCAGAGCCGGGAGATCTTCTGCTTCAGCGCATCGCTCAGCGGGCGCTCGCTGCGGCAGACGATGACGTCGGGCTGGATGCCGCGCGCCCGCAGCTCGGTCACCGAGTGCTGCGTCGGCTTGGTCTTCTGCTCGCCGGAAGGTCCGATGAACGGGACCAGCGTGACGTGCACGAAGGCCACGTTGTTGCGGCCGACGTCGAGGCGGAACTGCCGGATGGCCTCGAGGAACGGCAGGATCTCGATGTCGCCGACCGTGCCGCCGATCTCTGTGATCACCACGTCGACGTCGTCGCCGACCAACAGGTTGATGCGGCGCTTGATCTCGTCGGTGATGTGGGGGATCACCTGGACGGTCTTGCCCAGGTAGTCGCCCCGCCGCTCCGCGGCCAGCACCGCCGAATAGATCGAGCCCGTGGTGGCGTTGCTGCCCCGCGACAGCGGCTCGTCGATGAAGCGCTCGTAGTGCCCGAGATCGAGGTCGGTCTCGCCCCCGTCGTCGGTGACGAACACCTCGCCGTGCTCGAACGGGTTCATCGTCCCTGGATCGACGTTTATGTAGGGGTCGAGCTTCTGCATCGTGACCCGCAGGCCACGGGATTTGAGCAGGCGACCCAGCGACGAGCCGGTGATGCCCTTGCCGAGGGAGCTGGCGACACCGCCCGTGACGAAGATGTGCTTTGTCACGGGCCCACAGCATAACTCCGCGAGCCGCCGTCGCCGGGGACCGACGTTTGTCAACCCAGGGTTGACATGACAGCTTGTCAATGCGAGATTGACAGCATGAACCTCGACGAGCTCATCGCCGCCGTGGAGGAGACCGACGGCGCGCTCGACCGGGTGTCGGCGGCGGCCGCAATCAAGGATCAGATCGAGGCGCTGGGTGACGAGCTCCTCGACCATTTCGTGAAGGAGGCCCGGGATCAGGGCTGCTCTTGGACGCAGATCGGCGACGCCCTCGGTGTCACCCGCCAGGCCGCCCAGCAGCGCCACGGCGGGCTGATCGCCCGGTTGGTACAGGGACTGACCGAGGGCCGGTTCAAGCGCTTCACCCCGCAGGCCCGGGCCGCGGTCGTCGCCGCCCAGGCCGCCGCCCGCGACCGGTGCCACGAGTGGATCGGCACCGAGCACCTGCTGCTCGGCCTGGTCGCCAACGAGGACGGAAACGTGGCGGAGACGGCCCTGGCCCGGCTCGGAGTCGACCGGGCAACGGTCGAGCGCTTGGTCGACGAGCTGGTTCCCCCTGGCACCGAGCCGGTCGGCGGCCACATCCCCTTCACCCCCCGGGCGAAAAAGACGTTGGAGGTCGCGCTGCGGGAGGCGCTACGCCTGGGGCACAACTACATCGGCTGCGAGCACATCGTGCTGGCTCTGCGGCGGTTGGACGAGGGCGTGGCGGCCCATGTCCTGGCCGAGCAGGGCGTCACGTACAAGAAACTCGAGCGCATCGTCCGCGACGTGCTCGGCACGGGCGGGGGCTAGGAGTGGCCGGAAGCGGTGGGCGGAGCCCGGCCAGGAGGCACAGGCGTGGGCCGTGGCACCCGAGGTGGTGACAGACCGCTCCCGGTCCGGGCCGCTACCAGGGCAGGCGACCCCAGCGGTCGGCCGCCCGCAACGGTGACGCCGCGGCAATCACCCGGCTGAACGAAACCCACTCGCTGGCCAGGTTGAGCGCCGCCACGAGCACCAGCACGACCGTCCGCACGCCGGGCGAGCAGGTGAGGACCACGCCCAGGCCGAGCACCGCGCCCAGCACATTGGCTCCGGCATCGCCCAGCATGAGCCGTTCCCCCAGGTCGGCGGTCAGCAGGCCCGCCCCCGCCCCCACGGCAAGCGCCACGCCCGCAAGCCCGCGCTCCGCCCCCACGGCCAGGACGAGCACGAGGAACGCCACCAGCGTCACCTTGATCGTCCGCCCCGGCGCCCGGTCGAAGAGGTTGCCGAGGTTGGCCGCCAGCGCCACCAACGCGCCGTCGGCCAGGACCCGGCCGATCGAGTCGGGCTCCCGCGTCGCCACCACCACAACGGCCACCGCCGCGCCGCCGAACAGCTTGATCGCTCCCGTTGTCAGCCGGCCCGCAGCCAGCGCGCGCAGGTGCGCCGCGAAGCCACCGCTCTCGCCGGCGCCGCCGAGGTCGTCGAGCAGTCCCAGGAGGCCGAACCCGAGGGCCGTGAACGTCGTGAGCCTCAGGCCGTCGACGGCGGCGGCGTCCGGCTCGGCGCCGGCGGCGGCGATCACCGCCACGGCGGCGTCCGTCGCCAGCACCACCAGGGCGACAATGACCCCCACGGCGGTCGGCAACGACCGGCCCCGGAAGTTCTCACGTTGGAACACCGCACCGCCGAACGCCGCCGCGGAGAGGACCCACAACGCGGCGGCGGCCAACAGGCCCACCACGAACGCGCCCGCGACCACCTCAGGCCCCCGGCACCGGCAGGGTTGTGGCGTCCCTGGCGTCGACATCGCGGCGTGGGAGACGCCTGACCCGCCGAGCCACGGCCGGCCAGTCGATGAACAGCAGCGAGACCGTCGCCGCCCAGGCCCAGTAGTCGAGGCCCAGGACCAACCACGTGGTCACGTGCAGGAACACCGCCGCCAGGGCGTACCAGGCCTGCAGGCGCCGCACGACCAGCACCACCGGAAAGCTGATCTCCAGCCCGAGGATGAACGCCCCCGAGGCCTTGGCCGCCCACAGGTGCTCACCCACCCAGCGGGCCATGCCCTCCCACTGGGCCTCGCCGATGCTGGGTCCCCACAGCAAGACGTAGCGCATGTTGTCGCCGAGGACCCAGTCGATCCCCGAGCGCCGGAGCTTGTGGTACCCGGCGAAGAAGTAGACGAGGGCGGTGATGACCATCGCCACGCGGATCGGCCAGCCATAGCGGTGACGGGCGACCCGGTCGCGGACGTCGACCGCCACCGGTGCCAGCAAGAAGGGGGCCGACGCCCACAGCAGCAACAGGTCGTTGTGCAGCACCTTGCCCCGGCTGCCGCGCAACCCCGCCAGCACCAGGTAGCACAGCCAGGCGACGGCGAAGGCGAGCCGGGGATTGCGCCTCAACACGGCGGCGACCGCCGCCAGCCCGCCCACGACCTGGATGCCGACGATCACCTCGACGGACGGCATCCGGTCGAGCCAGCCCAGGACCGGCACCGGGTCTACCAGCGCCGGCGGCGTGTCCGCGAGCTGGCGGTAGGAGCCGAGCACGATGCGCAGGCCGATCAGCGCCGACAGCCCGCCGTACACGACGACCAGGCGTGACGCCGTCTCGGGCCCCCACAGGGCGTCGTCGACCCAGCGGCGCAGCCGGGTCACGTGTCCCCGCCCTCGAGGTCGGCGGGCGTGCACGTGTGGATGACCTCGAGGTCGTCGATCACCGCCCACTCGCCGTCGCGCTCCTCGAGCCGCGCGCGGTCCCGGGCGATGCGCAGCTCGGCAGTGGCCGGTTCGACGTCGACGACCGCGCCCAGCAACGCCTCGCACACGGCCTGGCGACGCGCCGTCGAGGCATCCGGCAGCTCCGCCATCGGCCATTCGGCGTGCCGGTAGCGCAGCGGCAGCTCCTCGACGTCGACCAGCCGGGACGAGCCGTCGTCGTCCACCGCCTGCAGCACCCAGAGCGTCTGGGTCTCGTCCCGCGCCAGCGAGAACAAGCGCCAACCCGTCAGCGGCCACGCGTCGAAGCCGACGAGCCCGGGCACCAGCAGGAGCACGAACAGCGCTCCCACCAGCCAGCGCGCCGAACGCGGCACCGCATCCTGGTCGACGTCGGCGGGGGCTGCGCTCAACTGCGTTGGCTCCCGGCGCGCGGCACCGGCTCCCGTTCCGGCTCCGGCCGGGGTGGCGGCTCGGGTACCGGCGCCACGTCGACCCGTCCGGTGGCGCCGTCGGCGGGGGTGAGCACGCGCCTGGCGCGGTCCGGCTCCAGCACCAGCACGGCCAGGGCGGTGGCCAACACCATCAGCGTGACCCCACCGACGATGGCGCCGGAGTCGTTCACCGCGCTGCCCAGCAACGCCGCCAGGTAGGCGGCCACCAGGCCCGCCTGCAACGTGGGGATGTTGCGGCGCAGCCCCTCGAGGGGACGCCCCGGGTAGCGCGCCAGGAAGACGATGAAGGCGATCGCCACCGGGATGGCCGCGACCCAGAACGACGACGTGGTGACGCGCAGGTTGGCCAGCAGCTTGCGCTCCACGATGTCGATGAGCGGCTGCATGCCCTCGTCGCCGACCCGCTCGAACAGGCGGCCGAGGTGGGCGCGCTCGCCCTCGGGCCGCGCCAGGTCCAACAACCCGAAGCCGACCACCGCCGCCAGCGTCAGCACCCCGGCGATCAGCAGGCTCCGCCAGCGGATCCGGCCCTGGTACACCAGGACCGCAAACACCAGGATCGCCGGCGTGAAGGCGATGATGCCGCCCACGTCCGAGCCCCAGATCGGCACGCCGATCACCACCAGCAGGGCCACCAGGAGCGCCACCGCCTGGATTCGACGCCGGCGGGCCGGATGCAGCCCCGCCAGGAACGCGGCCAGCAGGCAGGAGGCAGCCGCCACCTGGCCGAACGAGTAGTTGCTGATGCCGTAGAGGCGGGAGTTGCCCGTCGGCGAGTACCCGAACGCGGCGCTCAGGCTCAGGTTGGACCCCGTCATGACGTCCAGCACCGGCACGAGCAGGACGAGGGCCAGCACCACCACCAGGGCCAACCGCGGCCGCTGCCAGTGCCGGGCGGCCGCCGTGGCCGCTCCGGCAACGGCGACGGCACCGATCAGCACGAACGCCCAGTAGAAGCCGATCCCGAGGTCCTCCAGCGGTAATCCCCGGGCCAGGTACGACAACGGCAGGACCGCCAAATCCGCCAGGGCCACGAACGTCACCGCGCGGCTCGCCCTGGGCCAACCGCCGCGGGCGATCACGACCACGGCGGCCGCGCACACCGCGGTCATCAACACGACGACGACCAGGGTCGTGGGGAACAGCAGCTTCTCCCGGAATCGGGAGGCGGCGTTGTTGGCGACCAGGGTGTCGACCCGGTCGTCGAGCGAGACCCCCGACCGCACGACTTCAGCCGGCCGACCTTCCATCCCGGTGGGCCGCTCGATGCCCAGCACATCGAGCACCGTGGGTGCCACGTCGGCCAGCGTGAGGAAGCCCGACCGCTGCGTGGACGCGGAGCGCAGGTAGCCGGCACCGCCGTCCGGAACCTGCAGCGCGGACACCGTGAGGTCGCGGTCGCCGGGCAGGTTGTAGGGGCCGACCATCAGCACCGCGTCCCGTTCGCGATCGACCGACGACAACAGGCTGCCGACGAGCGAGTCGGTGTCGGCGAGGGCCTGGGCCCGTAGCTGTTCGTAGCGGGCCGCGTCGACACGGTCTCGGTAGCGCATCGTGCGGGCGAGATCGGAGGCCTCGACGAGCACCATCCCCCCGTCGTGCCCCCCAGGGGCCCGCCACGCGTCCTGGAACGCCGCCATGACCTGATCGTTGTCGAGCCGCTTGCCGAAGGGCCGGGAGGGATCGCTGGCCAACAGGTCGTCACCCAGCTCGCCCGCGGGAACGACCCCGTCGCCGGTCACCGCCGCCAGGCCGACCTGCCGCTCGTACGAGGGACCGAGGGTGTCGCTGCCGTCGGCATTGCCGACGGCCACCGCGCCGCGGCCGGCGTCGTCCAGCGTCTCGGCCAGGAGCCCCAGCTCGGCGTCGTAGGGCTCGTCGGCGTTGACGCGCTCGAGCGTCGGCCATGCGAGGGAGACGTACGTGCCGTCGGGCTCGGTACCGGTCCGTCGCTCGAAGATCTCGCCCGCCGTCGAACCCGCGGACTGCTCGTCGACGGCGAGCTGTTGGCCGTCCACCAGCGGATCCGACGTGGCCCGCGTACCGGCCGAGATCGTCAGGTACGCAGCCCCCGGCGTGGCGCGGGCCGACACGCCGCGCGGCGCCATGTCGGCCAGCGCGGCGCCGTCGAGGAACGCCTCGATGTTGGGGAGGTCGTGGTCCCGGATCTCGGCCCAGGTGAGCCCGGGCACCGAGATCACCAGGATCCGCTGGTCGCGCTCCTGGGCCCCGGCCGGCGCCGCGGAGAGGCAGGCGACGAGCGCCACACCCGCCAGGACCAGGGCGCAGGCGAGCCTTCGACGCGCCCCGACCCGACGCGGTCGCGCCGTCGACGTCATCGAGTCACCCCCGAGGCGCCGACGGCGCGGAGCGTCACCACGGGCACGATCACGATGAACATGGTCAGCGGCACGGCAACGGACGAATCGTTGGCCACCAGACCGATGATCCCGAGCACGGCCAGGCCGGCGGCCGCCGCCACCGTCGGGCGGTGCCGGTCGCGGGCCGCGACCGGGGGCCCGACCCGACCCAACGCCGCCAGCGTCGCGTAGACCCCGGCCGCCACGACCA
>JBKPHE010000035.1:0-6289 GCA_046744485.1 Actinomycetota bacterium | reverse complement strand
AGGCCGAGTGCTTCATTCTCGGGCGCCGGACGTACGAGATCTTCGCCGCCAGCTGGCCCAACTTCCCCGACAAGGACGATCCGGTGGCGTCCAGGCTCAACACCCTGCCCAAGTACGTGGTCTCGACGACATTGGAGAACGCCGACTGGCAGCCGACGACGATCATCCGCGGCGATATCTCGGGCGAGGTCGCCAAGCTCAAGGACCGGTCCGAAGGGGAGATACAGGTCCACGGCAGCGCCGGCCTGGCCCAGACGCTGCACACCCACGGCCTCATCGACGAGTACCGGCTGTTCATCGAGCCGGTCGTGCTAGGCACCGGCAAGCGGCTGTTCGAGCGCGGTGCCGCGCCGACCGCCCTGCGGCTGGTCGACAGCAAGCCCACGGGCAAGGGATCGCTGCTGGCGATCTACCAGCCGGCGGGCAAGCCGACATACGGCGAGTTTCAGATGGAGGAGGGCTTCGGCCTCCCGGAAAGCTGACTCGGGGGTTAGGGTTCCACTCCACCTCAGGAGTGCCCTCGAGCCCAGCTTCATCCGTTGCCCTCGGTCAGGTCGAGGAACCGGAGCGGAATCGAGCGATGCGCGGCCTGTCGTAGGCAGTCGGCGTGCACCCGGTACTGGCCGGGAGGCTGCCTCCACCACGCCGGCCGCCCCCTCCCGCCGCCCGGTGCATCGACCGCCTCGTCCGGAGCGGCGGTGAACACGGCCGCCCAGGGACCCGATTGCACCAACGCATCGAACGCAGCGGCGAGGCGTGGCTCGCCACCACGGTGATCGGCGGGCGCCGAGTCCTGCGCATCAACACCGACAGCCTGCTGAGCGCCCAGCACCACGGGGACGAACTCGTTGAGCTGCTCGTGCGCGAAGGCGAGGCGTTATCCACGCCAGCCAGCTGACCCCCTCGGGCCGTCCCGTCCGGTCCGTTGGTGCGCCAGGACGGCCACACTCGCCGTCAGGAGCTCCCCGTGTTCCCGTTCAACCAGCCCCCATCTCCTCAGATAGTAGACCGGACAACCTAATATCTCGGCAAATGGGTCGGCCTCAGGTTCACTCGCCAGACACCATCCTCGACGCCGCTCGTACGGTGGTCCTCGGCCACGGCGTGCGGGCCGCCACGGTCGCGGCCATCGCCCAGTCCAGCGGCGCACCGAAGGGGTCGATCTACTACAGGTTTGCCTCGATCGACGACCTCCTGGCCGAGATGTGGATCCGTGCTGTTCGCCGGTCACAGGCCAGATTCATCGACGCATTAGCGGCGCCGGATCCCGTCGACGCCGCCGTCGCCGCTGCGTTATCCCTCCACGACTTCGCGCAGCGCGAACCCGAGGACGCCCAACTGCTGGCCGCGGTGCGCCGCGAGGACCTCGTGGCCATGGTCGAGTCGGCCGAGCTGCGTGACCTACTGGCCGACCTCAACGTGCCGCTGCGCCACGCTCTCCGTGGACTGACCAAACGCCTCTTCGGCAAGGTCACGACGACGACGCTCGAGCAAACCAGGTTCGCCGTCGCGGATCTGCCGATGGGCGCCATCCGCCGGCACCTCGTCAGCGCATCACCCCTCCCCCGGACGCTCCGACGCCAACTCGAAGCGGCCGTGCGCGCCGCGCTGGCCCAGGCCGGTCTGCAGCGCTCGTAGCTGCCAGGCCATGGTCGACCGGGTCATCGCCGAGCAGGTCGCCTACTACCGGGCCCGAGCCCCCCACTACGACCAGGCCTACGCCCGAACGGGACCGCACGATCGTGGTCCCGCCGCCAACACCATGTGGCGCCGGGAGATGGCCATGCTGGTCGACGCGTTCGAGCGTGTCCCAGTCGGCCCCGAGGTGCTGGAGCTGGCCGCAGGCACCGGAGTGTGGACGCAGCGCATCGCCCGGCGAACCGACAAGGTGACGGCCATCGATGCCGCACCCGAAGCCCTCCACATCAACCGCCGGCGGCTCGGGCCCGCCGCCGGCCGAGTCCAGCACCTCGCAGCCGACATCTTCCACTGGTCACCGCGGCGCACCTGGGACAGCTGTGTGTTCTTCTTCTGGCTCAACCACGTCCCCGACGCCCGCCTGGCCGAGTTCCTTACCACCGTGTCCGACAGCCTGCGACCCGGCGGCACGGTCGCCTTCGGCGACGAGGCCTACCGTCACGACGCCCCCGGCGAACGATGCGTCCGGTGGCTCGACGACGGGCGACGGTTCACCATCGTCAAGCACGTTCGACCCCCCGAAGTCGTGGAACACCGCTGTGCTCTGGCTGGGCTCGAGATCCACGTGCAGGCAACCGGTCGGCGCTTCTACCTGGGGGTGGGCCAGAAGTCGACGACCAGTCACGCGCACAGCCCCGGGTCGTCGAGCCATGGCTCGTGACCGCCGGCACCACCTCGACACAGCTCGTACCGCCCGAGCAGTTGGGTCTCAGCGCGACCGAAGGCGGCCCGGACCCGGCGGCGACCAGATCTGATCGAAGCGGTACTGATCGAAGGGTACGAGCCAGCACTCGGCGATCAAACCGTCGATCATCCGGTAGACGCCGAGCGCCTCCCACGCGCAGGTGGGCCCGGCCAGCTCCGCCTGCCCCGCCGTTAGCTGCACCACCAGGTCGTTGTCGGCCAGCGATCGGCGGACGTCCACTCGCAACGAGCCGCCGGCGATGTCCCGTCGCCGCGCGAAGTAATCGAGCACCTCGTCCTGACCGAGGTAGTCGCCGGCGATGACGCTGCGGCCCGGCACGTGCCAGGCGACGTCTTCGGTGAGCAGCGATCTCATCGACGCGGCACGGTGCATCCCGGCGTAGAAGCCGGCCTGTGCCCGGTAGAAGGCCCGCACGGCTACCACGTTGGGATGCATGCTCAACCCTCGACCAGGCCGGCGTCCGCGGGAACTCCGCGCTGGGCTATGGCAAGGAAACGCACGACGGCGGCCGTGTCGAAGTGGAACATCTGGGCGCGGGCGAACTTGCCGTCGCGGACCTCGTAGAGACCGAGCACCGGAGCATCGAACCTCTCCCCGGTGGGGGCGACCGCCCGCTGACGCCACAGTACGACGACCTCGTCGCCGCTGGCCGCCACAACCCGCGGGTCCATGCTGCGCTCGGCCTCCGTGGGCTGCAAGGGGTCCCAGGTGCTGCTCCAGGTCTCGGTGAACTCGCCGCGCTGGCGCAGGGCGTCCCTGCCTCGGTACGCCCCGCCATAGGGCAGCGAAGGCGCCTCATGAAACTCGACCTCAGGGTGATAGAGGGCGTACAGCGCCTCCCGGTCGCGGGTCTCGACTGCTCGGAACGCCGCCAAGACCACCCCGACCGTGTCCTTCTGGGTGACGGTCATGGATCGACATTATAGACCATATGGTCTAAAATCCACGTAGCCTGATCGAGTCGCCCGGGTCGCGTCGAGCCCACAACGATGACCGGCCATTGAGGGAGGCGGACCAATGACCTGGTTTGACGGGATGGAGTTCATGGGCCGGGAGCGCCAAGAGGCGCTGTTGGCCGAGGCGGAGAAGCTCCGACGAGCCCGGGCGAGCCGAGAGCCAGGCCGATGGACCCGGATGCGGGCTCGGTGGCTGTCGTACCAGCACCCGAGCGGGCACGCCCGTCGTCGACAGGCCGAGTGGGCTGGCGGATTCTCTGGCCGGTCCGCCAAGCGGAGTGACGTCCGGCGTCCTTTAGCCGCCGATGACGCCCTCACTGCCGCGCATGCGGAGGATGCGAACGTGGCGAGGCCCACAAGCACCTGCACGCAACCACCCGAGGCCCCGCGTCTCGGCATCACTTGGCTTTGATGGTGGGGATCGCCGTCGTTCCGACGCTCACCGTCCGGCAGTCGCCACTCGGCGGCCTGCCAGAGGCGACGCCGACATACCTGCGGCCTCCGATCATGGCCGCGATGGCTGTCCCGATCGTCGTGTACCTCCTGATGCCGTTGCGGCGGTTCAGCGCTCGACTCGTGAAGCAGTGACCGAGATGCCCGCACCCCTTCCCGAATGGCAGCGCAGGACGATCGCCTGGCCCTGGCGCATCCACGAGCTCACCCGCGACTTCCGGCTCGAGGACGTCTGGGAGCTGCCGGGGTGGGGCGGCCAGGACGACTTCCCTCGGCTGGTGCAGCTGATCGCGTCGCTGGACCCCTCGCGAAGCTCCTCCGGCCCCGCCAACACGCTCTGGACGATCCGATGGAAGCTCGGGCAGCTCCTCGGTTGGGACAGCCCAGATGCCGGCCTCGGCTCCCGGGTGGCGACGCTCCTCGACCGGTTGCCGTCCGATCTGCGCGACGGCCCATCGGGCCCGGACTTCGACGCGCTCCCCTTCACCGCGCTGTACCTCACCGACGACGAGTTTGCGGCAGAGATCGCCAACCGGACCATGCACGGGTCATGCACATCAGCGGGGTTCCAGCCGAGACCGGCGGCCACCGCGCCCAGATGGCCGTCCTGGTGAAGCCAAACGGACTGTTCGGGACCGCGTCCATGGCCGCGATCAGGCCGTTCCGGCGCCTGATCGTGTACCCGGCGATGCTGCAGAGCCATTGGCGGGAGTGGTGGTGGGTGAGCGTCGGCCAGCCGATACGGGCGCAAGGGCAGCTCAGATGATCGAGTCCAGGTCCGGATCGGGAGGGATCGTTCTCAGCGCTTTCGGCGCATGGATGCGACGGGGACCTCCTGCACCCGATCGTCCGGCGGAACGGTGGATGGATCCGCGCGTTGTCGCCGTCGTAGGGGGCGAGGTCATCGTCCGCTCCCGCCAGCGCGCGCTCACGCCCTCGGGCGAGCGCTTCGATGCCCCGGTCCTGGGCGTCTACAGGGTCCGCGGCGGGCTGTTCGCGAGCGCCGAGATGTTCGATTTCGACAGGTCGCCGTCGTCGACCTCCTGCGCCGGGCAGGCGCCGCGGCCAACGATGTAGCAGGGGGCTCGGATGCCCACCGTTGAGCTCAGCGTCGGGTCCGTCGAATACGAGGACACGGGCGGTTCGGGCCCGACGCTCGTCCTCCTCCACGGCGTGGTCATGGACGGCTCCGTCTGGGATCCCGTGGTCGCCGACCTTCGCGACGAGTTCCGCTGTATCGTTCCCACCCTGCCACTCGGCGCCCACCGGCATCCGGTCCGCGCTGACACCCACCTCTCGCTCGAGGGGTTCGGGGCGATTGTCGGCGAGCTACTCGATCGCCTGGATCTCTCCGACGTGACGCTCGTCGGCAACGATCACGTCGCCGCCCTCGCCCTCGCCCTCGAGCGTCCGCCCCGCCTCGCCCGCTTGGTGCTCTCCTCCTGTGAGCTGTTCGAGAACTACCCGCCTGGGATCCCCGGCTACGGCCTGCGGGCGATGGCGATCATGCCCGGGGGGATCCTCGCTGGGATGCAGCTCTTGCGCCTGGGCTGGGTGCGCCGCCTCCCGCTCGCCTTTGGGTGGATGAGCAAACGGCCGCTTCCCGAGGAGCTCATCGACCGCTGGCTTCGCCCGCTGCAGCGCGAGCGTGCGATCCGTCGCGACCTTCGCCGCTACGCCGCCCGGGCCCGTCGACGGCAGATGCTTGCCCTCTGCGCGCGGCTCCCCTCCCTCAACCTGCCAACCCTGGTCGTCTGGACGCCGGAGGATCGCGTCGCCCGCCCCGAGCACGGCCGCCGGCTCGCCGATCTGCTCCCCGACGCTCGCCTGGTGGAGATCGTCGACAGCTACACACTGATCATGCGCGACCAGCCGGAGGCGTTGGCGGCGGCGATCCGCAACTTCGTTGCCACAACGCCTCCAGCCGAGGGGACGGCCACGGAGGAAGTGTGAGGCGCAAGCGCGACGTCACCGCCGAGACAGCGGCCTTCGCCCACTACGGGCTCTCGCCGCGTCCGCGTGAGCTCGTCCTCGCTCGCCCCGAGCTTCGCGTGCGGGCGCTCATCGAGGGTGCCGGCGAGCCGCTCCTGCTGCTGCACGGCCTGAGCCTCGGGGCGGTGCACTGGGCGCCGTTTCTGGCGCGGCTCGACGACGCGATGGCGATCGCGAACGACATCCTGGGCCACGGGGGAACGGACGGCGGGTGGCGCAGGCGAGAGATACCTCGAGCCGGCCGAGAACCGGCTGTCCGTGCTGTTGCAGTTGGCGGAAGCATTCCGTCCGGTAGCGAGTGAGCTCGGCGGCACCCATGCTCTCGAGGATCTGCCTATAGCCGTGTGACCACGCCCATGCCCACCACTCGTCGGGGCCTGAGAAGACCATCGGGAAGGACTCCTCGACGATGTCTCGGAGCCCCCAGCCGGTCTCTTTCAACACCGAATCGATCGCCTCGACGGAAGCGAGCCTGCCCGCCGGG
>JBKPHE010000043.1:0-15719 GCA_046744485.1 Actinomycetota bacterium | reverse complement strand
GATCGGGGTCAACCTGGTCGGTCCGACGCTGCTGGTGCACGGCACCGAGGAGCAGCGCCGGCGCTGGCTGCCGGGCATCCTGCGGGCCGACATCCTGTTCTGCCAGCTGTTCAGCGAGCCCGACGCCGGCAGCGACCTGGCGTCGCTCGCGACGCGGGCCCGCCGCTCGGACGGCGACCAGGGCTGGGTGCTCGACGGGCAGAAGGTGTGGACGTCCTACGCCCAGTTCGCCGACTGGGGGCTGTGCCTGGCCCGCACCAACCCCGACGTGCGCAAGCAGGCCGGCATCACCGCCTTCGCCGTCGACATGAGCGCCCCGGGCGTCGACGTGCGCCCGCTGCGCCAGATCACGGGCGCGTCCGACTTCAACGAGGTCTTCCTGGGCGGGGTCTTCGTGCCCGACGACTGCGTGATCGGAGAGGTCGACGCCGGCTGGCAGGTGTCGGCCTCGACGCTGGCCCACGAACGGGGGACCAACCCCCGCCAGCTCGTGATCCACAGCCAGCACCTGGACGAGATGCTGTGGCTGGCCTCCGAGCGGGGGGCGTTCGACGATCCCCACACCGCCCAGCGGCTGGCCCAGGCGTTCGTGGAGGTCAAGCTGTTCCAGCTCCACAACTGGCGCTCGCTGTCGCGGCTCGAATCGGGTCAGCCGATCGGGCCGGCGGGCTCTGCGCTCAAGCTCTACTGGTCGGAGATGAGCCAGCGCCTTCATCGCTTGGCGCTCGACCTGCTCGGCCCCGCCGCACCCCTGGGTGCCGGCGCCACCGACAATCCCGGCGAGGGCGAGTGGCAGCGCTCGTGGCTCTACTACCAGGCGGCCTCGATCTTCGCCGGCACCAACGAGATCCAGCGCACCATCATCGGCGAGCGGGTCCTGGGACTGCCGCGGGAAGGGAGCGTGGCGTGAACCAGCCCCGCGTCGGCTACGACGCCGACGGGCCGGTGGCGAAGATCACGCTGCGCCGCCCGGAGGTCGCGAACGCGCTCGACTCCGCCACCATCGACCAGCTCGACGGCGCCCTCGACCGCGCCGACGCCGACGACGGCGTGCGTGTGCTGGTGCTGGCCGCCGAGGGCAAGCACTTCTGCTCCGGTCACGACCTCAAGGAGCTGATGGACGGCTCCGACCCCTGGGCGGCCATGCGGGCGACGCCCGAGGGCAAGCTGCGGCACGAGCAGGTCATGTACTTCGACCGCTGCGTGCGCCTGCGTGACTTCCGCAAGCCGACCATCGCCGCGGTGCAGGGTGCCTGCTCGGCAGCGGGGCTGATGCTGGCGTGCATGTGCGACCTCATCGTTGCCGCCGACGACGCCCGCTTCTCGAACCCGGTCCTGCGCATGTCCGGCGCGGCCGTGGAGCTGCTGGTCGAGCCCTGGGAGATGGGCCCCCGCAAGGCCAAGGAGTTCCTGCTGTGCGCCCGCACGCTCACCGCCGACGAGGCCGAGCGGTACGGCATGGTCAACCGGGTCGTGCCCCGCGACCAGCTGGCGGCTGCAGCCCGGGCGATGGCCGACGAGATCGCGCTCGTGCCGCCGATCACCGCCCAGGCCGTCAAGGGGTCCATCAACGCCATGGTCGATCGCATGGGTCAGCGTGACTCGTGGCGCCACCACTTCATGGTTCACCAGTTCGTGTCCAACACCGAGACGGCGCTGGGGCTGATGCGTGAGCGAAAGGCGGGCGGCATGGACCACGTGAAGCGCGAGCAGCGGGTTGACGAGGAGCAGTGAACGAGGCCGGCCCGCTCGCGGGGCTCCGCGTCCTCGACCTCGGCACCCGCATCGCCGCGCCGTTCTGCGCGGGGCTCCTGGGCGAGCAGGGCGCCGAGGTGGTGAAGATCGAGCAGCCCGGGCGGGGCGACCTCATGCGCGACATCGGCCCGTTCGCCGACACCGAGGGCGGGCGCTACTCGCTGTTCTGGGCGGTGGAGGGGCGCGGCCGCAAGAGCGTGACGATCGACCTGCGCACGGCGCAGGGGCAGGACCTCGTCCGCCGCCTCGCCGCCCACGCCGACGTGCTGTGCGAGAACTTCCGCCCCGGCACGCTCGAATCGTGGGGGCTCGGCCCCGCCGACCTCGACCCCCGGCTGGTCGTCGTCCGCATCTCCGCCTTCGGCCAGGACGGGCCCAACGCCCAGCGGCCCGGACTCGATCGCACGGGCATCGGCTACGGCGGCCTGCTGCACCTGACCGGTTACCCGGACCGGCCCCCGGTGCGCCCCGGCCTCACGACCAGCGACTACCTCACCGGCGTCTTCGCCGCGCAGGCGGTGCTGGCCGCCCTCTACCGGCGCGACGCGGGCCCGACCGCCACCGGCAGGGGCGCGGTGGTGGACGCGGCGCTCTACGGCTCGGTGCTCCGGATCCTCGAATGGACCATCGCCGGCTACGACCGGCTCGGGGTGGTGCGCGAGCGCGAGGGCAACCGCCTGGCCAACTCGGCGCCGCTCGACAACTACCCGACCCGCGACGGCCGCTACGTCTGCCTGGTGGCGGGCAGCGATGCCAACTTCGCGCGGCTGTGCGCGGCGATGGACCGACCGGACCTGCCCACGGACCCGCGGTTCGCCACGCTGGCCGACCGGGCCAAGCACGCCGACGAGATCAATGCCATCGTCGCCGAGTGGACCGCGGGCCGCCCTGCGGCCGACGTCGAGGCGGCCGCCATCGCCCACGACGTGCCCGTGGCCAACGCCTACACCGCCGCCGACATCGCCGCCGATGCCCACATGGCGGCCCGGAGCGACCTGGTGGCGATCGACGATCCCGTCCTGGGCCCGCTCCGCCAGCAGGCGCCGTTCCCCCGCTTCGTCGGCGAGTCGTCGCCGACGCCGGCCGGGGCACCCCGCCTGGGCGAGCACACCCGAGAGGTGCTGGGCGGGATCCTGGGACTGTCCGGTGCCGAGCTCGACGCCCTGGCCGCCGATGGCGTGATCTGATCGAACCCGAGGGGAGCGCACGATGACCACCATCTTCCACACCGCCGACGCCGACCCCGCGGCGATCGAAGGCCAGCGCCTCGCGGTGGTCGGCTACGGCAACCAGGGCCGATCGTGGGCGCTCAACCTGCGGGACTCGGGGGTCGACGTCCGGGTCTGCGTGCGGGCCGACGCCACCCGCGACCGGGCCGAGACCGACGGCTTCGCCACCCAGGACGTCGACGCCGCCAACGACGCCGACATCCTGTGCCTGCTGGTGCCGGACGACGTAATCCCCTCACTGCCGCTCCGGCCGGGGAACGAGGCGCTGGTGATCGTGGCCAGCGGCTTCTGTCCAGCGTTCGGTCGCCTCGACCTCGACTGCGACGTCGGCATGGTCGCCCCCCGGATGCTGGGCCCGGAGGTGCGGCGTTGCTACGAGGAGGGCGTCGGCTTCATCACCGCCGTCGGGGTTCACCACGACCGCACCGGCAGGGCCTCGGCGCGCACGCTGGCGGTCGCCGACGCCATCGGCGGCCTACGGCAGGGCGCCCTGTCGCTGACACCCCCCAGGAGGCGGTGCTCGACCTCGCCGTGGAGCAGGCGCTGGCGCCGGCGATGCGCCGTGTGAGCCAGTCGTTCGTCGAGGTGATGCTGAGCGAGGGCATCCCCCTGGAGGCGATCCTGACCGAGCTCTTCCTGTCGGGCGAGGTGGAGCGCTCGTACCGCCTCATGCGGCTGGAGGGTTACGCCGTTCAGATGGAGCACCACTCCCCGACCAGCCAATACGGTCAGCTGTCGCGGGCCGATCGCTTCGACCATCTCGATGTGGCCACGACGATGCGGGACATCGTGGCCAACATCGCCGACGGCGACTTCGCTGACGAGTGGGAGGCCGAGCACGAGGCCGGCCACCCGACGCTCCAGCGCCTCAAGGCCGCCGCGGTGGGTCCCGACGTGATTACCTTCGAGCAGGACCTGCGCTCGCGCCTCGGCGAGCTGGCGACGGAGAATCGCTGAGCCCCCGCTCCAACAGCGCGAACGCCTCGTCGATCATCGGCGGCAGGCGTTCGACCTCGGTGCCCTCGGCGAGCCAGCGGTCGATGACGGTCCAGATGGCCGAAGCAGCAGCGCCGGCCATGACGTTGGCCGTGAGGTCGCCATCGTCGGTGCCGAGGCGGGCTGCGAAGGCGCTGACAAGCTCGGCTTCCTCCTCGTAGAAGTGCTCACGCGCCTTGTTGCGCAGTGTCGGCGTGCTCATCATCACGCGGAACTCGCGCACGACTGACGGGTCGGCGAGCAGCTCGCACAGGCTTTGCTGCATGACCTGGCGCAGCGCCTCCAGCGGCCCCTCGCTGGCCGGGCGGGCGGCGATGAGTGGACCGATCTTGTGGCCGTGGGCTTCGTTGCGGGCCATTACCAGGTCGACCTTCGAGTCGAAGTAGCGGAAGAACGTGCGGGGTGAGACGTCGGCGGCAGCGGCGATGTCCTCGATCGTGGTGGCCTCGAAGCCCTTGCGCCCGAACAGGTCGAGGGCGGCATCGATGATCGCCTCGCGCGTGCGCGCCTTCTTGCGCTCGCGGAGACCGTTCGCCGCCTCGACCACGTACTTCATGGCGCAAGTATGCCCTTTCTGCCAACTGCCTGCTCGGACGCATTCGGCGGTACTGTGCCGAGTGTCACCTCGAAGGCGCTTGGCATCATCTTGACAACTGACACTTTAATGCCACAATCTGGGGACCCATGACCTCCTTCCTCTACCGGCTCGGTCGTGGCGCGGTCCGCCGCCGGCGACTCACCCTGTTGATCTGGGCGGTCGTCGCCCTCGGCGTGGTCGCCGTCGCCCAGGCGGGCGGCGGCGAGACGTCCGACCGCTTCGAGATCCCCGGCGTCGAGGCCCAGCGGGCGCTCGACATCCTGGAGGAGGAGTTCCCGGCGGCCGCCGGAACCTCCGCGCAGCTCGTGTTCGCGGTCGAGGACGGTTCGGGCACGCTGTCCGACCCCGCCGCCACCCGAGCCGTCGACGCCGCGCTGGCCGACGTGGCCGCCCAGCCCGACGTCGGCTCCGTCAGTGAGCTCCGGGTCTCCCCCGACGACCGCATCGCGTATGCCGACGTGCAGTACGACCGGCCGTCCGACGACATCCGCGACCGCGCGTACCAGCGGCTCGAGGCCACGGCCGATGCGACCAACCGGTCGGGAGCCGTCCAGATGGAGTTGGGCGGAGACCTCCCCACGGAGGCGGCCCAGGACGTGCCCGAGGGCCAGGAGATCGTGGGTCTGCTGGTGGCCGTGATCGTCCTGCTGGTGGCGTTCGGTTCCGTGATCGCCATGGGGCTCCCCATCGGCTTGGCCCTCGTCGGCCTGGCCACCAGCCTCGGCCTGATCACGCTCGTCGCCGCCGTGGTCGACGTCAACACGGTCGCCCCCACGCTGGCCGCCATGATCGGCCTCGGCGTCGGCATCGACTACGCCCTGTTCATCGTCACCCGCCACCGCGAGAACCTGCGGGCGGGCATGACGGTCGAGGAGGCGGCGGGGCGGGCCGTGGCCACGTCGGGCGCTGCGGTGCTGTTCGCCGGCGTGACCGTGGTCATCGCCATCTGCGGCCTCGCCATCGCCGGCATCACGGCGGTCACGGTCATGGGTCTGATGGCCGGGCTCACGGTGGCCGTCATGGTCGCGATCGCGCTCACCCTGCTCCCGGCGCTGCTGGGCTTCGCCGGCCGCAGGATCGACGCGCTCCGCGTCCCCGGCCTGCGAGGCGGCGCCGGCATCCCCGGCCGCGAGTCGATGTGGCACCGCTGGGGCCGCCAGGTGTCCGCGCACCCGTGGCGCTACCTGGTGGGTGGTGTCCTGGCCCTGGGCGTGCTGGCCGCGCCGGTCTTCAGCATGCGCCTCGGCATGACCGACAACGGCACCAGCCCCACGTCGATGACCACCCGGCGGGCCTACGACCTGCTGGCCGACGGGTTCGGCACCGGGTTCAACGGCCCGCTGCTGCTCTCGATCGAGCTCGACGGCGCCACCGTGGACGACCTGGCCCCGCTCGAGTCCGCCCTCGCCGACGACCCCGGGGTGCAGGCGGTCGCACCCGTCCAGGCCAACGACGACGGCACCGCTGCGGTGCTGCGCGTGATCCCCACCTCGGCGCCGCAGGACGAGGCCACCACCAGCCTCGTCCACCGGCTGCACGACGACGTCATCCCCCGGGCGTTGTCGGACGCGCCCGGCGCCGAGGTGCAGGTCGGCGGGCAGACCGCCCTCTTCATCGACATGTCCGACAAGATCTCGAGCCGGCTGCCATGGTTCATCGGCGCGGTCATCCTGCTGTCGGTGCTCCTGCTGATGATGGTCTTCCGCTCGGTGGCGGTGCCCCTCAAGGCCGCCGCCATGAACCTGCTGTCGATCGGTGCCGCCTACGGCGTCATCGTGGCGGTGTTCCAGTGGGGCTGGCTCAAGGGGCTGATCGGCGTCGAGGAAACCGTCCCCATCGTGTCGTTCATGCCGATGATGCTGTTCGCCATCCTGTTCGGCCTGTCCATGGACTACGAGGTGTTCCTGCTCTCTCGGGTCCGCGAGGAATACCTGCGCCGGCGCGACAACGACGCCGCCGTGGTGGAGGGCATCTCGGCCACCGCCCGGGTGATCACCTCGGCGGCCCTCATCATGATCAGCGTGTTCGCCGCCTTCGTGCTGGGCGACGACCCGATCATCAAGATGTTCGGCCTGGGCCTGGCGACGGCCGTGTTCATCGACGCCACCATCGTCCGGATCGTGCTCGTCCCCGCCACCATGAAGCTGCTCGGCGACTGGAACTGGTGGCTGCCGGGCTGGCTCGACCGGTTGCTGCCCAACCTCGACGTCGAGGGCTCCGCCGGGCTGCCCGAACCCGACTACGAGCCTGGCCGCGGCCCGGCGGTGCCGGAGCCGGCGCCGATGCCCGAGCCGGCTCTGGTGGATTGAGGGTCGATTCCGCGGATCATGCGCTGCGCGCGAACTGGGACTTGGATTTCCGGGGTTCGCACGGCGGAATCGATCCTCATTGACCCGATCGCCCGGTGGGGCGGTGGTCCGCGGCGGGACCATCGCCCCACCGGCAAACATGCGCCCGGACGTTGGATTCAGCGCTGGTAGGCGGTGAGGTCGACGGCCTTGACCGTCGCCCAGACGCGCGTTCCGGGGGTGAGTCCGAGCTCGGCGACGGCGGCCGGCGTGACCTCGGCCGTGGCGGCGACCGGCCCGCCGAGGACGACGCGGACCCGGTCGTGGTCGGCCTCGAGGTCGGTGACGATGGCGGACCAGGTGTTGCGGGGGCTGCCGTCGGGCTGGTGGCCGTGGAGCGCGATGGCCTGGGGGCGGATGGCGAGGGCGATGTCGGGGCCGGGCAGCGGGTCGGCGACCGTGAGCTCGGCCCCGCTGTCGAGCCGCACGGTGTGCTCGCCGGTCGCGGTGCCGTGGAGCAGGTTGATGCCGACGAGCTGGGCGACGTAGCGCGAGGCCGGCCGGGCGGTGACGTCCGCGGGGACGCCGGTCTGGGTCACGTGCCCCTGCTCGACGATGACAAGTCGGTCGGCGAGGACGAGCGCGTCCAAGGGGTCGTGGGTGATGAGGCGCCGGGCGCCATGGAACGTGGCGAGGTGGCGGCGGAGCTCGGCGCGGACCTGGACGCGGGTGCCGGCGTCGAGGGCGGCGAGGGGCTCGTCGAGAAGCAGGAGGCGGGGGTCCGTCGCGAGGGCCCGGGCGAGGGCGACACGTTGGGCCTGGCCCCCCGAGAGGGTCCGCGGCTTTGCGTGCGCCTGCTCGGCGACGGCGAACCGTACGAGCCATTCGCGGGCGTGGCGGCGTGCGCTGGCCTTGTCGTGGCCCCGGGCGCGGAGGCCGAAGGCGATGTTGTCCAGCGCACTGAGCAGGGGGAAGAGCAGGTAGTCCTGGAACACGACGCCGATCGGGCGTTCGGCAGTGGGCACGAACACGTCGACGGCGGGGTCGTCGAGGACGGTGCCGTCGAGCTCGACGCGGCCGTGGTCGAGCGGCTGGAGGCCGGCGATGACGCGCAAGGCCGTGGACTTGCCGGCACCGTTGGGCCCAAGCAGCGCGACGACCTCGCCGTCGCCGACGTCGAGGGCGATGTCGAGCTGGAAGTCTCCGAGCTGCACCCCGATGGCTGCGTGGAGCACGTCAGCACGTCAGGCGGTCAGCCACCGGTCGCGGAGCGGGAGGAGCACGGCCAGGGACACGGCGATGAGGACCAGTGACAGGGCGATGGCAGCGTCGCGATCGGATTCGAGGGCGAGGAAGACGGCGAGAGGCATGGTCTGGGTCCGGCCCTGGAGGTTGCCGGCGAAGGTGACCGTAGCCCCGAACTCGCCCAAGGCCCGCGCCCAGCAGAGCACGGCGCCGGCGATGATGGATGGGCCGGCGTGCGGCACGGTGATGCGCCGGAAGATCATCGACCGGCTGGCGCCCAGGGTGGCGGCGGCGTCCTCGTAGCGCGGATCGGCGGCACGGAGCCCGGACTCCACCGTGAGGACCAGGAACGGCATGGCAACGAACGTGTTGGCGGCGACGACCCCCCACATGGAGAACGGCAGCAGGAACCCGGTCGAGTCGTACACCGGGCCGCCGAGCAGGCCGCGCCGCCCGAACGCGAAGAGGAGCGCGGCGCCACCGACCACCGGGGGCAGCACCATCGGCAGCGTGACCAGCGCCCGCGCCACGGAACGCCCGGGGAACCGGGTGCGGGCGAGCACCCAGGCGAGTGGGATCCCGAGCAGCATCGCGAGCCCCGTCGCCGCGAGGGCGGAGGTGATGCTGAGCCGCAGGGCGTCGATGACGATCGATCGACCGAGCAGGCCAACGAGATCCGACCACGGCGCTCGCTGCAGCAGCGCCACGAAGGGCACGGCGACGTAGGCCACGGCGACGGCCGCGAGGGGGAGGATCAGCCACGGGGTGCGCTGCTGCCTGGCCCTCCTCGCGCCCGCACGCCGGGGCTTCACGGGGCGTCGAAGCCGTAGGACGCGAGGATCTCCTGGCCCTCGTCGGAGAGCACGAACTCGACGAAGGCATCCGCGACCTCGGCGTTGGCCGCGTCGGTGAGCGCGGCGATCGGGTAGGTGGCGACGACGTTCTCGTCGGCGGGGATCTCGACCCCCTCGACGGCGTCACCCGCCGCCATGACGTCGGTGACGTAGACGATCCCGGCGTCGAGGTCACCGGCCTCGACCTTGGTGAGCAACGACCGGACGTCCGGTTCGTTGGTGTCGATCGACGGGGTGACGCCGGCGTTGGCCAGCGCCTCGCGCCCGAATTCCCCGCACGGCACCTCCTCGGCGCACAGGCCGATGAGAAGGTCGGGGTTGGCGAAGTCGTCCAGCCCGGTGACCCCGGCCTGGTTGCCGGCCGGCACCGCGAGCTGCAGCTGGTTGCTCACGAAGTTCTCGGGATCGGCGGCGGCCCCGCCGTCGACCACCTGGTCCATGTTCGAGGTGTTCGCCGATGCGAAGACGTCGCCCGGGGCACCGGCCAGGATCTGCTCCCGGAGGGCCGACGAGGCCCCGAAGTTGAACTCCACGGAGGCGTCCGGGTTCTCCGACTCGAACGTGGTGCCGAGCTCTGTGAACGCGTCGGTCAGCGAGGCCGCAGCGAACACCGTGATGTCGCCCTCCAGCGCGGGCTCGTCGGCCGCCGCGTCCGTCGACGAGCTGGCATCGTCGTCGTCATCGTCTCCACACGCGGCGAGCACCAGTGCGGGCACGCTGACGACTGCGAGAAGCCGCAGCACACGGAGATTCATGGTTCCTCCAGACGTGACGTGAACATGGCGGATGTCATTGGTGGATCGGCCCGGATGTGGCCTGCAGCGACAGGGGCGGCCGCCCGTTGCGAACCGCGAGCACCTCGGCGCAGATCGCCAGGGCCACCTCGCCTGCGGTGGTCCCACCCAGATCGAGGCCCGCCGGCCCGCGCACGGCATCGAGCTCATCCGCCGTCGCGCCGGCGGCGATCAGCCGATCCATGCGCTTGCCCTGGGTCCGGCGCGAACCCAGGGCGCCCCCGAGCACGCCGCCGACACGTTGGCCCGCCGGCCCGAAGGCCAGCACCTCCCCCGGGCCCGCTCCGCCGATCCCCTCCGCGAGCGGAACGCGCACGACGACCGGGTCCACGCCCGCATCGAGCCAGGCACCCACCGCTGCTGCGACACCGTGCATACGCGCCCACGCCTCCTCTAGTCGCAGTGAACCTAGCAGTCGCAACCGGCGCGGGACGGGCGTGGCAACCTCGGGGTGTGGAACGCCGCCCGACGCTCTCGCTCAACGAGTGGGCCGTCCTCGGCGTCCTGGTCGAGAAGCCCCGCCATGGCTACGACATCGCCGCCGAGCTCCGTGCCGGCGCTCCGATCGGCGACGTCTGGCACCTGACCCGCCAGCTCGTCTACCGCGCCCTCGAACGCCTGGAGGCGCTCGGCCTGGTCGAACCCCGGCGCACCGAGCCCAGCACCGCCGGTCCGCCCCGCACCGTCTACCGTCCGACGGCCCGCGGGCGCGCAGATCTTCGCCGCTGGCTCGTGACGCCCGTGAGGCACATCCGCGACGTCCGCAGCGCCTTCCTGCTGAAGCTCGTCATCACCGAACAGCTTGGGCTCCAGCCGGACGACCTGATCGACGCGCAGCGCGCTGCGTTCGCCGACCTCCTCGAGCAGCGGGCCACCACGCCGCCGAGGACGGACCACGTCGCCACGTGGCGACACCACTCGGCCGCCGCCGGCGCCGCCGTCCAGCACGCCCTCGGCGACCCCAGCAGCCGCCCCGGGGCCCGCCCTCACTCCTCCGAGCTCGGGTGGCCCACGCCCAGCCGGTCGGCGACGACCAGCGTGACCAGCAGGGCGGTCGCCAGTCCCGTCACCAGCAAGCCGGGCGCTTCGGCGGCGAGCGGCACGGCTGCGAGCAGCAGCACGGCCGCCGCCACTCGCGTCCACGCCTGGTGGCGCCCGACGCGCGCGCCGAAGGCGACGACGCCGAGCAGGTACAGCGCCGGTCCCCCCAGGGTGACCAGGGCGCCCGCCGTGCCGAGCTCGTCGCCGGGATGGGCGATCACGAGCTCGTCGCCGACGGCGGCGAGCAGGATCCCGGCGACGATCGGCAGGTGGAGGTACGTGTAGGCGTCGCGGCCCACCTGCCCCGGGACCTCGGCGGCGGCCATGCGCCGTACCGCCGCGGTCGCCACCTGCCCGAAGTAGAGCCACCACAGCGCCACCGACGAGAGGAAGGCGAAGCCCAAGGCCACGACGACCGACACCTCCAACCCGACGTCGGTGGCGGTGGCGCCGGTGAGCACGATGCTCTCTCCCAGGACGATGATCACGAACAGCTGGAAGCGCTCGGCGAAGTGACCGGCATCGATCGCCCACTCGATCATCGGGGTGCCGCCGCCGAACCTCGGTAGCCAGAACCGGACCAGCGGCGCCGCCAGGTCGAGCCCGAACGCCCCGAGCCACAGCCCCCAGCGGGCATCGCCGTGCACCAGCGCGCCGGCGATCCACAGCGGGACCGACAGGATGCTCCAGGCCAGGATCTGCTGGAAGTTGCGGTGGAAGGGACCCGGCGGGGTCACGGCCACGACAAAGGCGTTGCGCCCGACCTGGAGCGCGCAGTAGCTGGCGGCGAACAACATCCCGTGGTCGCCGAAGGCCTCGGGGATGGCGACGGCCATGAGCAGGCTGGCCAGCATCACGAGCACCAGCACCAGCCGGACGACCGCCACCTCCGGGTCGAACCAGTTGGTCATCCAGGTGGTGTAGTTCCAGGCCCAATAGACGGCGCACAGCAGGAACGCAGCCTGGGCCGCGCCGGCCCACGTGAGATGCGCCAGCAGGTAGTGGGAGAGCTGCGTGATCGCGAAGACGTAGACGAGGTCGAAGAACAGCTCGAAGTAGGTCGCGCGCTGCTCCTCGCCGCGCCTGCGCACGTAGCGGATGTCGGGGACGACCGACGCGGGGGCCTCGCCCAACTCGCTGGTCATGGCGACAGCTGGCGGCAGGCCTCGGCGGCCGCGCTGGCGGCGGCGTTGGTGGCCTTGCCGGCATCCCGGCCGAGCCGGACCAGCTGGGGGATGCGCCCAGGGTGCCGCGCGACGAACCGCGCCACGGCCCGCAGGTTGGGCGAGCCGTCGGGATGGGCGAGCTCGAAGACGGACTCGTCGGCCATCCCGTCGCTCGACCGGTCGCTGATGGCGCGGACCACCGACCACGGGCAGCCGAGCTCCTCGCACACGGCGGCCACCGCGGCCGTCTCCATGTCCATGGCTATGACGCCTCGAGCACGCAGCGCCGCCACCCGCTCGGGATCCACGATGAACTCGTCAGACGTGTGGAGGGCGCCCTGGTCCGGAGGGTCGGCCCGCTCACCCAGCGGGTGGGGCCGATACTCGGCTCCGGAGGCCCCGTCGATGACGATGCCGGGCCTGATGACATCGCCGATGACGAGGCGGTCGTCGATGCCACCGGCGATGCCGACGACCACCACGTGATCGATGTCGCCGGCATCCAGCATCCGCCGCGCCGCCGCCGCGGCTCCGGCAGTGCCCATCCCGGTGGTCGCCGCCACCACCGACGCTGAGCCCGACCGGCCCTCGTGGACCCTCGTTCCGAGCGGCGCCGCCGATGGCCGCAACCCCAGCTTCCTCACGAGCGGCCGCAGCTCCGACGGCATGGGTGCCAGCATCCCGATGCGCATCGCTCGTCCCTTCCCTGCCTACTGCGTGGCGATCCGCAGGCGGTCGCGGAACGCGGTCAGTGCGGACGGCTCGCCGTCCAGCGCGGCGACGGAGTCGGGCCGCCGGCCCCAGAGCCACAACAGCACCGCCTCCGGCTCGCCCGATACCGACGCATGGGAGGTACCGTCGTGCCTCGCCAGGGCGATGCGATCGGGACCGAGGGTGGAGCGCCAGGTCCGGCCGCCGGCGTGCACGGCGATCGTCTTGCCCTCCGCGGCGTGTGGGTCGACCGCGCCCCACTCCTCGGGCGTGACCGTGTCCCAGCCGTCGCTCATGAAGGCGTCGAGCACCTCGTCGATCCCGTCGAGCGCGAGCTGAGCATCGATGGGTGTCGGCTGTCCCCGCGCATCCTCGACGTCCAGGCGGTGAACCGCCGTCTCCTGTGCCATGCGCCGGTACCAGAACCCGACCGTCTGGTCGGCCGGCCACCACGTGTAGGACGGCGCCGCCGGTCCCCGAACTCGCAGCTCGGCCAGCAGCGCCGCCAACGAGGTGTCGAACCAGTCGATGACGGCGACGCCTGCTGGCGGCTCCCCCGGGTACTCCTCCGGCCGTTGCTGCAGGCGCATGCACGCGATCTTGTGCTGGTACACGTCCGCCGTGTGGGCGACGCAGTCGCCCACCGTCCAGCCGGGACACGTCGGTATCGGGCTGTCGAGCTCGCCTCCCCGGGCCACCGACGCGAGACGGGCGCCGTCCTGCTCGAGCAGCTCCAGGAAGCGGTCGGGCTCCATCGCGGCACGACCGTAGCGCCGGCCGTGGCCACGCTCCTCGGGGTTACCCCTTGCCGGACGACCCGCGACCCGCGCTCTGCGCCACGGCTCCTGCTACGGGAGCTCCGCCAGCCGGGCGGCCGCAGGGATGCAGCGCTGCTCGACCCAGTCGGCCGGGCGATCGGTGAGCGGCATCACCATGACTCCGTCCACGCCGAGCTTGGCGTAGCCGGCCATCTCGGTTGCGAAGCCGTCGATGTCACCGCCGTCCAGCTCCGGGCCCCGGTACAGGATCGTCTTGACGATCTCGTCGAAATCTCGGCCCACCTCGTCGCAATGCCGGCGGAGCACGTCGAGCTTGTGGGTGACGTCGTCGGTCGACGCCCCGAACAGGTTGCAAGCGCCGGCGTACTGGGCCACCAGGCGCAGGGTCTTCCGCTCGCCGCTGCCGCCGATCGTGATCGGCGGGTGCGGCTGGCTGAGCGGTTGCGGCGAGCACAGGGTCTCGGCCAGCTGGTAGTGCCGGCCCTCGTAGGGACCATTGTTCTCGGGATCCCACATCTGCAGGCAGACCTGGAGGGCCTCCTCGAGCCGCTCGAAGCGCTCCGCGACCGGCGGGAACGGCACCCCTAGACCGCGGTGCTCGCGCTCGTACCAGGCCGCCCCGATTCCGAGGGCGGCCCGGCCGCCCGACAGCACGTCGAGGGTTGACACGATCTTGGCCAGCAGGCCCGGATAGCGGTAGGTCACGCCGGTGACCAGGAGGCCCAGCCGTATCGAGGACGTGTGCGCGGCCCAGAAGCCCAGCGTGGTGTAGCCCTCGAGCATGGGATCCTCCGCCGGGGCCATCTGATCCATCTGGAAGTGGTGGTCCATGACCGACAGCCATGTCGCCCCCGCGGCTTCGGCGGCCTCGGCCACCCCGACGAGCTCGGGAGCGATGGCGGGCGTGCCACCGACGTACTTGAAGTTGGGGACGTGGATTCCGAGCTGCACGGCGATCTCCTCGGGCGGCGGCGCTGCGGGCGTCGCAGCAACCTGTGCCCCCGACCGTAGGGGTTCGAGTGCGCTCTAAGTCAAGGGTGGAACCACCGCTCAGCCGTCCGCCGGGAGGTAGATGCCGATGCCGTCGGGGAAGTCGAGGCCCTCGTCCAGCGTCTCGGCCGGCCGAGGATTGCCCTCGGCGTCGAAGGTGATGCGCCTGACCGTGCCGGCGCCGTCGATCGGCCCGATGCTGTCGGTGATGCCGATGGCCAGGTCGGCCCAGTAGAGGGAGCCGGTCGTCGGGTCGACGCCCATGCCGAAGGGGGCCCCGGTCGAGTACGGCTCGGTCCCGAGCTGCTCGCCCTCGGGCGGCGTCACCAGGGTGCGGACGAACCGCCCGGAGTCGTCGTATTCGGCGAGCACCCCTGTGAAGGCGCTCGAGACGTAGAACCCACCGCCTGGCGCACCCACCACCGCGTTCGGCGTGACGACGTGCTCGTCGGCCGGGATGAACGGGCCCTTGTGCGCCTCGTCGGCCAGCGGCGCGCCGCTCCCATCGACCCGGCCGCAGCCGCCGGCGGCCTCGGGGGAGGAGGGGAACGGCCCCTCGTAGCGGACGATGCCGTTGCCGGGTGGGCGCGCCACCGCCAGGTACACGACGTCGTCGACGACGTGGATGCCACCGGGTGTCGGCAACGCCACGTCGATCTTGCAGTACGGCACCTCCTCGCTGTCGAACGGCGGGAACCACACGATGAGCTGCCCGGTTGGCGGACCGGTCACCTGGTTGCCGATGTCGGTGGTGACGATGCGACCGTCGGACAGCACGCCGCAGCCGTAGTTCTCGGGACCCTCGGTCTGGTAGGTCGGCACGAGCCGGGCCACCTCGCGCGCCTCCAACTCCCCGACAGCCACGCCTTCGAGCTCGAAGATCCCCCAACCGGGCGTTCGTTCCGGCTGACCGGTGTCCTCACCGGCGACGAAACGGCCAGAACCGTCGGGCAGCACGCACACCTGGCCGTTGACGTCGAGGCCGTCGGGATCGTCGGCGGCAGCGCGGATCACGGTCTGCTTCCGGAACGGCGGGTCGGGCTCGTAGGCGTTGAGGTTGTTGCCCTCGGTGCTGAGAACGATGGCAACGGGTGCCTCGGCGGTGTCGGTGGCGGCGGAGTCGGCGGAGTCGGCGGCACTGCTGTCATCGTCACCGCTGTCACCGCTGCACCCGGCCACGAGGGCCATCGCCGCCATCGCCGCCACCGCACGCGTCAGCGGTTTCGTGTGCGTCGTCACATTCACCCTCCCGGCGTTACGGGGATGTCCAGGC
>JBKPHE010000165.1:0-2121 GCA_046744485.1 Actinomycetota bacterium | reverse complement strand
TGGGACATGAAGCGGGGGCTCGAGGGGCTCGACCACAACATCTTCACCGCCAAGGTGGAGGACCTGGTCAACTGGTCGCGCCGGCGCTCGTTCTGGGGCGTGACCTTCGGCCTGGCGTGCTGCGCGCTGGAGATGATGGCGGCCGGAGCCTCCCACTACGACCTCGGCCGCTTCGGCATGGAGGTGTTCCGGGCCTCGCCACGCCAGAGCGACCTCATGATCGTGGCCGGACGGCTGTCGCAGAAGATGGCGCCCGTGCTGCGCCAGGTCTACGACCAGATGATGGAGCCCAAGTGGGTGCTGTCGATGGGCGTGTGCGCCAGCTCCGGCGGGATGTTCAACAACTACGCGCTGGTCCAGGGTGTGGACCAGATCGTGCCCGTGGACGTCTACGCGCCCGGATGCCCGCCCGGCCCGGAGACGCTGATCCACGCCATCAACACCATCCACGAGCAGATCCAGAACGGGGAGCTGCTGCGCCGTCGCGAGGCGCGGGGCCGGGGTGCCGGGGCCGGCGTGGTCGTCGAGCAGCGCGACGGCCAGCCCGAGCCCGTGACCACGGCGTCCGTGGGCGGAGGGCGCTGAGACGGCCGATGTCCGATACCGAGGCGAGGTCCGGATTCGAGAACGAGTCGGTCGCAGACGAGACCGGGGCGGCGGCAATGTCCGAGCCCGAGACCCGCTTCGGCGTCCCTGCCACGTCCAGCAGGGGTCAGCAGGTGCTGCACCCGACCCGGGACCAACTGGTCGACCTCGTCAGGACGCTGCGCGACGACGAGGGCTTCCGGGTGTGCGTCGACCTCACCGCCGTCGACTACCTGGCCTACGCGGCACCCCGTCGCCTACCACCGGACGTCGAACCACAGCGGTTCGAGGTGGTGGTCGGGCTGCTGTCCCAGGACACGCCCGAGCGCCTACGCCTGCGGATCCAGGTGCCCGCCGATGACGCCACCTGCCCCTCCCTATTCGACGTCCACCCCGGCACCGAAGCGCTCGAGCGCGAGGTCTACGACATGTACGGCATCGAGTTCACGGGCCATCCCGACCTGAGCCGCATCCTCATGCCGGAGGACTGGGACGGCTTCCCGCTGCGCAAGGATCATCCCGTGGGCGCGATCCCCGTGCAGTTCAAGGGCGTGCAGAACGCCAGGTGATGCGGAGTTGATGCCGTGACCGCCCTCTCCACCGACGCCACCACCCGCACGTACGAGGGATCGCAGGAGCTCACGCCCCGCAAGGGCGCGGGCGCCGCGGAACTGATGCGCGAGGTCGGTTCGGTGCTGCGGCTGTCGGAGGCCGAGCTGGCGGCCATGGCCGACGAGGAGCCGACCGAGGACCAGACGATGATCCTCAACATGGGCCCGCAGCACCCGTCGACCCACGGTGTGTTGCGGCTCATGCTGGAGCTCGAGGGCGAGACGGTGCTGCGCAGCAAGCCGGTGATCGGCTACCTGCACACCGGGATGGAGAAGACGGGCGAGACGCTCACCTACCTCCAGGGCCCCACCAACGTCACTCGCATGGACTACGCGGCGCCTCTCTTCAACGAGCTGGTGTTCTCCCTGGCGACCGAGACGCTGTTGGGCATCGACGGGGACATCCCGCCGCGGGCGCAATGGATCCGCATGTTGCTGTGCGAGATCAACCGCATGTCGTCGCACTTCCTGTGGCTCGCCACCAACGGCCTGGACCTGGCCGCTGTGTCGATGATGCTGTTCGGCTGGCGGGAGCGCGAAGAGACCCTGCGCCTGCTGGAGATGATCACGGGGCTGCGGATGAACCACAACTACATCCGTCCCGGGGGGGTGGCCGCCGACCTTCCCGACGGCTGGCGCGACGGCGTGCTGCGGGTGCTCGACCTGTGCGCGCCCCGGCTCGACGAGTACGACGAGCTGCTCACCGGCCAGCCCATCTTCCGCGCCCGGCTCCAGGGCGTGGGCGTCATCACCGCCGACGAGGCCACGGCGCTGGGGGCCACCGGGCCCATCCTGCGGTCCACCGGCATCCCCTGGGACCTACGCAAGGACATGCCGTACCTGTTCTACGACCAGGTCGAGTTCGCCGCGGTCGTGGGCAGCTACGGCGACTGCTTCGACCGCTACGCCATCCGGCTCAACGAGG
>JBKPHE010000074.1:0-22524 GCA_046744485.1 Actinomycetota bacterium | reverse complement strand
GGTCGGTTGGCGGCGGCCGCGGCCGCCCGTGCCGCCGCCTCCTGCGCCCGGCGCTGCCGCTCGGCGGCTTCCTGCATGGCGCGGATCCGGCGGGCGACCTCGGCCTGCTCACGCACGAGCCGGTCCGACAGGGCCTTGTCGAACTCCTTCAGCGACTCGGCCTCGGCCAGCTTGGCGTTGAGCCGCTCCTCGAGGTCGGCGGCGAAGGCCTGCTGCTGGGCCAGCGCGGCCTCCACGTCGGCGAGCTCTCGGGCCGCCTCGTCCTTGCGGGCCTCCGCCGCCGCCTCCGCCGCGGTCTGGTTGGCCTGCTCGACCTCCATGTCCTCGTGGGCCTCGTCGAGCTGATCGAGCACGTCGGCGTCGGTGTCGGCCTGGATCTCGATCACCGCCTGCTTGATCGCGGCGTCCGACAGCGAGTCGGCGCGGAACGCGTCGAGCGCGTTGTCCGACGGCGGGCTGACGAACGACTGGACCACCAGTTCGTCAGCCCTGCGGTTGAGGTCGTCGATCCGCCGTTGGGCATCGGCGACCGCCTGGATGGCCGCCGCCAGATCGGCTTCGGCCTCCTGGTGCGCCCGCTCGGCCTCGTCCAACTCGGCCTGCTGCGTGGCCACGTTGGCCTCGAGCTCGGACAGTGCCGCCTGGACCTCGGCGTCCTTGGCCTCGAGGGCATCCACCTGCAGGTCGACGTCGGCGCGCTGTGCCCGGACGGCGTCCCGCTCTCGTTCGGTCTTGGCCGGGTCAG
This sequence comes from Actinomycetota bacterium, assembly GCA_046744485.1. GTDB lineage: Bacteria > Actinomycetota > Acidimicrobiia > Acidimicrobiales > VFJN01 > DASQUK01. The sequence goes on along the minus strand of JBKPHE010000074.1, from coordinate 21,779 downwards.
GGTCGTCGGCCCCGCTCGCCACCGGTGACCAGACGGCCACGCCCGAACCGAGGGCGACCACGGCGCTGGTCAGCGCCAGTCGGCGGAACACGGATCGCACGGCTCTTCCCTGCTCCTTGCTGCTCTTCGCATGAGCGGACAAAGTGGCCGTGAATGTAACGAACCGAGTCGCCAGTGTCAGCAAGGCGATGCATCGGCTGCACGTTTCCGCAGGTAAAAGCGGTATCGCGGTCTCCCGCGGCAGCTAATCGACGTTGCCACCGAGTCGGCGAGCGCGCGGTTCTACCCAGCGAATGTCAGTTGCCGTTGGTGGACCAATGCCACGGCTCACTGGGTAGGTTGTAGAGGCCGTAGGCGACCGCATTGGCCTGTAACCAGTCCCAGCACTCGTCCCCGGTGGTGACCGTACCGCCGCCGTTGCACGTGAAGTCGATGGCCAGTCCCTGCTCGTGCATCGACGTACCGGGAATCGCCGTCGGTGGGTCGCACTGCGACGCCGGCATCTCGTAGATGGCGTAGTACGACGTGCCGCAATGCTCCATGCGCAGCTGGACCTGCTCCTCGGGATCCCGATAGCCGCCACCGCACAGCATGACTCCATCGGCGGCAGCGTCGTCGAGCAAGGCCTGGACGTTCCCGCTGATGGAGCCGGCCACCGTGATGGACCCGCCGATCGGGCAGGTGACCGTCGCCAGCCCGCCCGGAGCGGGGGCGATCTGCGACGGCGCCACGTCCTCCGTCGGAGCCGGCGCGGCGGCCTGGGCGGCGGCCAGCTGGGCCGCCAGCGCCGCCTGTTCCCGGGCCAGCCGGTCGGACAGGGTGGCGTCGAGCGTCCGCAGGGACTCGGCCTCGGCCAGCTTGGCGTTCAGGCGCTCCTCGAGGTCGGCAGCGAACGACTGCTGCTGGCCGAGTGCGGCCTCGACGTCGTTCAGTTCCTGCGCCGCCGCCTCCCGGGCCCGCTTCGCCTCGGCGGCGGCGTCCTCCTTCTTCGCCTGCTCGGCCTCGAGGGCGTCCTGGGCCTGCGCCAGGCGCTCGAGCACCTGGGCGTCACGCTTCCCCTGCATCTCCAGGACCGCCTGAATGACGGCGGCGTCGGTCATGGAGCCTGCCCGCAGCGGCTCGAGCGCGTAGTCGGACGGCGGGTTGACGAACGAATCGACCACCAGCCGGTCGGCCTGCTCGTTCAGCTCGTCGATCCGCTGCTGGGCGCCGGCCACCGCCTGGGTGGCTTGTGCGAGCTCGGCCTCGCCCTGGGCCTGGGCGCGCTCGGCCTGCTCGAGCTCGGATCGTTGCCCGGCGACGTTGCGCTCGATCTCGGCCAGCGCCGCCCTCACCTCGGCGTCCTGCGCCTCGAGGGTGTCGACCTGGATCACGACCTCGGCCTGGCGGGCCCGGACCTCGTCGCGCTCCTGCTCGGTCGCCGACGGGTCGGGCTCCTGCGCAGCGCTGACCGACGGCGTCAGCGCCGCCACCGCCAGGACCACGGCCAAGCCCCGGCGCAGCCAGGCGCCCGGCGTCAGTTGCCGTTGGTCGACCAGTGCCACGGTTCGCTCGGCAGGTTGGACAGGCCGTAGTCGGCGGCGTGCGCCTTCAACCAGTCGTACGCCGCGCCCCCGTAGCCGATCGTGCTCCCGCCGACGGTGAAGTCGATCGCCAGGCCCTGCTCGTGCATCGACGTGCCCGGGCGAGCGGTGGGTGGGCTGCAGTACGACGCCGGCATCTCCCAGATGGCGTACTGGCTGGTGCCGCAGTTGGCGCGGCGGACCGCGATCTGGTCCGCAGGGTCGCGGTAGCCGTTTCCGCACATCGAGATGCCCGCCTCGGCCGCCGCCGTGAGCAGGCGCGCCACCGGCTTGCTGATGTCACCGGCCACCTGGATGCTGCCACCCGCGGGGCACGGCACCGACACCACACCGCCTGGCGGAGCCTGGATGCCGGCCGCCTTGTTGGCCTCCGCCTGTGCGGACAGCTCCGCCGCCCGCTGGCGAGCGAGCTCGGCCGCCACCTCCTCGTCCATCTCGTTGAGGGCGGCGACCAGCTGGGCCTGCTCGGCCTGGAGCTGGGCTGCGAGGGCAGGGTCGACGCCCTTCAGCATCTCCGCCTCGCTGAGCTTCTGTTCGATGCGGGCCTGGACCTCGGCCGCGAACAGCGCCTGCTGGCTGACGGCCTCCTGCTTGTCCGCCAGCGCCGCCTCGGCCTCGGCCTTGCGATTCCGCGCCTGGGCCATGGCGTCGTCCTTGTTGGCCTTCTCGGTGCGGAGTTGTTCGCGGGCGGCGTGGTATTCGGCCAGCAGTTCGGCATCGGTGGTCGTCTGCAGGTCGAGGATGGCCCACTTCACATTGGCGCTCGACCCGGACTTCTCGCTGAGCATGGACAGGGCGGACTCGGTCGCCGGCGAGACGAAGGCGTCGACGACCACGTGGTCGGTCTTGGCCAGCAGATCGTCGATGCGGCGCTGGGCCTCGGCGACCGCCGCATCGGCGGAGGCCACGGCGGCGGTGGCGGCGGCGAGCGCCTGTTCGGCGGCAGCGAGCTCCGCCGTCTGGGCGTCGACGTTGGCCTTGATGTCGCCGAGCGCCTGCGTCACCTGCCGGTCGTCGGCCTTCAGGATGTCGACCTCGACCGCCACCAGCGCCTGGCGGTGGGCCACCTGCTCCGTCTCCCGGGCGGGATCCTCCTGGGCCCCGCCGGCCACCGGCATTGCCACCGTCGTCCCCAGCGCGACTGCGGTCGCCAAGACGACGGTGACGATCGGGCGGCGTACGGGCGTCAAGTTGCTCCCCAGTGTGGACGGTCGCGGGTTCCCAGCTTCCCCAAGGCCAACGCCGAGCCTGCGGCGAAGGTGACGGCGAATGTAACGAATCGCCCGGCGTCTGTCATATATCCCGCCGGAGGGCGGGACAGGTCCCCCGAAGATTCCCCTCAGCCGAGCAGTCCCGCCACGACGTTGACCCCTGCGGCCACGATCACCACGCCGAAGACGTACGAGAGGAATGCGTGGACCAGCACCGTGCGGCGGATCCCGCGAGCGCGCAACGTCGTGTCCGACACCTGGTAGGTCATCCCGATCGTGAACGCCACGTAGGCGAAGTCGCGGTAGTCCGGCGGTCGGGTCGTGTCACCGCCGAACTCGATGCCGTCGCCCGCGCCCAGGTAGTAGAGGCGTGCGTAATGCAGCGTGAACACCGTGTTGACGACCGTCCACGAGACGGAGACGGTGACTGCGGCCATGGTGACGAGCAGCACGCGCTCCGCTCCGCTCTGGTGTCGAGCCAAGCCGAGCGCGAAGCCGACGGCCACCAGGCTCGCGCCGCTGGCGGTCAGCAGGAGCAGGCGGGCCACGTCGCGGTTCATGTCCTCACGAACCGCGATGCGCTGCGTCAGCGGCCCGTCGGCCCCGAGGATGATCGGCGCGACGGACAGCAGGAACGTGAGGGCGGTGGCGTTCCAGCCGCCCAGCACCGCGAGGCGCCAGGGGAGCACCGTGGCCAGTGCCAGCCCCGCGACCGCGCCCACCATGGCGGCGACCAGCAGGCGCCGCAGGGCCGGTGCATGCCAGCCCAGCCAGCGGTGGTACACCGTCGGGGCCGGGACGCTCATCTGCCGAAGGTCTAGCGCCCGCCGGTGGGCGCCCGCTCGGGGTGCTACGTACGGTCGACGCTCCAGTGCCAGGGCTCGCTCGGCAGGTTGAAGCGGAGACGAGCAGAGCGCGGACGGGCCGCGTGTGTCGACGTGTTGCTGTCAAGTGGCACTCCCCAGCGGTGCGGCGGATTTCGACACGGGAATGTCACGAAACCGCCCACTGTCCGTCACATCGCCCTCATGGAAGACTGCCGGCCATGGTTGAGCTCCGCTCCGAGATCAAGGATCGGGTCGCCCTCGTCACCCTCGACGCCCCCGCCCGCCGCAATGCCCTCTCGCTCGGGCTGGTGGACGAGATCGAGGCCGCGTTCGAGGCCATCGATTCCGATCCCGGTGTAGGCGCCGTGGTCGTGACCGGGGCGCCGCCGGCTTTCTGCGCCGGGGCCGACCTGTCCCACCTCGGCTCGAGCCAGCGCCAGGGCCTGTCGCGCGTCTACGAGGGGTTCCTGCGCGTGGGACGCTCGCCGCTGCCGACCATCGCCGCCGTCAACGGGCCCGCGGTCGGCGCCGGCGTCAACCTGGCGCTGGTGTGTGACGTGATCCTGGCCGGCGAGTCGGCGCGGTTCGATACCCGCTTCATCGACCTCGGGCTCCATCCCGGCGGTGGCCACACCTGGATGCTCCAACGGCGGATCGGGTCCCAGGCGGCCGCGGCGCTCGTGCTGTTCGGCCGCGTTCTCGACGGCCGACAGGCGGAACGCGCCGGCCTGGCCTGGTCCTGTGTGCCCGATGACGAGCTGCTGCCGCTGGCGCTGGAGATGGCGTCAGCCGCCGCCCGCGCCCCGCGTGATCTGGTGGAGCGGGTGAAGCAGACGATGCGCGATGTCTCCCAGGTGACGGACCATGCGACCGCGGTCGAGCGCGAGCTCGATCCCCAGGTGTGGTCGATCAACCAGCCCGCCTTCCAAGAGAGGCTGGCCGCCCTCCGCCGGCGGATCAGCACCAGGAGCTGATCCTCTAGGGCGGGAACGCGAGGGTGCCGGCGATCTGCTCGGCCAAGGCCTCGTGCGTCGCGGGGTCCTCAGAGGTGACGATCACCGACCACACGATGTCGTCGGGCCCCGCGACGAGCGTCTCGGTTCCCCGGGCCTCGGCCGACCCACCGGCGGCTCCCAGGCCGTACTGCATCCGCACCGTGGGGCGCTCGGCGTCGCCCACCACCTCGATGGGGACGTCGCCGAGACCGGCGCTGCCCGAGAGCTGGCGGCCGAAGTCCTCGAGCTGCTCGATCGTGGCGATGCCGGCACCGGGGACGGCGCGGACCTTCACGTCCGCTACACGGCCCGCACCGTCCACCCCGGCGGCGTAGAAGACCGCGCCGGCCTCAGCCGCCGCGTGGGCCTGATCGAGGAAGCCCGGCACCTGGGGCGACGACCGCTCGAGGCTCTCGAGCACCTCCGGCGCCAGGACCGTCGCCTCCCACCCCGGCGGCACGGCGATGCCGAAGCCGAGGCTGGCGACCGGGATGGCCGTCCAGTCGTCGGGCGCCGACACGTCGATCCCGCCGGTGTCGATCGTGGTGGATGTGACCGACGCACCGTCGCTGGCATCGGTGCCGCCGTCGCTGCCACCGATCGCACCGACGATCGCCGCCACCAGTCCGCCCACGAGCGCGACGGCCAGCACCGCGGCCACGAGCCGCGTCCGCTCCCGCCGGCGGGAGCGGACGCGCGTGCTCATGCGAGCCACTCGCGCACCAGTTCGTCCCGGCGGTCGTGCCACTCCTCGACCGTGAGCGCGTAGCGGATGTGGTCCTCCCACACCCCGTTGATCTCGAGGTAGCGGTGGGCGATCCCCTCGTCGCGGATCTTCAGCTTCTCGACCACCCGCCGGCTCCGGTAGTTCCGGGGGATGATGGAGATCTGGATGCGATGCAGCCGCACGTGCTCGAAGGCGAAGCGCGCCACGGCCACCAGCGCCTCGGGCATGTAGCCGTGGCCGGCCAGGGCCTGGTCGATCCAGTAGCCGACGTAGGCCGACTGGAACGGCCCCCGCTGCACCGACGACAGGTTGATCTCGCCGGCGAAGCGCTCCTCGCGGCGCCGCCCGCGCCCACTCCGCCCGCCGCGCTCCCCGGCATCGGCGGGGTCGACGAAGATGCCGAAGCCGAAGCCGGTGCCGAGCTGCCGCTCCCGCTCGCGCGCGCTACAGCGCATGGCGAAGGCCTCGGCGGACTCCACCACGTCGGGCAGCGCGGGGTTGTGGGCCGGTTCCCAGGGCGTCAGCCACCCGGCGTTGCGGCGGCGAACCTCCTGCCACGCCGGGAAGTCGGTGGCGACGAGGGGGCGCAGCTGGACCCGTCGCCCGATCAGCTTCGTCATTGGTGCTCCGCAGGGCGCAGCATCAGCCGATGACCTCCGCCAGGGCTCCGAGCAGCAGCGTGACGTTGCGGGGCCGGGCCGTGTGGCCCATGCAGCCGATCCGCCACATCCTGCCGACGTAGTCGCCGAGCCCCCCGCCGATCTCGATGCCGTAGCGATCGAGCAGCGTGGACCGGACCTTGGTGGCGTCGACGGCATCGGGCACCAGCACGGTGGTCAGCTCGGGCAGCCGGTGGCCGTCGGCCGCGAACAGCTCGAGCCCCTGATCCACCAGGCCCTCGTGCAGCAGCTGCCCACACTCGGCGTGGCGGGCAATGGCGGTGTCCAACCCCTCGTCGAGGATGGCGCCCAGCCCGGCGTGGAGCGACATGATCATCGAGACCGGTGCGGTGTGGTGGTAGACCCGCGGTCCGGTGGCGGGACCGGTGTACTGCCCGATCATCCGCAGGTCCAGGTACCAGCTCGGGCTGCGCGGCACGAGGCGATCGCGGGCACGCTCGCTCAGGGTCAGCGGCGCCAGGCCGGGCGCCACGCCCAGGCACTTCTGGGTCCCGGCGTAGGCGACGTCGACGCCCCAGCCGTCGACGTCGACCCCGATGCCACCCAGACTGGTGACGCAGTCGACGAGCAACAGCGCGTCTCCTTTGCCCGCCCCCAACGGCGCGATGTCGGTCCTCACGCCGGTCGACGTCTCGGCGTGGACCACGGCAATGAGCTTGGGGGCAGGGTGGGCGTCGAGGAGGCGATCGGGCTCGACCGGCTGACCCCAAGGAACATCGACCCGCACGACCTCGGCCCCGCAGCGGGCGGCGACGTCGCACATGCGGGCACCGAAAACACCGTTGACGCCGATCACGACGGGATCGCCCCTCTCGACCACGTTGACGAATGCAGCCTCCATGCCCGCCGAACCGGTCCCCGAGATCGGCAGGGTCATGGCGTTGCTGGTGCGAAACACGGTGCGCAACCGGGCACAGGTCTCGTCGAGGATGTCCACGAATGCGGGATCGAGATGCCCGAGCATCGGGCGCGCCAGGGCCTCGACGGCCTCGGGATAGGGGTTGCAGGGTCCCGGTCCCATGAGCACGCGGTCGGGCAGCGGCGGCATGTAAAGCGTGACCGTAGCGAGGCCCGGCGCCGAGCGGTAAAGCGACCCGGTGAGGGTCGATTCTCGACCCTCAGTCCAACAGGCTGAGCGCCAAGCCGTCGAGGATGTCGGCCTCCGACACGATCATCTCGTCGAAGCCGAGGTGGCGGAACAACGCCACCAGCACACAGCAGCCACCCACGATCACGTCGGCCCGGGCCTCCTCGAGCCCGGGGTTGTGGAGCCGATCGGCACGCGACTCGGTGGCCAGGGTCCGGAAGACGTCCTCGGCGGCCTCGTGGGTGAGGTGGAAGTGGTGGATGCGGTCGCGGTCGTAGGTCTCCAGCCCGATCTCGACGGCCGCCACCGTGGTCACCGTGCCCGCCAACCCCACCAGAGTGCGGGCCTCGGCCGCGGCCGGGATCTCGCGCACGACATCGTCGAGGTAGGCGTCGGTGAGGCTGATGCAGGCCGAGAGCTCCTCGGGCTGCGGCGGGTCGTGATGCAGGAACTTCTCGGTCAGTCGCACGCAGCCGATGTCGATCGACATCACGCCCTCGACCCGGTCGGTGCCGACGCTGAACTCGGTGGAGCCGCCGCCGATGTCGACCACCAGGAAGGGGCCGGTGACCGGGTCGAGCTCGCCGGTCGCGCCCCGGAACGAGAGCCGTCCCTCCTCGTCGCCGGTCAGCAGCTCGGGGCGGGTGCCGATCAACGCCTCGACGGCGCCGAAGAACTCGTCGCGGTTGGCGGCGTCGCGGGACGCCGACGTGGCCGCGACCCGCACCCGCTCGACCCCGTGGCGGTCGAGGATCTCGTGGTAGCCCTGCAGGCAGGCGAGGGTCCGCTCGACCGCCTCGGGCGCCAGGCGCCCGTTGGTCCCGACGCCCTGGCCCAGGCGGGTGATGGTGTTGCGCCGGTCGAGGATCTCGAGCCTGCCGCCGGACGGACGGGCGACCACGACGCGGGTCGAGTTGGTGCCGAGGTCGACCGCGGCAATGGCGCTCATGACCCAAGCACGCTACCGGCGGTCGGTGTTACCGGGGTTCGCGCCCAAGCGGTCCTCGACCCAGCGCCCGACCGGATCGTCACCGCCGGCCAGGTGCCAGGCGTAGTGGGCGTGCAGGCACTTGACGCCCGTTCGGGTGCCACCCACTCCGCCGGAGGGCCGCGGTCCCCGGTGGCAGGGCGGCAACGCCGCGTCGCGCTCCGCCGCATAGCGGGCGTGCGCGGCGGCGACCGCCCCCTGGTCCACCTCCGCCTCGGCCTGGGCCACGCCGCCCTCGCTCTCGAGGCGCGAGACCCTGGTGCGCTCGGGCTCTCCCACCAGCCAGTACCGGGTCGGCATCGGCGTGCCGTCATCGAGCAGCGGGGCGTTGCGGATCACCAACGGCGAGCCGTCCGGGTGGCGCCGCACGACCTCGAACCCGCCCCGCGCCGGCCGGCCCAGGAGGCGCTCGACCTCGCGGCGATCGGCGTCGGTGGCTGGGCGAGTTTCCCTTACGCCCACGCCACCCGGTGCACCCGCCAGGGCGCGGAGAAGCCCTTGAGGGAGACCTCCTCGCCCGGGCCGAAGCGCAGGTCGCCGGCCGCCGCCGTGAGGTCATGGGTGAGGCCCGACACCAGCACGTCGCCGGGGGCCGCGGCGTCGGCGATCCGCACGGCCAGGATCACGTTCTGGCCGAAGACGTCGCCGTCGGACTCGACGGTCTCGCCGGTGTGCAGCCCGATCCTCAACTCGATGCGCTGCGACGGGTTGTCGGCGCTGTGGCGCGCGGCCGCCTGCTGGATGGCGACGGCGGCGAGGATCGCCTGCCGCGCGCTGGCGAAGACGACGAGGAAGCCGTCGCCCTGCGCCTTGACCTCGATGCCGCCGTGGCGTTGGACCTGGGCCCGCACGAAGGCGTTGTGCGCCTGCAGGATCTCCCACCACTTCCGGTCGCCCAGCCGCTCCGCCAACTCCGTCGAGCCGACCATGTCGGTCACCAGGATGGTCAGCGTTCCGCGCGGCAACTGGCTGTCGTCGGCCGTCTGGCCGGACGCGGTCTGGCCATTGGTCCGCTCGTCCGGCCCGGGCGTGCGTTCCTCGGTGAGGAACCGGGGCAGGAAGTCGCGCAGGTCCAGTGGCGCCCCCGGGGGTCCCGGCGGCGCGGGGCTCTGCGACCAACGGTCCCGGTCCGATCGCCCTGCGCGTTCCCGGTGGCGGCGGGGCGTGAACGCCATGGGCGGAGGAGGCGGCGGTGGCAGGCTCGCCTGCAACGACCGCAGGGCCTCGCGGGCGCTGTCCCGCAGGTCGTCGATGTGGCCGTCGAGGTAGCCACTGACCAGGTCGTGCTTGTGCATGTGCTTGTGGCCGGACGAGCGCGACCGGCGCCGGCTGGTGCGGGCCGTGACCCCACCCCACAACCCCCGGGCGTGCACCCGGACCAGGGGCGCGTGCGGCAGCGGCGCCACCTTGGACCTCTGCGTGTGGTCGGAGCTGCCGCCCATCAGCACCATCCCATCGAGGTCGACGGGGATGCCGTCGGGGACCACGACCTCGACGCTGCCCATGATCGCCCAGGCGGTCACCTCGACCGCCCGCTCGTCGATCACGGCCCGGCGCAGGTCGACCTTGACGTGTCCCCAGAACGCGAACGCCGTGATCCGGCCGGGTGCGCGCCATCGTCCGCGGGCCCCGGTGCCGCACATGACGGCGACGAACCGCCGCCGCGGTGGCGATGGCGTCGTGTCCGCCGCCGCGGAGGAACCGTCGCTGTCGGCAGGCACCGTTGCCACGCCCCCGGTGGCGACCGGTCGGTGGATGTCCACGGCGTCGGGCAGGCCCGCCAGCACCTCGTCGAGGTCCCGCCGGGTGCGGGCGGTGTACACGCGGCCCGCAAGCTCGGCGAACTCGTCGAGCGTCAGGCGCCCCTCGCCCGTGTGCCGGCTGAGTGCGTCGATCACCCTCTGGCGGTCGTCGTCACCGATGCGCACATCGCCGGACTCCACCACGGAGACAGTTTGCACCCCCTGGCAAACCTGAGCACCGGCGGGCTCGCGGCCCCGGTTTCGCCTTGTGACTCGACGCCCTACCGACCAGTAGGTAGGGTACCGACGTGCCCGCCGCGCCGCTCGACGCCGCCGCCCTGCTCGCCGAGCTGGAGCCCACCGTGGACAGACTGCTCCACCGCCATCTGGCGCAGTCGAAGGAGTGGTTTCCGCACCAGCTCGTGCCCTGGGGGCGCGGGGAAGACTTCGAGCCCGGCTGGGAATGGTCGCCCGCCGAGGCGGTGCTGCCGCCGGAGGTGCGCTCGAGCCTGTACGTCAACCTCCTGACAGAGGACAACCTCCCGTACTACTTCCGCACCATCGAGGCAATGTTCGGGCGCGAGTCCGCCTGGGGCGAGTGGAGCCGGCGCTGGACCGCCGAAGAAGGCCGGCACTCGATCGTCATCCGCGACTACCTGACGGTGACTCGGCAGATCGATCCGGTGGCGCTCGAGCGGGCCCGCATGGCCCAGGTGACCTGTGGGCAGGTGCCCGAGCCCGACCTCCCCCACGACGGCCTCGTCTACGTCAGCCTGCAGGAGCTGGCCACGCGGATCGCCCACCACAACACGGGCAAGCTGCTCGACGACCCGGTGGGCTACGAGGTCATGAAACGGGTCGCCTCCGACGAGAACCGGCACCACCTCTTCTACCGTGACGCCACCGCCGCCGCGATCGAGCTGGATCCATCGGGGATGGTCCTGGCGATCGAACGCCAGGTGCGTTGCTTCGAGATGCCGGGCACCGGCATCGTCGACTTCGAACAGCACGCCCGCGCCATCGCCCGGGCCGGGATCTACGACTTCCAGGTCCACCACGATCAGATCCTGGGGCCGGTGGTGCTCCGTCAGTGGGGTGTCGAGGGGCTCACCGGCCTGACCGACGAGGCCGAGCGCGCCCGGGACGCACTGCTCGGCCGCATCGAGCGAATCGGCCGGGCCGGGCGCCGGCTCGCCCGCCACCGGGCCGACGAGCCGGAGCTCGTCGGCCAGTCGGGCTGAACCTCCGGGAAACTAGCCCCCCGGCTCGGAGTTGTCGTCGCCCTCGGTTGCCTGTTCGGGCGGGGGCAGGATGGCGTAGGACTCCTCGCCCGGCATCACGAGGTTGTGGTCCCGACGGGCGATCTCCTGGACGGTCTCGGGGTCGCGCAGCTCGTCGGCACGCCGCTCCAGCCGCTCGTTCTCCTCGCTCAGCACCTCCAGCTGCTCGCGGGCCCGGTCGGTGTCGGAGCGCTGGCTGAGATACGTCCGCACCGGGAACACCGCGTACACGAGCACGCCACTGAGCGCCACCGACCCCACGCGGGTGCCCAGCCACCGCAACCGGGCGTTGCGGCGGTCGCGGGCCTCCTCGTCGATGGGCACCAGCCGGTCGAGGCGCAGGCTCGGGACCAGGCGACGGTTGCCGCTCCTTGTCGCAACGGCGCGCGACGGCGACGCCAGGACGCCACCGGTGACGCCGGGCGGCGGGATGCGCCGCCGCGTCGAGGATCCCCACCTGACCACCGATCCGTCGGGCGCCCGGACGACCACCGCCGGGGTCTTCCACGCGCCCCGCACGCGGGGAGCCTCCTGCGGCTCATGGCCGTGGCCGCCGCCGTCGTTCCGCCGGCGCGGGCTCATGGCGAGTCGCCGCCGGTCCGCGCCAATGCCGCGCGGCCGCGAAACGCGGCCGCCTCGCCGAGGTCGTCCTCGATGCGCAGCAGCTGGTTGTACTTCGCCACCCTGTCGCTGCGGGCCGGGGCCCCGGACTTGATCTGGCCGCAGTTGGTGGCGACTGCCAGGTCGGCGATCGTGGTGTCCTCTGTCTCGCCCGAGCGGTGCGACATCACGCTCGTGTAGCCGGCGCTGGTGGCCAGCTCCACGGTCTCGAGGGTCTCGGTGAGCGTCCCGATCTGGTTGACCTTCACGAGGATGCTGTTGGCCACGCCGGCGTCGATGCCGCGCCGCAGGCGCTCGACGTTCGTCACGAACAGATCGTCGCCCACCAGCTGCACCCGGTCACCCACGGCCTTGGTGAGCTCGGACCAGCCGTCCCAGTCCTCCTCGGCGCAGCCGTCCTCGACGGACACGATCGGATAGCGACCGCAGAGCTCGGCGAGCAGGCCGACGAGATCCGACGTGGACAGGTCCCGGCCCTCACCGGCAAGCGCGTAGCGGCCGTCGGCGAAGAACTCGCTCGACGCGACGTCGAGGGCCAGGGCGATGTCGTCGCCGGCTTGGAACCCGGCCCGCTCGATCGCCTCGACCAGCACCTGCACGGCGTCCTCGTTGGACCCGAGGTCGGGGGCGAAGCCCCCCTCGTCGCCGATCGCCGTCGACAGTCCACGCTCGTGCAGCACGGCCCTCAGGGCGTGGTAGGTCTCGACGCCCCAGCGCAACGCCTCCCGGAAGCTGGCGGCGCCCAGCGGCATGACCATGAACTCCTGGAAGTCGACATTGTTGTCGGCGTGGGCGCCCCCGTTGAGGACGTTGAGCATCGGCACCGGCAACACGTGGGCGTTGGCACCCCCGACGTAGCGGTACAGCGGCAGGGCGAGCTCGTCGGCGGCGGCCTTGGCCACCGCCAGGGACACGCCGAGGATGGCATTGGCACCCAGGCGTTCCTTGTTGTCGCTGCCGTCGAGATCGATCATCTGCCTGTCGATCTCGCGCTGCTCGGTGGCGTCGAAGCCGATCAGCGCCTCGCGGATGTCACCGTTGACGTTGTCGACCGCCTTGCCCACACCCTTGCCGCCGTAGCGGGCTCCGCCGTCGCGCAGCTCGACAGCCTCGAACTGCCCAGTCGAGGCGCCCGAAGGCACCAGCGCCCGGCCCTCGGCGCCCGAGGCGAGGTAGACCTCGACCTCGACCGTCGGGTTGCCGCGGGAGTCGAGGACCTCGCGGCCGACGATGTGCTCGATGCTGGACATCGCTGGGTGTGGCTCCTGTGACGGGTGTGGCCAACGTTACTTGCGTTCGGACCGCCGAAAGCGGTCACGCACCACTTCGGCGGCGACCCGCAGCTCCGTCTCGGGATCGTCGCCGGCCGTTCGGGCGTCGTCGACGAGCTCGAGCAGGCGTCGGCCCAGCTCCCCCGGTGTGTCGTCGCCCTCCAGCAGCGTCCGCCAGTCGACCCCCTGCGACGCCGCCTTGCGCTGGACCTTCAGGGCGTACGCCAGCGCCGGCAGCGTGACAGGGATGCCATCCATGACGCTGGACCTACCCTTTTCGGCCTTCTTGAGTCGCTCCCAACGTTCCGCCACCTCGTCGGCGCTGGCGACGGTGACGTCGCCGAACACGTGGGGGTGGCGGCCGATCAGCTTGTCGCTGACCCTGCGGACGACGTCGGCCAGCGTGAAGCGTCCCTCCTCGGTGGCCAGGGCGGCGTGGAGGAAGACCTGGAACAGCAGGTCACCGAGCTCCTCCTCCAAGGCGTCGAAGCCCTCGCCGGCCTCGACGTCGAGGTGATCCAGGGCCTCGAGCACCTCGTAGGCCTCCTCCAGCAGGTGATGGCGGAGGCTGTGGTGGGTCTGCTGACGGTCCCAGGGACACTCTGCCCTCAGGCGGCGGACCACCTCCGCGAAGGCGGCCGTCTCGCTCGCCAGCGGGGTGGCCAGGCGCGGCACGTACAGCGATGTGAGGTGATCGGGTCGGACGACCCGGTCGAGCTCGTGCCACGGCAGCTCGACGATGCGCTCGTCGGGCAGGCCGAGGCGCTGGAGCACGGTGACGGCGACCTCGTCGCCGCCCTCGTCGCCGCCCTCGCCCAAGACGAGCTTCACGTCGGACAGCACGTGGCGGTCGTCGCACTGGGCCACCAGCAACGGTCCCCGCTCCCCCGCCGCCTCGGTCTCGAACCGGTGACCGTCGACCAGGCGCACGCCGCGCTCCACGGGATCGATGCCCAGCCGCAGCCACGCCAGGTCGACGAACGACAGCGCCGGCAGCACGTCCACGGCGACACGCTCGTCGGCCAGCAGCAGCTCGACCGTGCGCTCGGCGACGGCCGGCGATCCGGGCACGGCGTACAGCACCTCGCCGTGCTCGGCGGCCGCCGCCACCAGCGCCTCGGCGATGTGGGTGTAGACGGCGCCGATGCTCTCGGCCTGGTCGTACAGGTGGTCGAACGTCGGGACCTCGCCGACGACGCCGGCCGACGGGTGCCTCACGGTGCGCAGGAACCGATGGGGGATGCGGGCGATGGCGTCGTGCGTGGCGACCGTGACGAGCTCGGGCCCGGCCGGGCCCAGGCCGCAGGCGACGATGCGGGGACGCAGCGCCGGACCGGGCGTGGCCGTCACCCCCCGCCGGTCGTCTGGTCGCCCGGACCCTGGCGCGGCTCCGCTCCCGCGGGACCCTTCGGCGGGACCACCGTGCGCTGGTCGGGGTCCCACGAGCCGTATTGGGAGTTGACCTCGATGTCGACGGAATCCACGGCCTCCGTCACGGCGCGGCCGAACTCCTCCTGTCCGAGCTCGGTCTGCAGCCGAGTCCGCCGTGACAGGTCCTCGATCAGTGTGTTGCGCATGTCTGCCGGCATGTCGTCCAGAGCGCCTTGGAGCTGGCCGGTCACGTTCGAGCGATCGCCGTCGGTGACCTCCAGGCCGTGCTCGTCGAAGAGCTGTTCCACGATGATGAACTGGATGCGCTGCCCGAGCACGGCGCCCACGAATTCCTGGCTGTAGCTGCCCGACAGCTCCCCTTTGACACTGTCCGGATCCCGGACGAAGGCCCGGCTGGACGCGAAGGCGTCGAGCTCGTCCTCGAAGTCCGATTGCGACAACGTCGTGTCCCCCACCCGGACGGCGGCCGACTGCTCGGAGCACCCGGCCCCGACCAGACCGGCGGCCGCGAGCGCGGCGACGAGCAGCGTCAGGCGTCCACGGGTCGGCACGAGCGCAGATCGTAGGGACTCAGTGGATCGCCACACGAACCTCAGCCCTCGGCAAGCAACGCGGCGACGCGGCCGAGGGTCGTGTGCAGGTTGTCCTCGCCGACGAGCGCCGAGGCGTCGTCGATCGTGAGCCAGCGCAGGGCCGCCGACGGCGACTCGGGCGTGGCCTCGTCCGGCCTGGCCGTCGCCAGGAGATAGCGCATGTCGGCGTGCTCGTGCTCGGGTTCACCCCGACCGGCGGGCACGGGGACGACGACCACGTGCACCAAGGCCGGATTCGCCGGGTCCGGCCACGCCGCCAGGTCGCCCAGCCCGGTCTCCTCACGCGCCTCGCGCAGGGCGATGGCGAAGGGGTCCGTCTCGCCGGGATCGCCGTGGCCACCCAGCTGGAGCCACCCCTGCATGCGCTCGTGCCAACGGAGCAGGACGCGCCCGCTGGCCGGATGGACGACGATCGCCGACCCGGTGACATGCACCGGCGCCGACCGCGCCCAGGGATCTCCGCCGCGTGCCAGCGAGCGGATCCGGGCGACGTCCCCGACCTCCTCGGCGGACCGCGGCACGAAGCCGTCGAGCGCCGCGATGACTCCGTCCCCCAGCACGGCCATGTCCCGGCTCCCTACGCCGCGGCCTGTGCGGGGAACAGCGACTCGAGCAGGTCGACGAGCTCGAGGGCGACGCCCCGGCCGCCCTTGACCGGCACAACCAGCTGGCTCAGGTCCGGCTTGTGCACGGCCTTGGGCACGAGGCGCTTGAGGCGGATCTCCTCGGACACCTTGAGCCTCACCGGCGAGAGGCGGGCGGTCCACGTGGGGGCCCCGAAGCCCGTGGTGCGGACGACGTTGACCTCGCGCAGGTCGAGCCGAGCGGACTCGGCCCGCAGCCGGGCCACGTCGAGCAGTGCCGCCGCCTCCTCCGGGACCGGGCCGTAGCGGTCCTCCCACTCGGCGCGGATGTCGGCGACCTCGGCCTCGGTCGTCACCGCCGCCAGCCGGCGGTAGGCCTCGAGCCGCAGCTCCTCCTTGGGCACGTAGACCTTGGGGAGGCTGGCGTCGAGCGGCAGGTCCAGCTTGATCTCGGCGGGCTCGCGCACCTCCTCGCCCTTCAGCTCGGCCACCACCTCGTTCACCATCTGCACGTAGAGGTCGTAGCCGACGGCGGCGATGTGGCCCGACTGGCCGGTGCCCAGCAGGTTGCCGGCGCCCCGGATCTCGAGGTCGCGCATCGCGATCTTGAACCCCGAGCCCAGCTCCGTCGCCTCGCCGATCGTCTTCAGCCGCTCGTACGCCTCTTCGGTGAGCGCGCGGTCGCGGGGATGGAGCAGGTAGGCGTACGCCCGTTGGCCCGAGCGCCCGACGCGCCCGCGGATCTGGTGGAGCTGGCCGAGCCCCAGCAGGTCCGCCCGGTCGACCACCAGCGTGTTGACGGTGGGCATGTCGATGCCCGACTCGATGATGGTGGTGCAGACGAGCACGTCGTACTCGCCCTCCCAGAAGTCGAGCACCACCCGCTCGAGCGAACCCTCGTCCATCTGTCCGTGGGCGATGGCCACCCGTGCCTCGGGCACGAGGTCACGGACGCGGGCGGCGGCATGGTCGATGTCCTGCACCCGGTTGTGGACGAAGAACACCTGGCCCTCACGCAGCAGCTCACGACGGATGGCCTCGGCGATGGCCCGCTCGTCGTGCTCGCCCACATAGGTGAGGATCGGCTGCCGCTCGGCCGGCGGCGTGTTGAGCAGGGTGAGGTCGCGGATGCCGGTGAGGCTCATCTCCAGCGTGCGGGGGATGGGCGTGGCCGTGAGCGTGAGCACGTCGACGCTCGTCCGCAGCTGCTTGATCTGCTCCTTGTGGGTGACGCCGAAGCGCTGCTCCTCGTCGACGACGAGCAGCCCCAGGCGCTTGAACGTGACGTCGGCGGACAGCAGCCGGTGGGTGCCGATGACGATGTCGACCTCGCCGGATTCGAGTCCCTCGATCACCTTGCGGGCCTGGCCCGGCGTGAGGAAGCGGGACAGCACCGCGACCCGCACCGGGTAGCCGGCGAACCGATCGCTGAAGGTCTGGTGGTGCTGCTGCGCCAGCAGGGTGGTGGGCACGAGCACGGCCACCTGGGTGCCGTCCTGCACCGCCTTGAAGGCCGCGCGGATGGCGATCTCGGTCTTGCCGAAGCCGACGTCGCCGCAGACCAGGCGGTCCATGGGGGCCATCGCCTCCATGTCGGCCTTGACGTCGGCGATCGCCTTGTCCTGGTCCGGCGTCTCCTGGTACGGGAAGGCCTCTTCGAGCTCCCTCTGCCAGGGCGTGTCGGGGCTGAAGGCGTGGCCGGGCTCGCGCCGCCGCCTCTGGTAGAGCACCACCAGCTCCTGGGCGATCTCGGCCACCGCCGCCCTGACCTTGGCCTTCGTCCGCTGCCAGCTGTCGCCGCCGAGCCGGTTGAGGGTCGGGGCCTCGCCCCCCGTGTAGTGCCGCACCGCGTCGATCTGGTCCGACGGCACGTACAGGCGGTCGTCGCCCTTGTACTCGAGCAGCAGGTAGTCGCGCTCGACCCCGCCGATGGCCCGCTTCACCATGCCGCCGTAGCGGGCGACGCCGTGTTGGTGGTGGACGACGTAGTCGCCGACCTTGAGGTCGTCGAAGAAGCCCTCGGTGTCGCGACGCCGCGGCCGGGCCCGCCGGTGCGCCCCGCGCCGGCCGGTAAGGTCCGACTCGGCCAGGATGGCCAGCTTCACGGCCTCGGCCCGGAGCACCGTGCCCCGCTCCAGCGGTGCCACGACAACCTCGGCCGACACGTCCATGTCGCGCAGCCGATCCCGCAACCGCTCCGCCGACCCGTCGCCGTCGGCACCGACCACGACACGGAACCCGTCGCGCTGCAGGCCCACCAGCCGTTGGATCAGGCCCGAGCCGTCGCCCACCACCGGGTCCCAGCCCGAGGCCAACACCTGGGGCGTGTCGGGGCTGTCGGGGACGTTCACCACGTGCCAGGCCGGCGCCTTGGTGTGGGCCAGCAGGCGGTCGAATTCGAGGTGCAGCCGGGGGAAGCCGTGGTCATGTGCCTGCTCGACCCGCCGACCGGCTCGCGGCAGAGCCCCGGCGACTGTGCCGGCGCTGGCGCGGCCGCGGTCGCCGTTGCCCACGGCACCCCATGTCACGGCCAGCGTGGCGGCAAGGTCGGCCTCCTCCGCGAGCAGGTCGGCGGCGCGGTCGCGCATCCGCCGCGGCTCGCACAGCAGCACCTGGGCGCCGTCGCCCACGATGTCGAGCAGCACGTGCTCGCCCTTGGTGAGCCATGGCAGCCACGACTCCATGCCGTCGAACACGAGCCCCTGCGCCAGGCGTTCCCACTGTTCGCGACCCCAGGGCTCGAGCCCGACCAGGCGCTCGGCCCGCTCGCGCACCTCGGGCGTGGGCAACAGCTCGCGGCAGGGAAAGATCTCGACGATCGGCAGGTCGGCGAGCGAGCGCTGGTCCGCCACCGAGAACTCGGTGAGCCGGTCCACCTCGTCACCCCAGAGGTCCACGCGGACCGGCCGGTCGGCGGTGGACGGGAACACGTCGACGATCGACCCCCGCACCGCGACCTCGCCCCGGTGCTCCACCATGTCCTCGCGGCGGTATCCGGCGAACACCAGCTCCGACACGAGCTCGTCGCGATCGAGCTGCTGCCCGGGTCGCACCACCAGCGGCTCGACGTCCTCGACGTGGGGGCCCAGCCGCTGCACCAGCGCCCGCACCGAGGCGACGACCACCGCAGGCGCCCGCTCGGCATCCCGCAGCCGCCACAACACCCGTGTCCGCCGGCCCATGGTCTCGACCGCGGGGCTCACGCGCTCGAAGGGCAGTGTCTCCCACGCCGGGAAGAGCTCGACCGCGTCCTCGCCCAGGTAGGCGGCGAGGTCGTGGGCCAGGCGCTCGGCCTCGGTGGATGTCGGGACCGCCAGCACGATCGGGCTGCGGCTCGTGAGCCACGCCAACCCGGCCGTGACGATGGCCCGCGCCGACTCGGCCACGGCCAAGGTCGCGGACGCGCGTCCGAGCACCTGGGCCAGGGCCGGCTCGTCACGGAGCAGGCCCGGTAGGTCGTGGAGGGGCGCGCCAGCGCGCGCCCCTGCGGGCGCAGGGGCGGGGTTCATGGCGGTTCAAAGCTACAGGTGAATTCCACCGATGAATCCGCCGCCCGCCGGGCGTCTGGAAGTGGAGGTGACCGACGCACCAGCCGCAGGAGCACGAGCCATGACCGACACGCCGACGATCCCGAGACGGGCGCCCACGCCTGCCCCTCCTGCCGATGTCCAGGCGCTCGGGCGGCTGGTCGGCACCTGGAGGGTCTGGGGCGGGGGCGCCGAGGGCACCGTGACCTACGAGTGGCTGGACGGCGGGTTCTTCCTCCTCCAGACCGTCGACCTCGTGCAGGACGGTGAGCCGATCCGCGGCGTGGAGATCGTCGGGCACAACCGGGCCGACGACTCGGACCCCAGCGCCGAGATCCAGTCCCGGTACTACGACAACGCGGGCAACACCTTCGACTACGTCTACGAGCTCGAGGGGGACACGCTGACCATCTGGTCGGGCGAGAAGGGCTCACCCGCCTATTACTGCGGGGTCTTCTGCACCGATGGCACCACGCTCACCGGGCGCTGGGTGTATCCCGGCGGCGGCAGCGACGACATGACGGCGGTGCGCCTAGCCTGACGACCCGTGGGGGGCCAGGGCACGATGCCGCCGGTGATCGACGACGAGGCGGCGGCGCTGTCGGTGTTCCAGAAGGACGTCGGCGAGTGGGATGTCGCGCTGGAGGTCACCCCCTATCCCGGCGCCGACGTCAACCGGACCGTCGGTGTTGCCGCCAACCGGCTGGTGGGCGGGCGCTGGCTCGTCACCGACCTGACGACGGAGTCGGGGTTCTCGGGGCACGGGGTGTACGGCTGGGACCCGGCGCAGCGCGCCTACGTCGGCATCTGGGTCGATGCCGTGAGCAGCGGCATCGCCCAGGGCACCGGCAGCTGGGACGAGGCGTCGCGGACGATGACCTACGACTTCGAGGTCGAGCTCCAGGATCAGATGGTGCGCTACCGCGAGGTCACCCAGTCGGTGGATGACGGCATCCAGGTGTACCGCAACCTCCGGACCATGCCCGACGGCAGCCGGCACGAGGTGATCCGCGCCACCTATCGCCGGCGCCAAGAACCGGCTCGGGCGCCTCGGGACGGGGCCACGAGGCCGCACCACACGGGAGAAGCGGTGGACTAGCTTCGCCCGGGTGCGCCGGCTCCCGGGACGATGGCGCCTGATCGCAACCGCAGCCCTGGTGAGCGGGGCGGCCGGTTGCAGCGTCCCGTCGTTCGGGGCGCCAGATCCCAAGTCCGAACAGGGCGAGAGCGTCTTCTCGCTCTGGCAGGGCTTCTTCATCACCGCCCTCGCCGTCGGCGCGCTGGTGTGGGGCCTGCTGGTCTTCGTGATCCTGCGCTACCGCCGGCGCAACGACGACGTCCCCGACCAGACCGGCTACCACATCCCGCTCGAGATCTTCTACACGGCGGCGCCGGTGGTGATCGTGGCGGTGCTGTTCGGCTTCAGCGTGGCCACCGAGCGCAACGTGACCGACCTCGACCCCGAGCCGGCGGCCCAGATCGACGTGATCGGCTTCCAGTGGTCGTGGCAGTTCCACTACCGGGACGAGGACATCACGATCACGGGCGAGCCCGGCGAGCCGCCGGAGATGGTGGTCCCGGTGGGCCGGCCGACCGCGCTCCGGCTCATCGCCGCCGACGTCGCCCACTCGTTCTGGGTGCCGGACTTCCTGTCGAAGCGTGACCTCATCCCCGGCGTCGACAACGAGATCGACATCACGCCCACGGACGAGGGCCAGTACGTCGGCCGCTGCGCGGAGTACTGCGGCCTCGACCACTGGCAGATGAGCTACTCGGTGCGGGTCGTGTCCCAGGACGAGTACGACGACTGGGTCGCCGAGCAGCGGGCCGCCGGGGGTGGCGATGACGGCGGCGATGACGGCGGCGACCTCCCCGGCGAGGGTTCGAGCTCGTGACCACGCTCGAGGAACGCCCGCTCGTCGCCGAGGAGCCCCCGGAGCCCGAGCACCGCGCCCAGGGCCTGCTGGCATTCGTCACCAGCACCGACCACAAGCGGATCGGCATCTCGTACATGGCCACCGCCTACGCCTTCTACCTGCTGGGCGGGGCGCTGGCCGTGGTCATCCGCTCGGAGCTGTACGAGCCGGGTCAGCAGGTCGTGTCGCAGGGTCGCTACAACGAGATGTTCACCATGCACGGGAGCATCATGCTGTTCCTGTTCCTGGGGCCCTTCGCCTTCGGCCTGGCGAACTACTTCGTGCCGTTGCAGATCGGCGCCCGCGACATGGCGTTCCCGCGGCTCAACGCTCTGTCGTACTGGTTCTACGTGTTCGGTGGCCTCACGATGGTGAGCGGCTTCCTCACCTCCGACGGGGGCGCCGACTTCGGCTGGACCGGCTACACACCGCTGTCCAGCATCGTGCGCACGCCCGGCATCGGGGCGGACCTGTGGATCATCGGTGTCGCCCTCACCGGGCTCTCGGGGATCCTCACCGCCGTGAACATCGTCACCACCGTGGTGGCCATGCGGGCACCGGGTATGCGCATGTTCCGCATGCCGATCTTCACCTGGAACATGCTCGTCACCAGCGTGCTGGTGCTCATCGCGTTCCCGGTGGTGTCGGCCGCCGCCGTCATGCTGTTCTCGGACCGCCAACTCGGGTCGCACATCTACGACGCCGTGGCGCAGGACGGCGTCGCCGGGTCGCCCATCCTGTGGCAGCACCTGTTC
>JBKPHE010000062.1:0-11708 GCA_046744485.1 Actinomycetota bacterium | reverse complement strand
CGTCGAGCACGAGGCACCCCTGTCGGTGAGCATTGCGCCAGACGCTGTCGGCCGGGGCGGCGCGAAGCGGTAAGGCCTCGACACGGGCCGCAACTCTAGTGACGAGGGATGGGTCCTCACCGGCGGCCGGCGGGGACGACTAACGCCGGGCTGATCGGCTCGTGTTCGACTGCGGCCGGCGACCCGAGCACCCACTTTCGCGCTCACGCCTGGAGGTGGCCGGGACGAAGATCAGGTCGTGTCACGCACGGTCGTGAGGGACGGTCGCTTGGCGGGCGATCGACCCTCGCGGGCGGGCCGTGCGCGACACGGCCACCTCATCAGAGCCCGGCCGGTGTCTCTCCCCTGGCACCGGCCGCCGGCTAGTGCACTAGCTCCCCTGGGCGGCCGGCTCGCCGGTACCCGCGGGGGGCGGCGGGGGCTTCGTTGCGACCTCGTCGACGCCATGGCGCGGCTCGCTGCCGGCTTCTGCGGTCGCCGGGTGCTCGCCGAGGGCGACCACCGGCTCTGCGGTCTCGGCGGCTCCGGCCACGGGATCGGTGTCGCCCTGCATGCCGACGGCCTCGCCCTGTCCGGTCACCACGGGGCTGGCGGGTTCCTCGCCGGCTTCGCGCTCCTCGCCGGCCGTGGCATCGTCGGGATCCTCCGCTGGGGCCGACGTGGCGGCGGTCATGGGCTGGTCAACGTCGGCGCTCGACTCGGCGGCGGCTTCTCCGCCAGCGCCACCGGCGCCGTTGCCGACGGCCACGAACGCTTGGCGGGCGGCCTCCAGTGCCCGCTCGAGCTCGCCCGGCGCGAGGGCCGGTGGGTGGAAGGGGCGGCGCCTGCGCCTGTGCCCCAGTGCCAGCGGCGCCACGCGCTCGACGTCGGCTTCGGTGGTCATCGAGCGCCCCTCCCAGCCGGCAAAGGCGGCGGCCGCCCGGCACAGCACGAGGTCGCCGCGGAGGCCCTCGGCGCCCAGGCCCGCGGCCAGGTGGCAGGCGAAGTCCACCACGGACGTGGGCAGGTCTGCCGGCATGGCGGCCGCGAGGCGGGCCCGCAGCACGATGTCACCCTCGTGGCCGTCGACGAGGCCGCCCGAGTCGTGGGTCAGCCGCCGGCGGACGACCTCGGCCCGCATTCCCGGGTCCCCCGGCGTCGTGACGTCCGCCGACAGCCCGAACCGGTCGAGGAGCGGCGGGCGCAGCTCGCCGGCATCGAGGTCCATCGACGCCACCAGCACGAACCGGGCGGGATGCTCGTGCCAGATGCCACTGCGCTCCACCCGGTTGATGCCGGAGGTCGCCACGTCGAGCAGCACGTCGACGAGATGCTCGGGGAGCAGGTTGACGGCGGAGAGATGGAGCACGCCACCGTGCGCCGCGGCCAGCAGGCCGGCGCGGAACTGCGTTTCGCGATCGCTCGGCCCCGTGGCGGTGTCGAGCCAGCCGAGGACGCGGTCCTCGGTCACACCGAGGGACACGTCGACGAACCGAGCCGACCCCGGCAACAGGCCCGCAAGCCCCCGCGCCAGCGTCGAGCGGGCCGATCCCTTGTCGCCGCGCAGCAGCACACCGCCGATGGCCGGATCGATGGCCGCCAGCAGCAGCGCCAGCTGGGCGTCGGGTTGGCCCATGACCGCGCAGAAGGGGAACCGCCGCGCCGGATCCGCTCGTCGTGCGTCGCCGATCATGACCGCAACTCCTCCCAGCCTGCCTGCTCGCTTACTTAGCAGGTAGAAGGCCGTCGTGCTCAGGGAAGTCGGGTCCCTGCCTCCTCGATGAGGCCGCCGAGGCGATCGAGGTCGACGTGCGCCTCGATGGCGGCCGCGATGCGATCGAACCGTTCGAACCGGGCCTCCGCGAAGCGCACCCTGCCGGGCCGCCACCGCTTGCCCGACCGACCGGCCACCCAGCGCAGCGCCGCGGCCCGGAAGCCGTCGTCCTCCAGCAGGCCGTGCAGGGTCGTGCCGCACACGCCACCGGCCTGCCAGCCGAGCTGGTCGCCGCCGTCCGCGACCAGCCAGGCGACTGCGCCGTCGAGCGGTTGCACGCGCCCGTGATGGATCCGGTAGCCGGCGACCCGCTGCCCGGCGCCCGGTCCCGCCACTGCCAGGCCGGCGGGCCGGTCCAGCACCTTGTCGCCATCGAACCGTGTCGCCAGCGGCAGCCAGCCCAGCCCCGTGTCAGTGCCGGCGGGACCTTCGACGCCGCCGGGGTCGTCGATCCTGCCGCCCAGCATCTGCACGCCGGCACACACCGCCATGACCGTGGTGCTGCCACCTGCGGCGCGCCTCACGGCGTCGGCCAGTCCCGTCGATCGGAACCAGGCCAGGTCGCCCCGCGTGTCCTTCGATCCCGGCAGCACCACCAGGTCGGGGCGGCCCAGGTCTGCCTGCGACCGCACCCAGCGGACCGCGACGTGGGGCTCCAGCCGCAGGGGATCGAGGTCGCCCGCGTTCGACACCCGCGGCCACCGGATCGCAGCCACGTCGAGCACGTCGACGTCGACGGCTCCGGACGGCGGCTCACCCGCCGCGAACCGGTCGAGGGTGAGGGAGTCCTCGGCGTCGAGGTCGGCACCCGGGACGTACGGGATCACGCCGAGGGTGGGAACGCCGCAGCGCCGTTCGAGGTCGGCGCAGGCGTCACCGAGGAGGGCGGGGTCGCCGCGCAGCCGGTTGATGACGAAGCCGCGCACCAGCGTCCGCAGGTGCGCGGGCAGCAGCTCGACCGTGCCGTGGAGCGCTGCGAACACCCCGCCGCGATCGATGTCGCCGACCACGACGGCCGGCAGCCCGGCGGCGTCCGCCAAGGGCAGGTTGACGATGTCCCGGTCGAGCAGGTTGATCTCTGCCGGGCTGCCGGCCCCCTCGCAGATCACCACGTCGTAGCGGGATCGCAGGTCGGTGAGCGCCTCGAGCACCACCGGCAGGAGGTGGCGCTTGGAGCCGTGGTAGTCGCCCGCGGACTGCACGCCGATCGGCCGGCCCATGACGATCACCTGGCTGGCGCGCTCCCCGGTGGGCTTCAGCAGGACCGGGTTCATGGCGGCCTCGGGCTCCACACCGGCGGCCAGTGCCTGCACCCACTGGGCGTGTCCGATCTCGGAGCCGTCGGCCGTCACGGCGGCGTTGAGCGCCATGTTCTGTGCCTTGAAGGGCGCGACCTCGACGCCGCGGGAGGCCAGCAGCCGGCACAACCCGGCCACCACGAACGACTTGCCGGCGTCGCTGCCGGTCCCGCACACCAGCAATCCGCCCTTCACGCCCGAGCTGTCCCCCTAGTCTCCGGTTCGTGGCCCGCGCCCAATCGATCGTCCTCGTCAACACCGGTCACGGGAAGGGGAAGTCCTCGGCCGCCTTCGGCGTGATGGTCCGCGGCTGGGCCCGGGGTTGGCGGGTCGGTGTGGTGCAGTTCGTCAAGGGCGGCAAGTGGAAAACCGGCGAGCGGAAGCTCGCCAACCAGCTCGACATCGAGTGGCACACGTTGGGTGACGGCTTCACCTGGGAGTCGACCGACCTCGAACGCACGGCCGAGCTGGGCCGCGAGGCGTGGAAGGTGGCGGCCGACATGCTGACGTCGGGTGACTACGACCTGCTCATCCTCGACGAGATCACGTATCCGATGAACTTCGGCTGGGTCGACGCCTCGGAGGTTGCCGAAACGGTCCGGAATCGAGCACCCCGCACCAGCGTGGTGG
Organism: Actinomycetota bacterium; assembly: GCA_046744485.1. GTDB lineage: Bacteria > Actinomycetota > Acidimicrobiia > Acidimicrobiales > VFJN01 > DASQUK01. The sequence continues at coordinate 8,027 of JBKPHE010000062.1, read as the reverse complement.
CCACCGGGCGGGATGCACCCGACGAGCTGGTCGCGGTGGCCGACACCGTGACCGAGATGCGCAAGGTGAAGCACGCCTACGACGCAGGTATCTCGGCCCTCAAGGGCATCGAGTTCTGAAACGACGGGGCGGCCCGCGTCACGTGCGGCCCGAGGAAAGGTAGTCGTGGAGCGTGCCGGCTTCGGTCTCGAGCTCTTCGATGCGGGACTTGACCACGTCGCCGATGCTCACGATGCCGTTGAGGCCACCGTCGTCGACCACGGGCACGTGGCGGATGCGGCGGTCGGTCATGATCCGCATGAGGTCGTTGACCGATGAACGCGAGCCGCAGGTCGCCACCTCCCTCGTCATGAGGTCGGACACCTGCTGCTCCAGGATCGACGTGTGACCGACCGCTTCCTCGGCGAGCGCCCGTACGATGTCGCGCTCCGACAGGATGCCGACGATGCGCGACTCGTCGTCCACCACGACCAGCGCCCCGACGTTGTGCTCCCTCAGCAGCGCCACGGCCTCGGCGACCGAGGCGTCGGGACCGGTCGTGGCCACGTCGTGACCCTTCCCGTAGAGGATGTGCTCGATCAGCACGGGACCACCTCCTTGCCTCGGTCCAACTGTTCCATACCCACCGCGCGTTGTCGCCCACAGGATGATGTCGATCTGCCCGCTGAAGTGCGAACAAACCGAGCACTGCAGGCCGATGGCGCGAGCGCCAGCTCGCCCGGCGATGGGTGTGGGCGCAGCCCCACAGGAGGTACTGACATGCCGATCGCTGCCATTGACGTCGACCGGGCCCGAGCCGACACGCCGGGGTGCGAGCTGGTCGTCCACCTGAACCACGCGGGCACCTCCCTGGCGCCGCGCCCCGTGCTCGATGCGCAGGTCGAGTGGTTGCAGGCCGAGGCGCTGACCGGTGGCTACGAGCTGGCCGCCGATCGCGAGGCCGACCGCCGCGCCACCTACGACGAGGTGGCGGCCCTCGTCGGAGCGCATCGCGACGAGATCGCGCTGATGGAGAACGCAACCTTCGCGTGGCACCAGGCGTTCTGGTCGCTGCCCCTGCGGCCCGGCGACCGGATCCTCACGTCCACCGTGGAGTACGCCTCCAGCTACCTCAGCTACCTGCAGGCGGAGCGGCGGCGGGGCGTGTCCATCGAGGTCATACCCGACGACGAGGACGGCCAGCTGTCGCTCCCCGCCCTGGCCGAGCTGCTCGACGACGGGCGGGCGCCGGTGGGTCTGGTGGCGGTGACCCACGTGCCCACCAACGGCGGGTTGGTCAACCCGGTGGCGGAGGTAGGGGCGCTGTGCCGCGAGGCGGGCGTCGCGTTCCTGCTCGACGCCTGCCAGTCGGTCGGCCAGATGCCGGTCGACGTCGACGAGGTCGGCTGCGATGTGCTGTCGGCCACGGGCCGCAAGTTCCTGCGGGCGCCTCGCGGGACCGGCTTCCTGTACGTCCGCCGGTCGCTGCTGAAGCGGCTCGATCGGATGGGGGCCGAGCCGGCGTTCCTCGACCTGCTGGGCGCCGACTGGGTGACCCCCGATGGCTACGAGGTGCGGCCGGACGCCCGGCGCTTCGAGAACTGGGAGTCGAATCTGGCCGCCGTCGCGGGCCTGCGCGCGGCGGTGGCCTACGCCCGGTCGTGGGGGCTCGACGCCATCGCCGAGCGCGTCGGGACGATGGCCGAGGCACTGCGCGGCAGGCTGGCCGAGGTCCCGGGTGTCCGGGTCCACGACCTCGGTCGCCGACGCTGCGGGATCGTGACCTTCACCGTGGACGGCGTCGCCGCCGACGACGTGCAGGCCCGGCTGCGCGGCCAGGGCATCAACGTCGCCGTCTCGGGACCGTCGTCGACCCGGCTGGACGCCGAGCGCCGCCGGTTGCCGCCGCTCGTACGCGCGTCGGTCCACTACGTCACCACCGGCGCCGAGCTCGACCGGCTCACTGCTGAGGTCGGGGACATGGCCGCCGGGGCACGGCCGTGACACCGGGGAGACGATGGCGCGGCCGGCGCCTCGCCCTGACATCCTGCTGGGGATGAAGGACGTCCTCACCGGCACCGGCGACACGCCGGTGGTCGACGCCGCCACCGTGGTCCTGGTGCGTGACGGCGAGGGTGGGCTCGAGTGCCTCATGCTGCGCAAGACCAAGGGCCAGGCGTTCGGCGGCCTGTGGGTGTTCCCGGGGGGCCGGGTCGAGTCGGGCGACGGTGACGGGTTCGAGGGAGTGCGGCGTGCGGCGGTCCGGGAGGCCCGGGAGGAGACCGGCCTGCTGCTCGACGCCACGGAGTTGCTGCCGTTCGCGCACTGGTTCCCACCGCCGGAGGCGCCCCGCCGCTTCGCCACCTGGTTCTTCCTGGCCGCGCTGCCGGCCGGGGCCGCAGAGGTGATCGTCGATGGCGGCGAGATCGGGGACCACGTCTGGACCACGCCGTACGCCGCGCTCGAACGCCACCGAGCCGGTGAGATCAAGATGGTCCCGCCCACCTGGGTCACGCTCCACCGACTCGTCGACCTGCCCGATACGGCGGCCGCCCTGGCCGACGCCGGCGGCCACGACCTCGAACGCTTCAGCACCCACATGGTCGACGACGACGGCGTCCTGGTGGCCGTGTGGGCCCGGGACGCCGCCTACGAGTCGGGCGATCTCGCGGCCGCCGGGCCCCGCCACCGCCTGGTCATGGACCCCGCCGGCTGGCGCTACCAGCGGTCGGACTGATCCGCCGGGCCTGCCCGATCGTCCGGACACCGCCGGGCCGGGACGGTCCGTCGCAAGGCCAGGCCGACGGCGGCGCTCGCCGACCAGCCGGCGAGGATCGCAACCTCCTGCGAAAGCCAGAGCCGACGTTGGAGCCACACGGCGACGAACCCGAACACGACGGTGCCCAGCGCAAACGCCGGACGCGTCCCAGCGATGGCCCGCGCCACCAGCCCGCCGGTGACACAGAGGCCGATCGCGAACAGCAGCCACAAGGCGAGCATGGCGAGGATGAGCGCGACATCACCCTGGTCCAGCTCCATGGCCCCCGCGAACAGCATGCCGGGAGCCTGGCAGGAGGGGCGCTCCCGGGCCATGAGGGGGATCCCCCGAACGCCCCTGGGGCGGAATCCTGTGGATCCGGTGCCAGCATGGTGGGCCGTGGACGACGACGAGGCGACCACGGACGCGCGCCCGGGGTCCGTCGTGGCGGCCGTGACCGGCGACCGGGCGGGGGTCGCCGACGACGATGACGCAGCCGCAGAGGCCGATCTCGCCCGCCGGCTGGGGTGGGCCAAACAGGCGATCCTGGCGGCGGCGCTCGTGTTCCTGGGGATCGCCATCGGCGTCGTCGTGGCCCGCGACCGGCCCCCGGGGGAGGGATCGGTCGATGTCGGTTTCCTCCAGGACATGCTCACGCACCACGACCAGGCCCTGGGCGTGGCGACGCTGGTGGTCGCCGACGGCGAGGACCCGACGGTGCGCAGCTACGCCCGGGAGATCCTCGTGTTCCAGGGCTACGAGATCGGCGTCATGAGCCAGATGCTCGACGACTGGGGCTACTCGCGCAGCGACCGCTCGGACCAGGCAATGGCCTGGATGGACATGCCCGTGCCGGTCGAGCAGATGCCCGGCCTGCTCAGCGACGAGCAGCTGGACCGGCTGCAGGATGCCAGCGGCGCCGACCTGGACGCCCTGTTCCTGGACCTCATGGCCGACCACCACCGGGGCGGGTTGCACATGTCCGAGTACGCGTTCGGCAACGCCGGGGACGGGGACGTCCGGGAGCTCGCCGCCCGCATCGCCCGCAACCAGGCCGGCGAGATCAACGAATACCGGGCCCTGGCCGAGCGCAACGGCTACGACATCGACATCGAGCCGGCCAGCGTCCCGGCCGACATCGCCGCTGCGGGCGAGACCGGCGGTAACTGATCCCGCTCCACCGTCGCTGTCACAGGGGCTGCCTAGCCTGGCCCGCGTGCCCGTGAACCCTCCCGCCGCACTGGGTCGCGGCGTCGTCGTCAACGCCGGGGATCGCGTGCCGCAGCCGTGGGCGGCCGCTCCGGAGATCCTCGTCGACGACGACGCGCTCGGCGACCCTGCCGGCGTCGTCGCCGTCCTCCACGAGGCGTGGGCTGGCCGGCGGGCGGTGGTGGTGAGGTTGGCCGTCGATCCCGCACGGTTCCGAGACCCGCCCGACATCGACGTGGCCGAACCGTGGCGGCTCGACCCGGGGTTCGAGCTGTGGCACGACCGGCTCCACTTCCTGGTGTGGGCCAACACCTACGACGCGCGCGACGGCGATCTCCTGTGGTGGTGGGGGCGCAAGGCGCAACGTCTCGGCGCCGCGCCCCTGCGCGGCGACGCGATCGATGGCGCCGACGCCGACGTGGTGCTGGCCGACGGCACCGCGGCATGGATCGACGGTGGGCCGCGGGGCGACCTCGCCGCCCGGGCGGTCCGTGGGGTGGCGGTCGTCCACGCCGAATCGATCGACTGGGGCCGACTCACGCCGGTCCCGGCCCACGACGGTGACCCCGCCGATAGCCGGCTCGCTCCCGACCAGTCGCACGCCGTGAGCCATGGCGCCGGACCGGCCCGCGTCATCGCTCCGGCGGGGTCGGGCAAGACCCGAGTCCTCACGGAACGGTTGCGGCACCTCGTCGTCGCCCGTGGTTACGACCCGGAGGCCGTGGTGGCGGTGGCCTACAACCGCAAGGCCCGCGACGAGATGGTCTCCCGCACGGCGGGGGTGGGCGCCCGCATCCTCACGCTCAACGCCCTCGGCTACGAGCTCGTGGCCACCAGGCTCGGCCGTCGACCCGACGTGCTCGACGTCCGCGACGTCCGCCGCCTTCTCGAGCCGCTGGTTCCCCGGGGGGCCCGACGCCTCAACACCGATCCTCTTGCGCCCTATCTCGACGCCCTGTCGGCCGTGCGGCTGGGGCTGCGCGATCCGGTCGACGTCGAGGACGAGCGGGGGGATGTGCCCGGGCTCGCCGAAGCCTTTCCCGCCTACCGGGCCGAGCTGCGCCGCCGGGGTGTCATCGACTTCGACGAGCAGGTGCTGCTGGCCATCGAGCTGCTCCTGGGCGACGGTGCGTTCCGGCGGGCCCAGCAGTCCCGCCACCGGCACCTCCTGGTCGACGAGTTCCAGGACCTCACACCGGCGCACGTGCTGCTCATCCGGCTGCTGTCGGCGCCGCGCTTCGACGTGTTCGGGGTCGGTGACGACGACCAGGTGATCTACGGGCACGCCGGGGCGTCGCCTCGCTTTCTCACCGAGTTCGGCCGCTACTTCCCCGGTGCCGCCGAGCACGCCCTCGAGGTCAACTACCGCTGCCCGCCGGCGGTGGTCGATGCCGCCCGCCATCTCCTGACCCGCAACCGGGTGCGGGTCGCCAAACGGATCCGGGCCGCGCGCGCGGACCCGGCGGCCGAGCGGCCCGCCCGCCCCGACGCGTTCCGGGTGCGTCGTCACGTCCCTCAGGCGGGGGCGACCGAACTGGTCGACGTGGTGAGGGCCTGGCTGGCCGGTGACGGTGCGGCGCAGCCACGCGACATCGCAGTGCTGACCCGGGTCGGATCGCTCCTGCTCGCCCCACATGTGGCGCTGGTCGAGGCGGGGGTGCCGGTCGCCTCGATCCTGCACGCCGACGTGCTGACGCGCACCGGGCTGCGTGCCGCGCTCGCCTACCTGCGGATCGCGGCCGACGCCGGCCGCATCGATCCTGGCGACCTGATCGAGGTGTACCGGCGCCCCAGCCGCGGCCTGCCCAACTGGATCGAGCGTTGGCTCGGTCGCTGCCGCTCGGTCGAAGACGTTCAGCGGGCGGCCGGCCGCATAGACGACGTGAAGGTGGCCACGAAGGTCGACGGCTTGGCGAGCGACCTGGCCCAGCTCGCCGCCCTGGCCCGCTCCGGCAGCACCCGCGGCGTCCTCGAGCACGTCCGCGACACCGTGGGCCTGGGCCAAGCCGTCGACCTGCTCGACGCCACAGGCGTGGCCGGAGAGTCGCACCGCGACGACCTCGAGGCCCTGCTGCAGGTCGCCGACCTCCACCCCGATCCCGGCGGGTTCGAGCCGTGGCTGCGGGCCGCGCTCACCCGGCCAGGCGACGACGACGGTGTCATGCTCTCGACCATCCACCGGGTCAAGGGCAGGGAATGGCCGCGGGTCGTGGTCTTCGGTGCAACCGACGGGGTCATGCCGCATCGCCTCTCCCACGGCCGGGCTGCGCTCGAGGAAGAGCGCAGGGTGCTCCACGTCGCGATCACCCGGGCGATCGACCAGGTGGCGGTGCTGGCCGACGCGACTCGCCCCTCACCGTTCCTGGCCGAGCTCGACCGCGACGCGACGCCGGCTGACGTCGAGCCCGAGGTGATCGCCGACGAGGGGCCCGGCCCACCGCGGCGTCGGGCGGCCGTGCCTGCGCGCCGGGCCACCCCCTCCGACCCCGAGGCCGTGCGCCTCGAGGCGGCGCTGCGCGAGTGGCGGCGCGAGCGAAGCCGGGCCGACGGGGTACCGGCGTTCGTCGTGATCCACGACCGCCACCTGGCGGCCATCGCCGAGCGCCGGCCCAGGGATCGGGCGGCGTTGGCGGCCTGCCCCGGCATCGGGCCGGCGAAGCTGGCGGCCTACGGCGACGAGCTGGTGTCGCTGGTCCGGGGCCTCGATGGCGAGCCGAGCGCACCCGGCCCGAGCGACAGCTCGAGCGACAGCTGATGGAGGTCGTCCAGGCCGTCGTCCCCGACGACGCCCTCGAACGCGCCGTGGAGTGAGAGCACCGCCAAGCCGTGGACGTGCGCCCAAAGGACGCAGGCCAGCGAGTCGGCCGGCCTGTCGGCGTGCCAGCCCTCAGCCTGGGCGGCCTCGACCAGGGTCACGAGCTGGCGGAACGACCGGTAGCCCTGTTGCCGGTAGTCGTCGTCGCTGACGTCGACCCGCTCGCGCCGGAAGGTCACTTCGAACACCCCGGGGTCCAACCGGGCGAAGTCCAGGTAGCCCTGGCCCGCGACCGCGATGCGCTCCACGGCGCTCAGCCGGGTTCCGCGTGCGGCGGCGCTGTGCTCGGCGGTGTCGAGGTGAGCGTCGATCGTGGCGACGAGGCGGGCAAAGCCGTCGGCGGCGACCGCCGCCAGCAGCGCCGCCAGGGTGGGGAAGTGGCGCAGCGGCGCCCCGTGGGACACGCCCGCCCGCCGGGCGATGGCCCGGAGGGTCAGACCTTCCAGCCCGTCGGTCGCCACCACGTCGCGCGCGGCGTCGAGGAGGCGGGCGCGGCTGTTGCCCCGGCCCCGAGCGGCCGCGGGGGCGGCGGCCAAGTCGCGGGCCGGACTCACGCTGCGGCCAGGAGACCCACTCCGAGGGTGGCGAACCCGACGCCCAGCACGATGGCGCCGGCGGGGATCATCCGCACCAGGCCGTTGGGTTGCGTCGTGCCCGGTCGGATGACCGACAGGAAGAAGCCGCCGGGGATGAGCAGGGCGGCGATGGCGACGCCGGTACGGGCGACCCATTCGGCGACGCCCGACAGGTCGGTGGCGTCCACCAACACCTGGGAGATCAGCGCCAACGTGAGGAACACGCCGGCGTGGGCGTGGCCCGCCCGGAAGAAGGTCGCCTGCAGCGCGGTGGCCTGCTGCCGGCCGCGCACGATGCGGAACATGAGGGCGCCGCCGGACTCGACGGTGATCAAGCTGAGCAGGAGGATCCCGGCCATGATCCGGGTGGGGTCGGAGAGAGTCATGTAGACACTGTCTACCAAAATGTAGACAGTGTCAACAGACGCCTGAGGCCGATGCTCGAGTAGAACCTGACGGCATGTCAGCACGTAATCCCTGGTCACAGGCTGTTGACGCCGCCAGGTGAGCAACCGGGTGAGCAACGCCCTAACAGCAGTGCCCCCGCACCGCTCGCAACGGCCGGGGGCCGGCCAGCACCCCTAGGAGGTAGCTGACATGCCCGATCGTCCGGCGCGGGGCCCGGGGCGGGGGCCGTGCGTGGGCGCGTTGGGGGGGGCCCGCGGCGCCGACGCTGGGGGGTGGGCGACCG
>JBKPHE010000160.1:0-40182 GCA_046744485.1 Actinomycetota bacterium | reverse complement strand
TCCAAGTGCGTGCAGGCGATGATCGAGCGCACCGTCGACGAGATGTACCGCTCCGACCGCGAGAACGAGTTCCTCGAGGTCACGTACCAGAACGGCGACAAGGAGATCATGTACTTCAAGGACTTCGCGTCCGGGGCCATGGTCGAGAACATCGTCCGGCGGGCCAAGAAGCTGGCGATCAAGCGGCACCTCGCCGACGGCGGCAAGGGCATCCGGCTCGGCGACCTGGTGGAGTCGATCCACCAGGAGTACAAGGAGCACGAGGACCTGCCCAACACCACCAACCCGGACGACTGGGCCAAGATCTCCGGCAAGAAGGGCGAACGCATCGTCTACGTGCGCACGATCGTCAACCGCGACGACGGCAGCGCCACCGGCGGCCGCAGCATCGAGCGGGTCGCCACCGGGCAGTACCTCTAGGGCCGGGGGGACCGCTGGGTCTCCGCGGGCTGACCGACACCAAGGAAGGACGCCTGGCGATCATCGTCGTCGTGGGCGGGCTCCTCATCGTGGGTGGAACGCTCGCCAACATGGCCATGAACGACGTCGTCGACGACCGCGCCGACCGCATCCGGCAGGCGCTGCGGAAGGACCTCGTGGCCGTCTCCGACGAGACCCTGGCCGACTATCCCGAATCCCGGGACTCGATCGAATCCCGGGCGGTCGGAGCTGTCCGTGAGCTGCCGGGCCGCGTCGTGGGCTCAGCCCGGCCGGAGCAGGGCGATCCCGTGATCGTGGCGGTCGAGACCCGGTGGGGCATCCAGGCCCGCTGCGTCACCGCCGAGCTCCGCGGCGACGCCACCGTGCTGACGGAGGTCCACTCGGGAGGCTGTTGATTTCTCCATACACCTCCCGCGCACTGCTCGTCGGGTCGACTACTGGCCCGGCGATTCGCCTCGGCACGATCGGCGGGTAACGTCCCAGACGTGGCCCTCCGCAAGATCGTCGGTGTCGAGACCGAGTTCGGCATCATCGTGCGCGGGGCGGGGGAGTCCAACCCGATCGCGGCGTCGTCGGTCCTGATCAACGCCTACGTCCACGAGCTTGCCCGGGCCGGGGCCGGTCCCCGCGACAACCCCAAGGTGGGGTGGGATTTCGAGGACGAGCACCCCGACATCGACGCCCGCGGCTTCACCGCCGAGGGGTCGCTGGCCCCCGAGGTCGAGACGCACCTGGTCAACGCCGTGCTCACGAATGGCGCCCGCTACTACGTCGACCACGCCCACCCCGAGCTGTCGACGCCCGAGTGCGCCGACCCCCGTTCCGTGGTCGTGTTCGACAAGGCGGCGGAGCTGATCCTGCAGCGGTCGATGCGGGCGGCGCGAGAGTTGCTCCCCGACGAGCAGGAGATCGTCGTCTACAAGAACAACTCCGACCGCAAGGGCAACTCCTACGGCTGTCACGAGAACTACCTCATGGACCGCCAGGTCCCGTTCTCACGCATCGTCACGCACGTGATGCCCCACTTCATCAGCCGCCAGGTGTTCACGGGCGCCGGCAAGGTGGGCACCGAGGTCGCGGGCCTGACGTCCGACGACGTGCCGTTCCAGCTCACCCAGCGGGCCGACTTCTTCGAGGAGGAGGTGGGCCTCGAGACCACGCTCAAGCGGCCCATCGTCAACACCCGCGACGAGCCCCACGCCGACGCCCAGCGCTACCGGCGGCTGCACGTGATCGTCGGCGACGCCAACCTGAGCGAGGTCGCTACGTTCCTCAAGGTCGGCACCACGGCGCTGGTGCTGTCGATGATCGAGGACGAGTTCCTGCCCCGTGACCTGACGCTGGCCACGGCGGTGGCGGCGCTGCGCCGGGTGTCGCACGACCTGTCGCTACGGCAGCCGCTCGACCTGGCCGACGGCACCACGATGACCGCCGTCGAGATCCAGTGGGAGTACCTCGACCGGGCCAAGAAGTACGCCGAGGAGCACGGCCTGGAGTGCATCGGGCCGCCCGGGGTCGGCGCCGAGGTGCTGCGCCTGTGGGAGCAGGTGCTCACCGGTCTCGAGACCGATCCCGCGTCGGTGGTCGGGCAGGTCGACTGGGCGGCCAAGTACCGGGTCATCGACGGCTATCGCGCCAAGCACGATCTCCGCTGGGACGACGCGCGACTGGCGGCCATGGACCTGCAGTACCACGACCTGCGGCCGGAACGCGGGCTGGCCTCGCGCGTCGGCCTGGAGCGACTCACCACCGACGAAGAGGTCGAGCGGGCGGTGACCGAACCGCCGCACGACACGCGGGCATACTTCCGGGGTGTGTGCCTGCAGCGCTGGGCGCCGCAGATCGTGGCCGCCAACTGGGACTCGATGGTGTTCGACGTCGGTGGCGACCCGCTCCGGCGGGTGCCCATGATGGATCCGACACGTGGAACCGAAGCACACGTGGGTAAGTTGATGGCCGAGAGCAGCAGTGTCGCTGAGTTGTTGGACCGGCTGGGCCAATGAGGCTGGGCCAATAGGAAGGTGCGGGGCACATGGCTGAACGAGAGCAGAAGCGCAAGACGAGCACCCCCGTTCGTGAGGAAGAGGTCGTCGAGGAGGCACCCCCCGCCTCGGACCAAGGCGAGAAGATCAAGGCCGAGCTCGACGACCTCCTTGACGAGATCGACGAGGTCCTGGAGACGAATGCCGAGGACTTCGTGAAGGCCTACGTGCAGAAAGGCGGTGAGTAGCCATCAGATGACGTGATGTCCTGATGGCCCGTACGGCCGATGTCGGCTATGGCGCTTCTCCGCCCGCCGGGGAGGCGCCCGCGTCGTTTTGGGCTGCGTTCCCGACGCCGATCCGGTTGTCGGCCAACCATTTCGGCGCCACGGTCCGCCTGACCACGTGACTGCGGCCTCGTGGTCACCCGGTAGCCTCCGTCAGCGATGACCCTGCCGTCCTTCCTCGCCGGTGACGATCCCGGCCCATCGTTCCTCGAAGTCCTCAGACGTGCCGGGAGCGAGCCCGCGTGGGCCGATGTGCCCCGGGAGCTGCAGCCGCACGAGATCACCCACGGCACCACCGTCGTGGCCATCCGCTACGCCGACGGCGTGGTCATGGCCGGCGACCGGCGGGCGACGGCCGGCAATTTCATCAGCCACCGCACGATGGAGAAGGTGTTCCCCGCCGACCGCCATTCGGGTGTCGCCATCGCCGGCGCCGCCGGCCCGGCCGTGGAGATGGTCAAGCTGTTCCAGCTCCAGCTCGAGCACTACGAGAAGGTCGAGGGCACCGAGCTGTCGCTGGAGGGCAAGGCGAACCAGCTCGCCCAGATGGTCCGCAGCCACCTGCCCGCCGCCATGCAGGGTTTTGCGGTGGTGCCACTCTTCGCCGGTTACGACACCAAGCGTGGCACCGGCCGGCTCTTCGAGTACGACGTGACCGGCGGCCGCTACGAGGAGAGCGACTTCGCCGCCACCGGGTCCGGCAGCATGCACGCCGGCACCGTCATCAAGATCGGCTACAAGCCCGAGCTCGACCGCGACGCCGCCATCGAGCTGGCGATCAACGCCCTGTTCCAGGCGGCCGACGAGGACGCGGCCACCGGGGGGCCCGACCTCGTGCGCGGCATCTACCCGGTGGTGGCGACCATCACCGCCGAGGGCTTCGCCCGGCTCGGCGACGAGGAGGTCGCCGGTCGCTTCCGGGCCCTGGTCGAGCGGCTGTCGATCCCGGGGAGCACCACGACCGTGGTCGCGAGCCCGACGGTGAGCGAGGGAGGCGCAGGCCGATGAGCATGCCCTTCTACGTCCCCGCCGAGCAGATGATGAAGGACAAGGCCGACTTCGCGCGGCGGAACATCGCTCGGGCGAAGGCGCTTGCGGCCCTGTTCTACGCCGACGGGATCCTCATCTGCGCCGAGAACCCGTCCTCGACCCTCCACAAGGTCAGCGAGATCTACGACCGCATCGCCTTCGCCGGCGCCGGCAAGTACAACGAATACGACCGTCTCCGCATCGCCGGCGTCCGTCACGCCGACCTCAAGGGCTACTCGTTCAGCCGCGAGGACGTCGACGCCCAGAGCCTGGCCAATGCCTACGCCCAGATGCTGGGCGACGTCTTCACCCACGAGATCAAGCCCATGGAGGTCGAGATCGTGGTGGCCGAAGTGGGGGCAGATGCCGAAGGCGATCGGCTGTTCCACATCTTCTACGACGGCACGGTCGTCGACGAGGACGGCTTCACCGTGCTCGGGGGCGAGGCCGACGCCATCACCGGGCGACTCAAGGAGACCTACGAACCGGGCCTGGCGCTCGACGCGGCGCTGCGGGCCTCGGTCGCGGCGCTGGCCGGCCCCGGCCGTACGCTTGCCCCGTCCGAGCTCGAGGCCGCCGTCCTTACCCGTGACAACGGCCGACGGGCGTTCCGGCGGCTGTCCGACGAGGTCACCGGCCGAGCCCTTGCCGGGGGCGAGGCCACCGTCGAAGCCCCACCGGAGGCGCCGCCGCCCGCCGAGGCCACGGCCAGCCAGCCGGAGCCGCCGGCCGAGGCGCCGGCTGGGGCCGACAGCAAGCCCGAGACGCCGCCAGACGAGTCGGCCGAGGGCGAGTGACGCCGAGCCTCAGTTGCCGAGAACCAGCACGCGGCCGAGGATGAAGAGAATGACCAGGACGAGGCCGACCACCAGGACCAGGGTCCGGGCCGGTCGACCGTACCGGTCCGCCGTAGCTTCGTCCTCCTCGCCGTACGCCGCGTCGTTGCCAGCCTCGTCGTCGCCGGCCGTCCCTGCATCGGTGTCGGCGCTCGCCACCACGGCGCGGGCCACCTCCAGGTCGGCGGCGGGCACCAGCACCTCCACCGGGCCCACCGGGTAGGGCCCGTCCACGTTGCCGCGCAGCTGCCACACGATCCCCTCGGCACCCAGGTGGGCGGCGAGGATCCGGGCCGCCAGGGGGTTGGCGGCGGTCGTCAGCGGCACCATGGGGCCGATGGACACCCCCGAGACGGTACCCGCACAGGGGGAGCGCGGCGGTAGCGTGCGCTGAGTGGAGCGGCGCATCTTCGGGCTCGAGAACGAATATGGCGTCACCTGCACGCTCCGCGGCCAGCGCCGCCTCAGCCCCGACGAGGTGGCCCGCTACCTGTTCCGGCGGGTCGTGTCGTGGGGCCGCTCCAGCAACGTCTTCCTCGCCAACGGGGCTCGGCTCTATCTCGACGTGGGCAGCCATCCCGAGTACGCCACCCCGGAATGCGACTCGATCCTCGACCTGGTGACGCACGACAAGGCTGGTGAGCGGATACTCGAGCAGCTTCTGGTCTCGGCGGAGCAGCGGCTCCGGGAGGAGGGCATCCGCGGCGTCATCTATCTGTTCAAGAACAACACCGACTCGGCGGGCAACTCCTACGGCTGCCACGAGAACTACCTGACGTCCCGGCGCGACGACTTCAGCCACTACGCCGAGGTGCTGATCCCGTTCTTCGTGTCCCGGCAGATCTACGCCGGGGCCGGCAAGGTCCTCCAGACGGCCCGGGGGGCCATGTACTGCATCGCCCAGCGGGCCGAGCACATCTGGGAGGGCGTGTCGTCGGCCACCACCCGGAGCCGCCCCATCATCAACACCCGCGACGAGCCCCACGCCGATGCCGAGCGCTACCGCCGCCTGCACGTGATCGTGGGTGACTCCAACATGAGCGAGTACGCGACGTTCCTCAAGGTGGGGGCCACCTCGATCCTGCTGCGCATGCTCGAGGATCCCTCGTTCGTGCTGCGGGACATGACACTGAGAACCCGATCCGGGCCATCCGGGAGATCAGCCACGACCTGTCCGGCAAGCGCACCGTGCGGCTGGCGAACGGCCGCGAGGCGTCGGCGCTGGAGATCCAGGGCGAGTACCTGGAGCGGGCCCGGCGCTATGCCGACACCAAGGGCCTGTCGCCTCTCGAGCTCCAGGCGCTCGAGATGTGGGAGCACTGCCTGACCGTGCTCGAGTCCGACCCCTACAAGCTCGACCGCGAGTGCGACTGGGTGATCAAGCACAAGCTGATCGAGGCGTACTGCGCCAAGCACGACCTGCCGCTGAGCCATCCTCGGGTTGCCCTGATCGACCTGCAGTACCACGACGTCAACCGCGAGCGGGGCCTGTTCTACCGGCTGCAGGAGCGGGGCATGGTCGACCGGGTCACCACCGACGAGGCCATCGACGACGCCGTCGAGACGCCACCCCAGACCACGCGCGCCCGGCTGCGGGGCGAGTTCATCCGCCGCGCCAAGGAGCGCAAGCGGGACTACACGGTCGACTGGGTCCACCTGAAGCTCAACGACCAGGCGCAGCGCACGGTCCTCTGCAAGGACCCCTTCAAGGCCCGCGACGAGCGCGTCGAGAAGCTGATCGCCGGGCTGTAGCCCGAATCGCGGCGCCGGGTAGCGTCGCCGGGTGCCGAACTTCGTCACCGCGACGGTCACGGAGGTCCTGTCGGAGCGGGAGGGGCTGCAGCGCGTGGCCACCGATGCCGGGCGGGCCTATGTGCTCACGGGCCTGGTCGGGCCGGTGGCGGCCGGGGATCCGGTGGTGCTCAACACCACCGCCGTCGAGCTCGGGCTCGGCACCGGCGGGTGGCACGTCGTGCACTGGAACCTCGCACGGCGCGCCTGGTCGCAGCCCGGACCGGGCCACATCATGAAGCTCCGCTACACCAGCCTGCAGTCGGACACGGGTGCCGCCGAGGAAGACCAGCCCGACCTCCCCGAGGCGCTCGACGGGATGCCGGTGGTCGCCTGCTCGCTGCACAGCCAGGTCGGCGTGGTGGCGGCGGTGGTGCGGCGCCTGCGGCCCGCAGCCCGCATCGCCTACGTCATGACCGACGGCGCCGCCCTGCCGCTGGCGCTCTCGGATCTGGTCCACGCGCTGCGGACGCGGGGCATCGTCGACGCCACCATCACCGCCGGGAACGCCTTCGGCGGCGACCTCGAGGCGGTGTCGGTGCCCTCGGCACTGGCACTCGCCCGCCACGTGACGGGCGCGGAGCTCGCGATCGTGGGCATGGGACCGGGTGTGGTGGGCACGGCGTCGGGCCTGGGGACCACGGCGGTGGAGGCGGCGGCCGTCATCGATGCGGCCCACGCCCTGGGAGGCCGGGTGGCGCTGTGCTGCCGCGCCTCGGGTGTCGACGGCCGTGAGCGCCATCGCGGCGTGAGCCACCACGTCCACACCATCCTGCGGCTGGCGGCCCACCGCCCCGAGGTCCCCCTCCCGGCTGCGCTGGCGCCGCACGTGGCGGGGGCGACCGTGATCGAGGGCCCCGATGCCGCCGACGTGCTGGGCGCGCTCGACCTGGTGGTCACGTCGATGGGTCGGGGACCGGCCGACGATCCCTCGTTCTTCGCGGCGGCGACGTCCACCGGTGCGTGGGCCGCGGGGGCGCTGGCGGAGCTGGACCAGCCGCGCGCATCGGGTCGGTAGCCTCCGGCCCGACCCCCCAGTCCGACCCCACCCGCCACCCCTAGCGGTGTCGGCCTTCGGCCGACGTACTCTCCGGCCCGACCCCCACCCGCCACCCCTAGCGGCGTCGGTCTGCGACCGACCGCGTACTCTTCATTCGATGTCGGCGGCAAAGCTCGAACGGCTGCTCACCCTCACGGCGCTGCTGCTGGAGACGCCGCGCCCGCTGTCGGCCCTCGAGATCCGGGATCGGCTGGGGATGTACGCCGACGAGACCGACGCCTTCCGACGAGCCTTCGAGCGCGACAAGGACGACCTGCGGGCGATGGGCGTGCCGCTCGAGGTGCAGGACGTACCGGGTGCCGTCCCGGCGGTCGAGGGCTACCGCATCCCCAAGGACCGCTACTACCTGCGCGATCCCGGCCTGAGCGCTGACGAGCTCGCCGCCCTGCACGTGGCTGCGTCGGTGGTGCAGATCGACGGGCTGTCCGCCCGCGAGGGCCTGCTCAAGCTCGGCGGCATGGTGGGGGAGTCCGACGGGGCCATGGGTCTGGCGGTGGCGGCGCTGCCCGCCGGCAACGTTGGTCCACTGTTCGCCGCCATCGCCGCGCAGACGCCGGTGCGGTTCACGTACCGGGGCACGGAGCGCACCGTCGACCCCTACCGGCTCGACTTCCTTCGGGGCCGCTGGTACCTCAGCGGCTTCGACCACACGCGTGACGACGAGCGGGTGTACCGGCTCGACCGGTTCGAGAGCGGAGTGGAACGGCTCGGCCGGCCCCGCTTCGAGCGGCCGGCCACTGCGGTGCCCGGGGGAGCGCTCGAGCCCTGGCAGATCGGGGAGGAGGAGGCCGTCGACGCGCAGGTGCTGGTCGACGCCGCCCAGGCGCCGTGGATCGTCCAGCACCTCGGCCCGGCGTCGTTGGCCGAGGAGCGCGCCGACGGGTCGGTGGTGGTGACCATGACCGTCACCAACCGCGACAGCTTCCGCTCCTTCGTGCTCACGTTCCTCGACCACGCCGAGGTGCTCGGGCCCCCGGAGCTCCGCGACGACGTCGTCGAGTGGCTGGAAGCTCTGGCGGCATGAGCGAGCGTCCGTCGAGGGTGACGGGGAAACAACGAGAGAGCGAGCGAGGCCCGAGCGGCCCGCTGCGAAGCAGCATGAGCGGGCAGCAATGAGCGGGCCTGCGCCACAGGCGCCGGCCCGCACCAAGGCGTCCGACCGGGTGGCCCGGATGCTGGCGATGGTCCCGTGGATCGCATCGCACGACGGTCCCACCGTCGACGAGATCTGCGACCGCTTCCAGGTCAACCGCCGCAAGCTCCTCGAGGATCTCGAGGTGCTGTCCCTCGTCGGCGTACCGCCATACACACCGGACACGCTGATCGAGGTGACCGTCGAAGGCGATCGGGTTTGGCTGCGGTTCGCGGAGGTTTTCGCCCGCCCGTTGCACCTCACGCCCGAGCAGGGGCTGGCGCTGGTGGTCGCCGGCAGGGCGTCGCAGGCGCTCCCCGGCACCGACGCCAAAGGGCCGCTGGCCACGGCGCTGGTCAAAGTGGCGGCGGTGCTCGGCATCGATCCCGACGACGCGGTGTCGGTGGCGCTGGGGGAGACTCGCCCCGGCGTTCTCGACGAGCTCCGCCGGGCCACCGCAGCCGGACGCCGGGTGCGCCTCGATTACTACGCGTACAACCGCGACCAACGCACGACGCGCGAGGTCGATCCCCACGCTGTGTTCGCCCACGAGGGCGCGTGGTACGTGCGGGCCTACTGCCACCAGGCCGAGGACCACCGACTGTTCCGGGTCGATCGCATCTACGGGGTCGAGGTCCTGGACCAGACGTTCACGCCCCCGGACGCCCCCGAGACGGGAGATGTGTTCGAGCCCGGGCCCGACACGCCCCGGGTGACGCTCGACCTGGCGCCCGGGGCCCGCTGGGTGGTGGAGACCTACCCGGTCGACGAGGTCGGCCCGGCACCCGGCGACCGCAGCGGGTGGCTGCGCGTGCGGCTGTGGGTATCGGCCACGCCCTGGCTCGAACGCCTGCTCGTGCGGCTGGGGCCCGACGCGCGGGTTGTCGATGCCGACGTTCCGGGCCTTGCTGACGCCGGCCGGAACGCGGCGCGGCGCATTCTCGGTCGTTATCGCAAACAGGCCGCCAGCGGCAGCGTGACAGGGCCGCGCTAGCCTCGGCGTGCCGTGCGTGACATGTCTCCCCCCTCTGGTCCCTCTGGCGCCGATCAGGGTGATGTTTCCCGTGCCCCCGGGGCTGCGGGTCGCCGACGTCGGATAGCCGGCGCCCGGGAGCTGTCACACCAGCCCCGCCACCTGCGTCCCAATGGCAGCCGCGGCGACAACGGTCGGGGTGAGGAACCCGACGACGATGTCGACGACCGGGACGAGGACGGCGAGGACGCCGATGCGAAACCCCGGCGGCGCTGGCGCAGGACGATCCTCGAGTGGCTTGGCGTCATCGGTGGCGGCATCGCCATCGCACTCCTGGTCGAGGCCTTTCTCATCCAGGCGTTCTGGATTCCCTCGCCCTCGATGGAGCCCACCCTCGACGTCGGCGACCGCGTCCTGGTCAACAAGCTGTCGTACAAGTTCCACGACGTCCACCGCGGCGACGTGGTGGTGTTCGAGCGGCCGCCCGGCGCCTCCACCGGGGAGGACGGCGAGATCAAGGACCTCATCAAGCGGGTCATCGCCGTGGATGGCGACATGATTGAGTGCCGCGAAACCAACGTCTACGTCAACGGCGAGAGCATCGACGAGGACTACCTCGAGCCCGGTACGCCGGCGTGCGGGGTTGGCAGTTGCGAGCTGCGGCCCCAGCAGGTGCGAGAGGGGTTCGTGTTCGTCATGGGCGACAACCGCACCAACAGCGACGACAGTCGCTGCTTCGGCCCGATCGACCAGGACGACATCGTCGGCCGGGCCTTCATCCGCGTGCTCCCGATCACGGACATCGGCTGGCTATGAGTCGGCTAATTGCTAATAGAAGGCTTTGAGAGCGTGGACCATGCGGTCGACGTGATCGCTGTACACGGCGTCGATGCCGGCGTCGAGCAACTCGACCAGCACCCTCGGTGTCTGGGCGTCCCACCCGAAGGCCAGCACGCCGAAGCGGTGGAACAAGGTCGTCAGTCCGCCGGTCCAGTCGAGGTGGTGGAGGTTGACGGCGTCGATCCCCTTGGCGGCGAGGGTGGCCGCCCGACGCTCCGGGCCCTCCTTGATCCGGTCGAGCCGGGTGGAGTCCACGAGGCGAACGTCGTCGCAGAGGCCCCGCCACTCCACCACCTGCTGCCAGCGCGGATGACACAGCCACAGGCGCGGCAGTGCATCCCCGCCGGCGGCGCGGGCCACCGCCACCACCCGGTCGAACGCGGCGGGGTCCTTGACGTCCAGCGACACGTCGAGGGCGGTGCCACACGTTGCGTACAGGTCGGCGAGCGTGGGGATGTGATCTGGCAGCCGTGCCCGCGTGAGCGAGGCGATCGGACGACGGCGCACCCGGCGGCCGACCAGGCCGCCGACCAGGCCGTCGTGGTCGAGAACCGCTTCCCCGTCGGCGGTCAGCCACACGTCGCTCTCCAGGCCGGTGGCTCCCAGCCGCAGGGCGAGCGTGAACGCTTCCAGCGTGTTCTCGGGCGCGTGAGCGCGCGCACCGCGATGGGCGAACGCTATTGGTGGTTTCCTCAAGGCGGGTACACGGGTGGGCACAGGCATCCTCTCGGCGGTAATCGGACATCATCGGCGAATCGGCGTCCGGATGTCTGGTTCGCCCCCTCCCCTGGGGGGAGCGAGCAGGGAGACATGGACAGATGGCGACCTTGATCAGAGCCACGTGCAGCGATTGCGGTGACGTCGAGCTGGGCACACGCGACCTCGTGGTCAGGTTGTGCGAGACCAACGAGGCGGGAACGTACGTGTTCCGGTGCCCCAATTGCCTCCACCCGGTGGTGCGGCCGGCGGACCCGCCCACGATCGACCTGCTGATCTCCTCGGGCGTGCGCCTCGAGCTGTGGACCATCCCATCGGAACTGGTCGAGCCCCGCCCGATCGGGCCGCCGCTCACCCACGACGACCTGATCGACTTCCACGAGATGCTGGCGGCCAAGGGCTGGTTCGACGAGCTTCTGGCCGCGCACCGCCGCCGGCTCTGAGCCCGGCACCGGGAGCGCAGTCCGTGCGGGTGCCATCATTTGCGCGCCGTTGGGCCCCGGCCGAGTACATACTCCTGGCCGAGTCTTCACCGGGAGGAGGTGAGGTGTGGTACAGGGCCTGAGTGGCCGGACCCGCTCGGGTGCGTGGGCGCGGGTGGCGGCATGGACGTTCCACATCGTGCTGCCGGCGCTGGTCCTGTGGCTGCTGATCGCTCGGCCGGAGCTCGACCTGCGCTGGGAGAACCACTCCGCCCACTTCGGGCTCGTGCTGGGTACGGCGCTCCTGAACATCGTGCTCGGTGTGCTGATGGCGGGGGCGGCAGGCCGACGGTCGGATCCGCGGCTGTTGCTGGTGGCATGGGCCTTCCTGGTGGCGGCGGGGTTCCTGGGACTGCACGCCCTGGCGACGCCCGAAGTGCTCCTCGAGCAGCCGAACGCCGGCTTCGTGCTGGCCACCCCCGTCGGCCTGTGCGTGGGCGGCCTCCTGGCTCTTGCGTCGGGCATCGACTGGTCCCCGCCGGCGGCGGCCCGACTGATCCGGTTGCGCTGGGCGCTCACCGCCGCGCTGCTCGCTGCGATGGCGGCGTGGGCGGTCGTCTCGGTGGCCGGCTGGCGGCCCCTCGACGAGCCGTTGCCGCCAGAGGAGGCACGTGGTCCATTGATCGGGCTGGCGTTCGGAGGCACCGCGCTGTACGGCCTGGCCGCCTACCGGTACCTCGGGGTGCACCGCCGCCGCCCCGCCGTCGTGCTGCTGAGCCTGGTGACGGCGTTCGCACTGCTCGCCCTGGCAATGTTCGCCATCGCGTACGGGCGGAACTGGCAGGCCTCGTGGTGGGAGTGGCACCTGCTGATGGGCGCCGCCTTCGGTTTCGTGGCCTACAGCGCCTACGTGCAGTTCCAGCGTGAAGGCTCGGCACGCGGCCTGTTCGACAGCATCACGCTGGAGCAGACGGTGGACAGCATCCGCCGGGACCACCGGGCGGCGCTCGAACAGCTGGTCACGGTGATGGAGGCGGAACGAGAACACGGCACGTCCCCGGACCTGGGCCGCGCCGGCTCTCTGCTGGCCGATCGGTTCGACCTCACCGAGCAGCAGGTGGCCGTGCTGGAGCGCGCCGCTGAGGCGCTCGGCGCCGAGCGGGAACAGGCCCGCCGGCTCGGTGGGCTGGTCGCCGTCGGACGAGAGGCCAGCGTGATCCAGTCCGAGGGCGCCCTCGTGGCCCGGGCGCTCGCGGTGGGCCGCGCCGCGTTCCGGGGTCAAGACCTGGCGCTGGGCCTCTTGCGCGACGGGAAGCTGACGTTGGTCGACGGGCACGGCACCGCCGACGAGGGTCAGCGGGGCGCGGCGGTAACGTCGCTGGCCCCGGTGGCGTCACCGGACGGCCGGGTCCTCGTGCTGCCGCTCCAGGTGAAGGGCCGAGCGGCGGGGGTTCTCGAAGTGCGGAACAGCGGCGATGTCGGGTTCGGCGATGCCGACACCGCGCTGCTGCAGTCGTTCGCCAGCCAACTCTCGATCGCGCTCGAGAATGCCCGGCTCTACCGCCAGATGGAGGGCCTGTTCCGGTCATACATGTCGCCCTCGGTGGCCACCGCCCTGATCGCGGATCCCGACCAGGCAGGCCTGGGCGGGAGCATCGCCGAGGTGTCCGTGCTCATGGCCGACCTGCGCGGCTTCACGCCGTTCTCCGAACGCTCCCAACCGGCCGAGGTGGTGGCGATGCTCAACGCCTACTACGGCGCGGTCGTCCCCGTCATCCTCGATCGGGGTGGCACGGTCACGCAGTTCGTCGGCGATGCGGTGATGGCGATCTTCAACGCGCCCGTCCGCCAGGCCGACCACGCGCGACGGGCCGGTGCGGCCGGGCTGCGCCTCCATCGCGCGATCGACGAGGTCGCCGCCGGGCGTGACGGATGGCCCCGCTTCCGGGTGGGGATCAACACCGGGCCGGCGCTCATCGGGAACGTCGGCAGCGCCGAGATGCGCAGCTTCACGGCCGTCGGCGACACCACCAACGTCGCCGCCCGCCTCGAGACGCTGGCGGAACCCGGCCAGGTCGTGATCGGCGCCCTCACCCGCAGACAGATCGGGGACGCGGCCACCATCACCGCCCTGGGGCCGGTCCTGGTGAAGGGTCGGGAGCAACCGGTCGACGCGTTCGTGCTGCACGACCTCCACCATTGAGTGCCCGCTAGCTTCGCGACCGGTGAGCCTGCTCTGGACCGTTCCCGTGGTGGCGGCAGCCCTCGCCACCGGGTTGGTGGCCGCACGGGCCCGGGCGTTGGAGGAGGCGGCGGTGGACCTTGCGATCGAAGTTCGGCGGTTGAAGGAGCTCCGGCCCCGGCTGGCGGCGGTGAGAGCCGGGCTGCGGGAGACCCGTGAGCGGGCCGCGGAGCTGACCCGGCGGCACCCGTTGGCACCCGTGGACGACAGCGGGTAACCCTCGGCCGACCTCGTGGGGGTTCATCCGAGCGGTGGACTCCCTGGCCTTTGGATCGGTGCCGGCGCCGTGTTCCGCGGAATCAACCCCCATACACTCGCACCATGTTCAACATCGGCGGCGGCGAGCTGCTGGTCATCGTGCTCATCGCGTTGATCGTGCTCGGGCCTCAACGGCTACCGGACGCGATGCGCACGTTCGGACGCGTGGTGGGGGAGGTGCGCCGCATCTCGTCGGGGTTCCAGCAGGAGCTGCGCGACGCCTTCGAGGAAAGCGACATCGCCGATGAGGCCAGCCCGCCCCGCCGCCGGGAGGCCGTTCCCCTGGCCGCGGCGGTGGCCGAGGCGAACCCGGACATCGATGACGACGACACCGAGGACGACGCTGCCGACGAGGATCACAGTGCACCGGCGGATGTCGCATTGGAGCAAGAGCCTGACGCCGCCCCTGAGGGCACCAGCGTGGCACCCGTGATCGCCGACGCGCTCGATGCCATCGTGGGCCCCGGCGAGCAGCCGACATCCGCTGGGGCGCCGGTCGCCGAATCAGGGCCGGAGCTCGGTGACGAGCGCGCCGCCTCCTAGGAGACCGTCGTGAGCGAGCACGTAGTGCCGGCGAACCATCAGCGATGAGCACCGCCGAGAGGGCGTCGCCCGAGCAGGGCATGACGCTGGTCGAGCACCTCACCGAGCTGCGCACCCGCCTCATCATCTGCGTCGTCGCCGTGGCTCTGGGGATGGTGGCGGGCTTCATCCTCTACCCGCAGATCTTCGACGTGCTCATCCGGCCCTACAAGGACATCGCCGACAACCACCCGACGATCGGGGGCGGCAGGCTGCTGCAGACGGATCCGCTCGAGGGGTTCAGCATCCGCATGCGGACGTCGGTGTACGCCGGTGTCGCCTTCGCCATGCCGGTGCTGCTCTGGCAGGTCTGGCGATTTGTCAGCCCCGGCCTCTACGCCAACGAGAAGCGCTATGCGGTGCCGTTCGTGGTCTCCGCACTCCTGCTGTTCGTACTCGGCGCGACGCTCGCCTACTTCACCTTGCCCCGCGCCTTCGACTTCCTGATCGACATCGGGGGCGAGGGCTTCGTCACGGGGTATACGGCGGGCAAGTACTTCAAGCTGATCACGTACATGATGCTGGCGTTCGGCGTCGGGTTCGAGTTCCCGATCGTGCTCATCTTCTTCCAGATGGCCGGCATCGTGGAGACCGACACGCTACGGCGGGGTCGGCGGTTCGCCATCGTGGGCATCTGCGTGCTGGTGGCCGTGATCACGCCCTCCGGGGACCCCATCAGCATGCTCATGCTGTCCGTACCGATGGTCGTCTTCTACGAGATCGCCATCCTGGTCGGCAGCTTCATCGGCAAACGGCAGGCGCTTCGGGAAGCGACGTGACCTTCGTGCCCCCCGCGTCGAACGTCGGGGCAGACGGTGCCGGCGCCGTTACCTACCCGTTCGAACTCGACCCCTTCCAGCGCCGGGCCATCGTCGCGCTCGACGGGGGCCGGTCGGTTCTGGTCGCGGCACCCACCGGCTCGGGCAAGACGGTCGTGGCCGAGCACGCCGTCGCCCGGGCGCTGGCCGAGGGGCGCAAGGCCTTTTACACCACGCCGATCAAGGCACTGTCGAACCAGAAGTTCGCCGACCTGGCCCGCCGGCACGGCTCCGACAACGTCGGCCTGTTGACCGGGGACAACAGCATCAACGGCGACGCCCCCGTGGTGGTCATGACCACCGAGGTGCTGCGCAACATGATCTACGCCGGCTCCTCGGCGCTCAACGGGCTGCGGTTCGTGGTTCTCGACGAGGTCCACTACCTGCAGGACGCCTACCGGGGCCCGGTGTGGGAGGAAGTCATCATCCACCTGCCGGCCGAGGTGCGGCTGGTCTGCCTGTCGGCCACCGTCTCGAACGCCGAGGAGGTGGCCGAATGGCTGGAGACGGTGCGAGGGCCGACCACGCTCGTGCTCGAGGAGCAGCGCCCGGTCGAGCTGCGCAACCTCTACCTCGTCGGTGATCGCCAGAGCGAACGTCCTCACCTGTTGTCGACGCTGATCGATGGCCGGCCCAACACCGAGGCCGAGCGGCTGGACAACGACACCCTGCACGGGCGCGGGTCCCGCCGGGGACCGGCGCGGCGTCCCCGGCGGCGCTTCTTCACGCCGCGGCGGCCCGAGGTGGTCGAGATGCTCGCCGAGCGCGAGATGCTGCCGGCGCTCTACTTCATCTTCAGCCGCATGGGCTGCGAAGAAGCCGTCACCGCCTGCCTCGACGTCGGGCTGCGCCTGACCACGCCCGACGAGCGGGCCCGCATCCGGGCGATCGTCGAGGAGCGGACAGCGGCGCTCACCGACGACGACCTGGATGTCCTGGGCTACGACCGCTGGGAGGCGGCGCTCGAGATGGGGTTGGCAGCCCACCACGCCGGCATGGTCCCGCCGTTCAAGGAGGCGGTGGAGGCCTGCTTCGTGGAGGGACTGGTCAAGGCCGTGTTCGCGACCGAGACGCTGGCCCTCGGGGTCAACATGCCGGCCCGCACGGTGGCGATCGAACGGCTGACCAAGTTCACGGGCGAGGCCCGGGCGTTCCTCACACCCGGCGAGTACACGCAGCTCACGGGCCGGGCCGGGCGGCGGGGCATCGACGACCTCGGCTACGCCATCGTGCTGTGGTCGCCATTCGTGCCCTTCGACCAGGTGGCGTCGCTGGCGTCGAGCCGGACCTACGGCCTGCGCTCCGCCTTCCGCCCGACGTACAACATGGCCGCCAACCTGGTGCGGCGCTACGAACCCGCGGACGCCCACCACCTCCTCAACCTGTCGTTCGCGCAGTTCCAGGCCGACCGGGCCGTCGTGCGCTTCGAGACCCGGATCGAGCGCCAGCAGGAGCGCATCGAGCGCCTCGAGCGCGAGGCCCGCTGCGACCGGGGCGACGCGGAGGAGTATCGGCAACTTCGTCAGGCGCAGGGCGAAACCCGGACGGCCCGGCCGCCCACGCTCGGGGCGGTCGAGTACGCCCTGTCGCGGCTCATGCCCGGCGACGTCGTCGAGGTGGCCGGCCGGCGGCTGGCGGTGCTGTCGGTGGCCTACCGGAAGGGCGGCGCGGTGAAGGTGCGCGGCATCGACGCAGACGGCGATCGGCTGACGCTGGGCGCCGACGACGTCGCCGACCCGCCTGTGCGTCTCGGGCGCGTCGACATGCCCGTGCCCTATGCCCCCAACAACCGGGCGTTCCAGCACAAGTTGGCCGACGAGGTGCGCCGGGCCCGGCTGACACCGAAGCCCACGCGGTCGGACGCTCCGGCCGGCGTGTCCGAGCGCGTCCCGGCGCCGGCGCCGCTGGCCGACCACCCGGTGCACGACTGCCCGGACCGGGATCGGCACCTGCGGGCGCTGGGCCAGTTGGACCGGGCGCGGCGCGAGCTGTCGGACATGCGGCGTGAGGTCCGGTCGCGCACCGAGTCGCTGGCCCGCCGCTTCGACCGGGTGCTGCGGCTGCTCGAGGCCTGGGGCTACCTGGACGGCTGGGCGCTCACGCCCCGCGGTGAGGTGCTGGCCCGGACCTACCACGAGAGCGACCTGTTGGTGGCCGAGGCCATGGCCAGCGGCCTGCTCGACGGCCTGGACCCGGCGGCCCTGGCGGGACTCGTGTCGTGCTTCACGTACGAGCAGCGTGGGCCGGGACCTGCGCCCCCGCCGTGGTTCCCATCCCGCCTGGTGCGCGGCCGCTGGGGCGAGCTCGAGCGGCTGGCCGACCAGCTGCGCGCCGACGAGGAGGCGGCCGGCCTCCCGGCCACCCGTCCGCCCGACCCGGGCTTCCTGGCGCTGGCCCACGCCTGGGCCGCGGGCGAGCCCCTGGGCGAGGTGCTGGGCGACGAGGACGTGTCCGGTGGGGACTTCGTCCGCAACATCAAGACGCTCATCGATCTCGTACGCCAGATTGGCGAGGTCGCCCCCAACCCCGACACCGCCCGCGCCGCTCGCCAGGCCGCCGAGGCGCTGCACCGGGGCGTGGTGTCGATCTCGTCGACGCTCGACGAGGTGGTCGGAGCCTCGGCGGCGCACTCGCTGGACGCACCTTGACGGTCCGGAGAGGCGAAGGCTGGGGGGAACCGGGGACGCTGGCCGCGGACGGGGTGGTCGTGCACAGCGATGCCGAGGCACGTCGGATCGTCGAGCGGGCGCGGCGGGCGGGGACGCAGCCGCCGCCGCTGGGGCTGGCCGGCGGCGACCTGTGCCGGACGCTCGGCGGCCGCGGCGACGTCGCCCGGCGTCGCTCGGGCGACGCCGTGCGGTTGCCGATCGACCTGGGGGCGGTCCTCGTGGACGGGCGGCTCCACTGGTTCGTCGCGCACCTTGTGACGCGCCGGTCGTGGTGGCGGGGGCCCCTCCTGGCGGCCATGAACGCCGAGTTCCTGGGCGACTGGGACGTGGCGCCCCGGGCGCACCCCAACGACGGCCTCCTCGACATGATCGTCGTGGCAGCGGGGATGACCCTCACGGACCGCGTCAAGGCGCGACGGCGGCTGCCCGCTGGCGGCCACGTCCCGCACCCGGCCGTCGAGCAGTCCCGCCGCCCGGCGTTCCAGATCGAGTTCGACCGCCCGACCGCGGTGTGGCTCGACGGTGAACGGATCGGCGTCGCCACCAACCTGTCGGTCCGCATCGAGCCCGACGCGCTGATCTGCGTGGTGTGATCCGGCCCGGCTCCCACCTGCCAACATCTTGATGGCGTCGGTCCGGCGACCGGCTCGTCACCGATTGTTAGGTTCGGCGTCCGTGCGCGCCTGGATCCTCGACGAATCGCCAGGTGACTACCGCTTCGGCATCATCGACGATCCCGTGGTCGGCCCCGGGGAGGTGCGGGTCCGCCCGGTGGCATCGGCCCTCAACCACATGGACCTGTGGCTCACCCGGGGTATGCCGCGGCCCCCGCTGCCTCACGTGCCCGGCTGCGATGTCGCCGGGATCGTCGACGCGGTGGGGGAGGGCGTCGGCCACCTGGCCCCCGGCGACGAGGTGGTCGTCAACCCGGCGGTGGCGCCGCTCGAAGCGGCGGTGGAGTACGGCATCGACTCGCCCCTCGGTGCCGGCTTCGAGATCGTGGGTGAGCACCGCTGGGGCGGCCACGGCGAGCTGCTCGTGGTGCCGGGGCGGAACGTCGTGCCCCGGCCCGCCGGCCGCTCCTGGGAGGAGTGCGCCGCCTACCCGCTCGCCACGCTCACGGCCTGGCGCATGCTTCGCCGGGCCGCGCTGACCGCCGGCGAGTCCGTGCTGGTGGTGGGCGTCGGTGGCGGGGTGAGCACCGCGGCCCTGGCGCTGGCCCGCCGCGTGGGCGCCGTCGTGTACGCCACGTCCCGCGACCACGCCAAGCGTCAGCAGGCCATCGAGCTGGGCGCGACCGACGCCTTCGCCTCCGACGCCGACTGGCCCGTGCAGGTCGACGTGGTGGTCGAGAGCGTCGGCCCCGCCACCTGGGACCGCTCGGTCAAGGCCCTGCGCCCGGGGGGCCGGCTGGTCGTGTGCGGGGGCACCTCGGGACAGACGGTGGAGCTGAGCCTGCCGCGCCTGTTCTTCAAGCAGATCGAGATCATCGGCTCGACGATGGGCTCGTACCCGGAGTTCGCCGACGTGACCCGCCTCGTCGCCCAGGGACTTCCCGTCACCGTCGACGAGGCATTCGATCTGGAGAACTACCCGGCGGCGCTGGGGCGACTCAGCCGGGGCGCACAGCTCGGCAAGATCGTGCTCCGCCACCCCTCCTGATTCGGGCCAACGCCATGGTGAGCGGCTATCGTGCCGCCACCATTCGGCGGCCGCAGGAGCTGGGTGGCCATGGACGACGAGGCGTCGGGCACGCCGGTGCCGGAGGGCCCGGAGATCCCGATCACGGGTGAGGGGGAGCGGCGGGCGTCGACCCGGCGACGCATCTTGGCGCGAATCGTGCTGGCGGTGGCGGCTGCGGCGTTGCTCGTGGTCGGCGTCGTGGCGGTGCGGGCGCTGGGCGGCGGCGACGTCGACCCAGGCACCGCCCTACGTCGGGCGGAGGCATTGCTGGGCGACGCCGAGAGCTACCGGCTCACGGTGACGTCCGAGGACCAGTCGGGCCTCGGTGCCCGTGTGGGGCCGGGGGTGCACACGACCATTCGCGTGGTCGACGACATCGAGGTGTCGGGCGACAACTGGCGGTCCCGGAGCGACGGAGGCGACTGGCAGGACGAGTCGATCGTGGTCGACGGCACGTTCTACTCCCGGTGGGGTGACAGCTACACGCCTATCGACGGCGAGCAGTGGGCGGCCAGCCCGCTTCCGGACCCGGACGAACGCGACTGGGCCGATGCTCCGAGCGAGACGCTGCAGTGGTTCACCACCGACATCGAGTCCATCGCCGACGACGAGATGCTGGCCGAAGACGACCAGGTCGTCGACGAGATGGTCGTGGCCCTGCTGGGCGCCCTCTACCTGGCGGGGCTCGGTGACCCTGGTTTGGGCTCGGCGGCGGGCCCGTCCCGTCGGCGGCCGATCCCCGTGCGCTTGCCGGTGCCCTTGGAGCGCTCGAGGACGCCGAGGTCGTCTCGCAGTCCAACCGCGGTATGACGATCCACGCCGTCCGCCAGGCACCCGCAGAAGTGGTCGAGGCGTTGGACCGCCCCGTGCCAGACGGTCGGTTCGAGATCGTCCTCGATGCCGAGGACCGACCGGTCTCACTCACCCTCACGGTGGAGAACGATTCCGCCAGCCACACGTCGCGGATCGACTTCTCCGACTGGGGGGCGACGATCACCATCACCGCGCCAGCCGAGAGCGAGATCGACCCGACGCCCTGGCTGGACGAAGAGGCGCTCGCCGAGGCTCGCGCCGCGATCACGCCGGTCCGACCGACCGTGCTGCCCGAGGGCATCGAGCTGCAGGAGATCTACCCCATCTCGTCTGACGAAGCCGCAGCGATGGACGAGGACTGTGCGCAGATGAACCTCGTGTACGGTCCGCCCTTCGACCCCGAGGGGCTCGACGACCCCGAGACGGACGAGGCGATGGCCTGGGATGACTATCTCGACGTGTACCTGAGGCCCGCCCAATGCGCCCAGCACGCCGACGACGCGCCCTTTGTCCCGGGTCACTACGGGGCGGTGCCGACACGGGACTCCTCGGGCGTCCTCGAGGTCCTCAGCGGCGACACCGTGGTGCAGATCGACACCTCGTACGAGGGCGAGACCCTGGCGACGCTCGTGACCTCCATCCAGCCGTTCGACCTCGACGCCGAGATCGAACGGCTGTCGGCGGTGGCCGAGGAAATGTGGCCCGCGGGGATGGCGATCGGCCCGTCGGCGATGTACGGCCCCTGACTGGCAGCAGGGACCGGCAGCTACGTTGACGGGATGGACGGCCCCGCGACCGACCTGTCCGACGCCAAGGCGTGCCTGGCCGCCGAGGTCGACCGACGCCGCGACGTCCTGGTCGACCTGTCCCGCCAGATCCACGCCCGGCCCGAGCTGGGCTACGAGGAGCGCTTCGCTCACGATCTGCTGACCCAGGTGCTCGAAGACGAGGGGCTCCGCGTCACGCGTTCCGCGCGGGGCATCGGCACTGCGTTCGAGGCCCACGCCGGCTCTGCCGGTCCGACCGTCGCCGTCCTGTGCGAGTACGACGCGCTCCCCGCCATCGGGCACGCGTGCGGCCACAACGTCATCGCCGCCGCCGGGGTGGGGGCGGGGTTGGCGGCGGCCGCACTCGCCGAGCAGCTCGGCGGCCGGGTGGCGGTGATCGGCACCCCCGCGGAGGAGGGCGGCGGCGGCAAGCTGCGGCTGATCGAGGCGGGCGCCTTCGCCGGCGTCGACGCCGCGCTCATGGTCCACCCCGCCGACGCCGACCTGGTGGCGATGGACGTGATCGCCGTCCACGAGGTGGCGGTCAGCTACGCGGGCGAAGCGGCGCATGCCGCCGCGTATCCGCACCGCGGCCGCAACGCGCTCGACGCCGCCGTGCTCGGCTACGTCAACGTGGCGGCGCTGCGCCAGCACATCGCGCCCGGCGAGCGGATCCACGGCATCATCAGTCACGGTGGCGACAAGCCCAACATCGTGCCCGCCTTCGCGCGCAGCCAGTGGATGGTGCGGTCGCCGAAGCTGGCGGGGTTGGAGCGGCTGAAGGCTCGGTTCCTCGCGTGCCTGCAGGCGGGTGCCGACGCCGCCGGCTGCGAGATGGACGTCGAGTGGAGCGACGTCGTCTACGCCGACATGATCGACAACCAGGCTATCGGCGAGCGGTACCGCGCCAACGCCGAGGCCCTCGGTCGCATCGTCAGGCTGCCTTCGCCGAAGGGCCGGGTCGTGGGCAGCACCGACATGGGCAACCTGAGCTACGAGGTGCCGGCCATCCACCCGATGATCCAGGTGGCGCCGCCGGGCGTGTCGATCCACACTCCGGCCTTCGCCGGCTTCGCCGGCGGGCCCGAGGGCGACCGGGCAGTGATCGACGGCGCCAAGGCCCTGGCGTTCACGGTGGCCGACCTGTGGCTCGACAAAGAGCTCGTCGGCCTCGCCCGCACCGAGTGGGAGGCGGCCGTCGGCACCCGTCGGTCGGCCGGCCGGGCCGGGTGACCGACGCCGATCGCAAACCCCT
Source organism: Actinomycetota bacterium (assembly GCA_046744485.1). Lineage (GTDB taxonomy): Bacteria > Actinomycetota > Acidimicrobiia > Acidimicrobiales > VFJN01 > DASQUK01. The sequence goes on along the minus strand of JBKPHE010000160.1, from coordinate 17,585 downwards.
GCGGCAGGCGCTGGCGGTGCTCGCCAGCATCCGCGGCGCCGAAGATCGCCCGCCGTACGATCGGCCTCCCTTATGACTGTCTACGTCAGCGAGGACTTCACCCCCGCCGAGGCCGACGTCCTGAGGCGGTACTTCACCAACCTCGACGGGCCCGTGTTTGCCCTGGTCAACCTGCCGGAGGTCGTGAAGGGGGCCCTGTTCGCCCGCTACTCACGTTCGCCCAAGAGCCTGCGCCGGCTGTTCCTCGACGAGTTCGTCGGCGACCTCGACATCGCCGGCGACGCATCGGTCGACGCCACCGTCGGCCTGCAGCGCGCCGAGGAGCTGTATGACCGGGTGTTCCTCGAGTACGGCGACGACTCGGTTGCCCAGCTGGGGGGCGTGCACCTTGCGTGCGAGCAGGCCTCCAACCTGTTGACCAAGGTCCTCGAGCGCGGCCGCCTGATGTCGTACCTCGAGCAGTCGACTCGTTACATCGCCTACGACGCCCGCATCGGTGGCCGCTACCGCTACCACCGCGACCCGGCGGTGCTCGGGAGCCACCTGGGGCTGCGCTACGTGGGCGACCTCGACCGCCTGTTCGACACCTACGGCGAGCTGGCCTCGACGATGACCGACTTCTTCCGCGACCGCTTCCCCAAGGATCCGGCGGACAGCGACTTCATCTACCGGCAGGCCCTCAAGGCCAAGGCGCTCGACGCCGTGCGCGGCGTGCTGCCGGCTGCCTCGCTGTCCAACGTCGGCATCTATGGCACCGGCCAGGCGTACGAGGCCCTGCTGCTGCGCATGCGTGCCCACCCCCTGCCGGAGGCCCGCAGCTATGCCGACCTCATGCTCACCGAGCTGCGCAAGGTGATCCCCAGCTTCCTCAAGCGCGTGGACCTCTCCGACAGGGGCGTGGCGGCCAGCACGTACCTGGCCGGCACCCGCATGCACATGGAGGAGCTGGCGGCGCGGCTGTTTCCCGACGCGGCCGCCGGCAGCGATGAGGCGCCGAGCGTCCGCCTGGTCGACTTCGACCCCGATGCCGAGGTCAAGCTCGTCGCCTCGATGCTCTACCCCTACACCCAGCTGTCCGATGCCGAGATCGAAGCCCGGGTGCGGGCCATGTCGGTCGACGAACGGCAGGCCGTGGTGCGGACCTACGTGGGTGAGCGCGGCAACCGGCGCCACCGGCCCGGCCGGGCGTTCGAGCGGCCCAGCTACCGGTTCGACGTCCTGGCGGACTACGGCGCCTTTCGCGACCTTCAACGGCACCGCCTGCTGACCATCGAATGGCAACCGCTGTCGCCTCGTCACGGCTACACGCGGCCCGAGGCCGTCGACCTCGCGGGCCTGACCGCGACGTTCGACGAGGCGATGGAACGCTCGGCGGCCCTGCACGGCGCGCTGGCCGACCGCTTCCCGGTGCAGGCGCCCTACGCCGTATCGCTCGCGTACCGGATCCGGTTCGTCATGGAGATGAACGCCCGCGAGGCCATGCACCTCATCGAGCTCCGCACCACGCCACAGGGACATCCCGCGTACCGCGCCGTCGCCCAGCAGATGCACCGGCTCATCGCCGACCAGGCCGGCCATCGGGCCGTGGCCGAGGCGATGCGCTTCGCCGACGACTCCCCGGAGCCTGAACTGGAGCGCCTGGCCTCCGAGCGCCGCGCCGAGCAGCGACGCGCCTGTCGCTAGCACGCTCGCCCAGCGCCGGACGGCCGGTCGGTGTGACGATTGTCACTAACGGGCCGTGCCACCGGTCGATACCCTGACCCGCCGCGCGGACCCCTCTGAACAGGTCGACCGCCCGGACCGGCACTCCAGCACCCGGGCATATCGCCGACTCTCGGTGTGTTGAGCGGCGTGCCTATGATCCGGCCGCGCTGGGCCGCATGGTGAAGGGACCCGATGTCTGACGAAGAAATCCAAGACGAAGAATTCGACGCCGAGGACCTCGACGACGAAGAGGAGTTCGCGGCCGAGCCCGAAGATCTCGACGCGGCCCTCGTCGACGACGAGGACGATGTCGCGGACGACGAGGAATTCGAGGAGCTCGACGAGGAGGAAGAGGATGTCGAGCTCGAGCCCGCACCCAAGTCGAAGGCGACCGCCACCAAGACGCGCCGCTCCGAGGACGAGGAGGAGGAGGAGGAGGACGACGACGTCGACCCCGACGACGTCGAGGCCGACCTCGACACCATCCTCAAGGACCGCATCGCCGCACAACCCGACGACGGCGAGGAGGAGGACGACGAGGAGCAACCGGAGACCGACGAGCGGGGCGATGGGACGGGACGCATCCAGCCCAAGCGGCCCGGCGAGTTCGTCTGCCAGTCCTGCTTCCTGGTCAAGCACCCGAGCCAGCTCGCCGACCCAGACCTGATGCTCTGCACCGACTGTGTGTGAGTCGCGCCCGGCTGGCTGCGCGCCTTCGCGCCTGAGAGGATCGTTTCGTGACCGAGAACGATGACAGGACGCCGGCTGACCAGCTCGCCGACCTGCTCGTCTACGTCCCCATCGGGCTCTTCTTCGAGGCTCCGACGCTGCTGCCCAAGCTCGCCGAGCAGGGTCGTGTCCACACGCGCAACGCCCGGCTCTTCGGCCAGTTCGCCGTCCGGCAGGGCGAGGCCGAGGTGCGCCGCCGCCTGGCGGGGTTCGAGGAGCAGACCACCGGCCTCCTGCGGGCGCTCGGTGTGCTGCCCGGCGACGACAAGGATCGCGGCGGCGACGGCGCCGACGCGCCTGCTCCCGAACGCGCCGCCGCTCGGTCTCCGGCCGCCACCGCCGAACCAGCTGAGCTCGGCCCCGACGTCAACGACCTAGCCATCACCGACTACGACAGCCTGTCGGCCTCGCAGGTGGTCACCCGGCTGCCCGGCCTGACGCTCGACGAGCTCGAGGCGGTCCGGGCCTACGAGGTGGCACACCGTGGCCGGAAGACGATCCTCAACAAGATCACCCAACTCCAATCATGACGGCGGCGCCGGAGCGTCCCCCGGGCACCGCGCCGGAGGAGGCAGCCCGCACGGCCGTCGAGGCGGACGTCCCCCACGTGGTGGCGCTCGCCGTTGCCGCCACCGACGAGAAGCTCGGCCAGAAGGGTGGCACCCTGTGGGCGCGCCGCGAGGGACGGCCGGCGCCGCAGGAGGCGCCGCTGCGCTCGGCCCTGGGGTCGCCGGATCACGAGGTGGCGGTGGGGACGCTGGATGGGGTCGTGGTCGGCTACGGCGTGGTGCGGGTCGAGACGCTGCTCGATGGCGGGCTGCTGGGTGTGATCGAGGACATCTACGTCGACCCCGGCGCCCGCGCGGTGGGCGTGGGCGAGACGCTCATGAACCACCTGATCGACTGGTGTCGCGCCCGAGCGTGCTTCGGGGTCGACAGCCTGGCCCTGCCGGGCGATCGGGACACCAAGAACTTCTTCGAGTCGTTCGGGCTGGTGGCTCGGGCGATCGTGGTGCATCGACCGCTTTCGTGATGCGCAGGCCTTCGCCGCGACCCGAGGTGTGCGCGGGTGCGCTGGCGGTCGTCGACGACCGGCTGCTCCTGGTGCGGCGGGCGGTGGGTCCCGGGGCGGGCCGATGGTCGGTCCCGGGCGGACGGGTCGAGCCCGGAGAGACGGTGAGCGGCGCGGTTGTCCGCGAGCTGCGCGAGGAGACGGGGCTGCGGGCGACCTGTGGCGACTTCGTGGGCTGGGCCGAGAGGATCGGCGAGGGGCACCACTACGTGATCCTCGACTTCCTGGTCACCGTGCTGGACCCACCCGAGCGCGCCCGCGCGGGTGACGACGCCGGCGAGGTCGCCTGGGTCCCGCTCGCCGAGGTGTCAACCTGGCCGCTGGTCGACGGCCTGGCCGACTTCCTCGCAACCCACCGCGTGCTGCCGGCCGGCGAGTCGCGAGGGGCCGGCTAGCGTCCCTTCCATTGCGGCGGCCGCTTCTCGATGAACGCGGTGAGGCCCTCGCGGAAGTCCTCACTCTTGACCGCCTCGGCCATGCCGTCCATCGACATCTTCCAGCCCACCTCGTCGGGTGCCTGCGTCGCCTCGACCACGACCTTGCGGCTGGCGCGGACGGCCAGCGGGGCGTTGGCGCAGATCTGCTCGGCCAGGGCGATCGCGGCGTCGAGCGCCTGCCCCGGCTCGACCAGCCGGTTGACGAGGCCGTGCTGGTGGGCCAGTTCGGCGGTGATGGGGTCGCCGGTGAGCGCCAGCTCCATGGCGATGTTGAAGGGGAGCTTGCGGCCCAGCCGGAAGAGCGCGCCGGCGCCGGCGACGAGCGATCGTTTGACCTCGGGGATGCCGAAGCTCGCGGCGGTCGACGCCACCACCAGGTCGCACGCCAGGACGATCTCCGTCCCGCCCGCCAGGGCGGGCCCGTCGACGGCGGCGATGAGCGGCTTGGTGCGTTCCCGCTGCACGATGCCGGCGAAGCCGCCCCGCTCGGTCTGCAGGCTGGCACCGTTGCCGGCGTTGATCTCCTTGAGGTCGGCCCCGGCGGAGAACACCGGGGGCTCGCCGGTGAGAATCCCGACCCAGACCTCGTCGTCCGCCTCGACCTTGTCGATCGCGTCCTCGATGCCCTGTGCCACCGCACCGTTGACCGCGTTGCGGGCCTCGGGCCGATTGATCCTGATGACGGCACACGGCCCGCGGTGCTCGAGCTCGACGGGCGTCGCCCGCCGTTCCTGGCCTTCGGTCGTCCCGCTCGGGGCTGGCTCGCTCATGGCGTTCACCCTAGTCATCGCACTCGGACTGCAATGAATGCCTCCATCTCACGTTGCGTGTCGCGCCAGTGGCCGAAAATCGGCGAAACCTTCGGTATGGTGAGGTGGTCGAACCGAACGATGCGGGTGGTCATGAGACAGACCAGGTCCGACAGGGGGACAGGCACCGACCGGATGGATGACGATCACAGCGGGCACCTTCAGTGTCCCTTCTGCCACGCCTACCAGGTCGAACGGCTCTATATCGGCTCGTTGCACATCGACTCGTGCACCTGTGAGGCGTGCGGTGCCCGCTGGGACGAGGACATCGAGACCGGCCGGTACCGCGGCCGCGGCAGCATCGACTCGGTGATCGTCCCGCGCCAACACTGATCGCGGCGGGCGACGCGGGGCCACAGCCGCGGGCCGCGCACGCACTGCGCGTGAGCAGGTGCGGCGGCGTCAGCCGTCGGGCACGCCGGGGAGCACCGGCTTCAGGTCGATGACGGGCGTCCCGTCGAGCGCCTCGAGGTTGCGGACCTGTAGCCGACCACGGTCGCTGGACAGGACCTCGACGACGTGCAGACCGATCGGGTTGGGGCGGTCGGGCGAGCGGGTGCTGAAAACGCCCACCTCGGGATTGGCAAGGTCGTCACGAGGATGGGTTCGCAGGACGTCGCGGCGAGCCCGGTCGAGCCAGGTCAGAACGATGACCTGGTCACCCGGGCGGATGTCCTCCAGCCCTTCCAGCACGCCCGGGACGAACTCGAGCCACGCGTCAGGCGATCCCTCATAGCCCTGCTTCGGCGCGGCGGCCCGGTCGGTCAGGGGAGATCGGACCGTTCCGATCGGCGTCACCTCGTAGTGCGCTGGGCTCATCGGTGTGGGGCACAGGCCCGGACACAAGGGGCGGGTACCGGCCCTCCCTCGGACTACTGGGCGGTCGCCTCTTGCGGTGCGCTGGCCGGGTCGGGCGCAGCATCGGCGGGACTCTCGGATGCTGCCCCGTCCGCTTCTGCGGCCGGCTGCGACTCGGTGCGGGCCTTCTTGGCCCGGGAGGGGCTGCGGCGGGCGGCGCCTCGTGGAGTCCGCCCGGCGGATTCCTCGGGCTCGATGGCGAAGATGTGGGCGATCTCGGGAAGCCGGGTACCCAGCCGGGCCACGGTTGCGCGGAGCTCGGGCGACAGCTTCGTCGGCAACGACTGGGGAACCACCCGCCTGCGGATGGGAGAGAACGCGAGGGCGTCGAGCACGGTGGCCCAGCGCTCCTGGCCGGTCTCCGCCGTGAGCGCCGCGGACGCACCGTCCACGAGCTGGTTGGCCAGGTCGCCGGGGACGGGTGCCCCCGCCTTGGGGGGACGCGAGCTCAGCCGGAGGGCCCGCACGACCCGTCCGGCCCGGAGGGTGTCGGCGAGGTCGGCCAGCCAGGCCGCGTGCTCCTTCTCGACGCGGTTGGCCAGCGCCTCGCGCAGCTGGGCGGCCAGCGCCCGGGCCTCCTCGTCCCGGCCGGCATCCCCGGCGGCATTGACCACAGAGCGGAGGTCGCGGAGGTCCAGGTCGTCGACGGCCGCGACGGCGGCCTCGGCGCGATCGCGCCACACGGCCGCGGCGGCGCGATGGCGCAGCTCCTCGGCGACGCGCAGGAGCTGATCGGCCTTCACCTCGGTCTTGCCCTCGGCGCGGAGCGTCTCGTTCTGCTTCTCGATCGCCTGGCGCACCGACGGGATGCCCCCCTGCAGGAGCTGCTCGGCGATCGGCCGCTGCTCCGGCGAGACGGCCTCGAGGAGGGCGGTGCGATGGACCTTCCCGGGCCGTAGACGCTTGGGCTTCGGCTTGGACTCCACCGGCGGAGGAGCCGATCGTTCGTGGCGTCCCTCCTGGCGCGCACGGGTCGGGCGCCGGCCGTCTCGTTCGGACCGCCCACGCTCGCGCTCACCACGTTCCCGCTCACCACGATCGCGCTCACCACGTTCCCGCTGTCCGGGACCCTCGCGACGCTCACTGCTGTCGCCGCGTGCGCCACGCTCGTTCCGCTCACCCCGATCCCGGCGGTCGCCGCGACGACCCTGGGGACGCCGCTCGTCGCTGCGCTCCCGCACCAGCGTGGTGGTCACCAGCCGTCGGTCGCTGCCGGCGCTGTGCAGCTCCAGCCGGTCGGGCTCTCGCCGCGGCGCCCGTGGCGGCAGGATCGCCACCACGCTCATCTGGTCGAGGTAGCCGTCGATCTCGGCCCGCAGCACGGCGCCCACCTGGGCTCCCCCCGGGACCAGTGCGCTGTCCAGCGTGCCCCGGGGCTCGCGGGCGCCGGCCGCGCGCCACGTCCAGGAACCGTCATCCCGGGAGCTGGTGAGCTCGATGTCGATCCGGCGGGACATAGGCAGTCAACGCTAGCGCGGCGGGTTCATGGCGACATCAGCGTCGAAGCCACGCGTCCGGCTCGCGCAACAGCTCCTCGACCTGGCCGGGCAGGGTCCCGGCGGCAACGTCGGCCAGCGTGACCTCTTCCAGGACCATCCGCAGCGCGGCGCGCGTCGCGACCCACACTCCCTGGAGACCCGCTGCGGGTCCCCGGTAGTCGACCTGTTCGGGGGGCGTGCCGTGCACGTCGGCGAGGGGCCCCTCGACGGCCCGGATGATGTCGGCCACGGAGATGGTGGAGGCATCCGCGGCCAGCCAGTAGCCACCCTCGGCGCCCCGCTGGCTGGCGACCACGCCCGCGCGTCGGAGGTCGGCGAGGATGTTCTCGAGGAACTTGGCCGGGATGTGTTGGCGCTGCGCGATCAGATCGCCCTTGACGGGCCCCGAAGGCGCCGCCGCCAGCTCGGCCGCGGCTCGCACGGCGTAATCGACCTTTGCCGTGATGCGCACGTGGTGAACCTCCGGGGCCGGACCCTACCGCGCCGGCGAAATCCCGGAACCGGGCATTGAGGCTCGCACTACGCTGCTTCGCCCCCGGATGCGCAGAGGTCGCGACCGTGCCCCATCCCGACGTCGACGCCGAGCAGGCGTACCTCGACGAGGCCTACCGCTGCCTCGCCGCCATGCGGGACCGGACGGCGCGCACCGCCTCCATCGCCGAGGGCGCCGCCCAGGCGGTGGACTCCGCGATCGCGCAGCAGCACCTGGCGCATCGACTCGGCACGCTCGACGTGGACGTGCCCGGGCTGAGCTTCGGCCGGCTCGACGGCGAGGACGGTGAGCGCTGGTACGTGGGCCGCCGCCACGTCGAGGACGACCGCGGTGAGCCGGTGGTGGTCGACTGGCGGGCCGACGTCGCCGTGCCGTTCTACCGAGCGACCGCAGTCGACCCGCTCGGCCTGCGGCGCCGGCGGCGATTCATGATGACCGGCCGTCGCCTCGACGACCTGGTCGACGAGGTGTTCGACGACCCCGACAGTGTCGACGCGGCCCATCACGGCGGCATCCCCGACCCGTTGCTGGCCGAGCTGGAGCGCGAGCGGACGGGGGAGATGCGGGACATCGTCGCCACGATCGCCGCCGAGCAGGACGAGGTGATCCGGGCGCCGCTCGACACCTGCCTCGTGGTGCAGGGTGGGCCCGGCACGGGCAAGACGGCCGTGGGTCTCCATCGAGCCGCCTTCCTGCTCTACGAGCACCGCCGCGAGCTCGACGCCGCGGGCGTGCTCGTGGTCGGGCCCAACCCCATCTTCCTGCGCTACATCGCCCAGGTGCTGCCGTCGCTCGGGGAGACCGCCGTGCGGCAGACGACCCTCGAACGGCTCCTCGCCGGCACCGCCTACCGCCGGCGCGGCCGGGACGGCGACGACGCCGCCCGGCTCAAGGGCGATGCCCGCCTCGCCGCCGTGCTGGCCCGGGCGGTCACCGCCAGCGTGCAGCCGCCGGAGGACCGCCTCGAGGGTGTCACCACCTGGGGGACGATCCGGCTGGACGCGGATGCGGTGTTCGACGCGGTGGCCGGCGTGCATGAGCGGGCCGTGCCGCACAACGTCGGGCGCGCCGCGCTGCGGACCCGGCTGGTGCGGCTGGCGCGCCACGAGCTGGTAGCGCGCCGCGGCGAGGAGGTGGCCAGCCTGGAGGCCGTGGACGCCAGCCTGCGCGCCGACCGCGGCTGGCAGCGAGCCCTCGATCGCATCTGGCCGGCCCTCAGCGCCGCGTCCCTGATGCGGCGGCTGCTCACCAACCGCAACGCACTGCGCGCCGCCGGCGCCGGCCTGCTCGACGCCGACGAGCAGGCGTTGCTGCTTCGCCCGCGGACGAGGCGGGTGTCCGACGAGCCGTGGACGGTCGACGACCTGGCACTGCTCGACGAGGCCGAAGCGCTCCTGGCCGGACCACCGCCGGCGTACGGCCACGTGGTCGTCGACGAAGCGCAGGACCTCTCGGCGATGGGGTTCCGGGCGCTGGCGCGGCGGAGCCCCGCCCGATCGATGACCATCCTCGGCGACCTGGCCCAGGCCACGGCCCCGGCGGCGCAGTCCTCTTGGGACGACGTGGTCCGCCACCTCGGCGCCCCGTCGACGGCCCGGCGGGCCGACCTCGACCTCGGCTACCGCGTGCCCGCCGCCATAGTCGATGTCGCCAACCGGCTGCTGGCCGAGGCAGCCCCGGGCGTCACCCCCTGCCGGTCGGTCCGCCTCGACGGCCATCCGCCCCGGTTCGTGGCCGTCGAGGCCGAGCTCGGTACCGAGGGCCTCCAGGACCGGATTGCGGCGGCGGTGGCCGAGCTGACCGACCGCTACACGTCGGTCGCCGCGATCGCGCCACCGGGGCTGGCCCCGGCGGCGCACCGGCTGCCGGGGGCCGCCGTCTTGGCGCCACCGGACGCCAAGGGCCTCGAGTTCGATGCCGTCGTCGTGGCCGAGCCGGCGGCCATCGCCGGGGGCACGGCGCAGGGCCTGCGGTTGCTCTATGTCGCGCTCACCCGTGCGGTCCAGGAGCTGGTCGTGGTCCACGCCCGCCCGTTGCCGCCGGCGCTGTCCTCACGCGCTCGTACGGGCGTCGCCTGACCCCAGCACGTGAGGGACGGAGTCGTCGGGGAACGAGGTGCCGCGTTCGGCGACCAGCCGGGCGACCGTCTCCGGGAAGACGTTCTGTATCAGGAACAGGTCGCGGGCCATGTTGTAGTCGGGCGCCAGCTCCTTGGCGTAGCGCTCGAAGTACATGAGCTGCTTCGAGACCAGGACCAGCTCGCGAGCGGCGCGGGCACTGTATTCGTGCTGGAGCTCGAGCTGCCGGCGCAGCACGAACGACAAGCTCACCTCGCCGAGGGTCATGTCGAACATGGGGTCGAGCACTGCCTTGAGGCGGGCCGCTACCTCGTCGACCGGCCCTACGTCGTCGCTCAGGATGCCGATGCGCTGCCACGCCCGGACGATGCGGGTGTAGTCGCCGTCGATCGTCACCGTGTATTGGGCGTCGCGCAGGGCTTGGCGGTGTGCCTCGGGCAGGTCGCCCATGATCCCGAAGTCGAGGTACGCGGCACGCCCGTCGTCGAGCACCCAGATGTTGCCGGCGTGCACGTCGCCGTGGAACGGCCCGTGGACCAGCGTGGCCTCCATCCACGCCTTCAGCCCCCGCCGCAGCACCAACTCGCCGTCGATGCCCCGCGCCTTGATCTCGGCGAAGCGGTCCATGGGCGTGCCCCGGAGCCGTTCCATGCAGATGACCCTCGGTCCACAGTGATCCCAGTACACCACTGGAGCGGTGATCCAACGATTGTCGCCGAACGCCCCGATGTGATCGCGGAACTCCGCCTGGCGATGGGCCTCGAGCGCGAAGTTCAGCTCCTCGTTGGTGACCTGGTGCAGGTCCTCGACCACGCCGGGGGCGTTCATGAGGTGCCCGGTGCGGGTGTGGTCGACCAGCCGGGCCATGCGGTACATCATCCGCAGGTCGCGGTTCATGCGGTCGCGGATGGCCGGTCGCTGGATCTTGAGGACCGCTTCCCGACCGTCGGCAAGCGTGCACGCATGCACCTGGGCGATCGAGGCGGCGGAGAGCGGCTGGGGATCGAAGTCCCTGAAGATCTCCGCCCCGGCCGCGCCAAGGTCCTCCTCCACGATCGCCAGGGCTTCGTCCGCCGGGAAGGGCGGCACGTCGTCGAGCGTGCGCATGCAGGCGTCGGCGAGGGGGGCGGGGAACATTCCCGGCGATGAAGCGATCAGCTGGCCCAGCTTCACGAACGTGGGCCCGAGCGCCATGAACGCCTCCACCAGGCCGACGCTGACGGCGCTCCCGAGCCCGGCCCGAGCAGCCGTGGGAGCGGGAGACATGTCCCAGGCAGCGCGATCGCGCCGCAGGCGGAAAAGCGCAGTCGGTCGGCGGGCAAGGTGGTGGACGATCGCCCCGGCGACGTGCCATGCCAGGACCGCGGCGATCTCGACACCCCGGACCAGCTCCCGCCACCCGAAGCGGGTGAGGCTGGGGCAAACGATCTGTAGTGCGCCCGTCGGCACACCGTCGGCGTACGGTCCGGCAAACGGACGGACGGCGGGGCGGGCGGGCATGATGGTGAGGCTACGACGCAACATCTCCCGCCCCACGGCCGCTCGGCCGGGGGAGGGTCCGAGTGACGGAGGTGGTTACCAAGGTGAGTGATGCCACAGCGATCCCCGGCTACGTCGCGGGCACGTGGGTTATCGACCCCGTCCACTCGGAGGTCGGCTTCTCGGTCCGCCATCTGATGGTCAGCAAGGTCCGGGGCCGGTTCGAGAAGTTCGAGGGCGAGATCGTCACCAGCGACGACATCCTCGAAACCAGAGCCACGCTCACGGTCGACCTGAACTCGATCAACACCGGCAACGCGGATCGCGACAACGACCTGCGCTCGGCGAACTACTTCGATGTCGACAAGTACCCGACCATGACCTATCGCGTCCTGGACCTCAGGGCCGACGGCGATCGCTACATCGCGGACGGCGAGCTCACGGTCAAGGACCAGACCAACCCGGTGCCGCTGGAGGTCGAGTTCCACGGCATCAGCCCGGATCCCTGGGGCGGCACCAGGGCCGGGTTGTCCGCGACCGGCGAGATCAATCGCAAGGACTTCGGCATCAGCTTCGACATGCCCATGGAGGGCGGTGGCTTGGTCGTGGGCGACAAGATCAAGCTCGACCTGGAGATCGAGGCCGTCCTCCAGACCTGATCCGCCCCCCAGATAGAACGTGTTCTAACCTCGGGCGGTGGACAGCGACGGCGGCACCCTCCCCGCACCCACCCTGACACGGAGCCAGGCCGCCCGGCGGGAGCGGGTCATCCGTGCGGCCCTCGAGCTGGCGGCCGAGGGCGGCTACGACGTCGTGCAGATGCGCGACGTGGCCGCCCGGGCGCAGGTTGCCCTCGGCACCATCTACCGCTACTTCCCGTCCAAGGACGCGTTGTTGCTGGCGGTGATGGTGCAGTGGCTGGGCGACCTCGAACAGCGGGTCATGCGCCGACCGCCGGCGGGCGCTGACACGGTCGACCGCGTCATGGATGTGCTCGGGCGGGCGTTGCGGTCGATGGACCGCGAGCCCAAGCTCACGGCCGCGGTGATCGCGGCCATGACCGCCGGTGACCCCGCCAGCGTGGCGGCCATCGGGGACGTGACCGACGCCATGGCCCGCATCATGCGCTCCGCGTTTCCCGGGGACCTCGACCCCGCATCGGAGGCGTCCGCCGCCAAGGTGCTGGGTCACGTCTGGTGGTCGGCCACCATCGCCTGGGCCAACGGGATGGGCGACATCGACTGGGTTGCCGGCGAGCTCCGGGAGGCCACCACGCTCATCGCCGACCGGTTCGGCTAGCGCCGGAAGGACCCACCTGACCCCGCGGTCAAGGGTACTGACGTCGCCTTGCTACGCTGCGGCCGTCCAATGCTCACGAGGGGAGACCCGCATGCGTGCAGCCGTTCTCCGCAACACCGGCGACGACAAGCTCGAGATCCGTGACGACATCGCGCTCACCCCGGTCGGGCCGGGGGAGGTGAAGGTCAAGATCCACGCCACCGGTGTGTGTCATTCCGACGTATCGGGCATGAACGGCACCATCCCCCAACCGGCGCCCTTCATCCCGGGCCACGAGGGTGCCGGCGTGGTGGCCGAGGTAGGCGAGGGAGTCACGTCGGTCCAGCCGGGCGACCACGTCATCATCGCCTGGAGCCCGCCCTGCGGAAGCTGCAAGTTCTGTGTCGACCGCAAGCAGCCCAATCTCTGCGTGAACATCCAGTTCGCCGCCATGGGCACGATGCACTTCTCGCAGGAGGGGTCGCCGGTCTTCGGCTTCGCCGGGGCGGGCACCTGGGCCGAAGAGATGATCATGCCCCATCAGGGCGTGGTGAAGATCGACAGCGACATCCCCCACGAGATCGCATCGCTCGTCGGTTGCGGGGTGATGACCGGTGTCGGTGCCGCCATCAACACGGCCCAGGTCAGCTCCGGCTCGTCGGTGGTGGTGTTCGGCTGCGGCGGTGTGGGCATCTCGGCCATCCAGGGCGCTCGCATCGCCGGGGCGTCGGAGATCGTGGCGGTCGACCTGGTCGACTCGAAGCTGGAGGACGCCCAGCGGTTCGGCGCCACCCATGCGGTCAAGCCCGACGAGCTCGACGGGGCCAAGGCATCGATCACCGGCGGTGACGGGTTCGACTACGCCTTCGAGGCAATCGGCCTGCCCCAGACCATGCGCGCTGCCTACGACGTGACGCGCCGCGGCGGCACCACCTGCATCATCGGCGTCGGGGGCCAGGACCAGACGATCTCGTTCAACGCCTTCGAACTGTTCTTCAACGAGAAGACGATCAAGGGCTCGTACTACGGCTCGGCCGACGTGCGCAGCGACTTCGCCCGGATCCTCAACCTCTGGAAGAACGGCCGCCTCGACCTCGAGGGGATGATCTCCAAGAACATCGCGATCGACGGCGTCAACGACGCCGTGGCCGACCTCAAGGCCGGCACGGTGATCCGCTCGGTCATCACCTTCCCCGATGGGAGCCGGCAGCCGGCCGCTGACGCCGGCGCCACCACGACGGCCTGACGGCACGCCGGCTTCATCCGTCGACACCGCTGTCGGCGCACGCCCTGCATCGACCCCGATGCCCTGACCGCCACTGTACGGGCGCGTCGTGCCCGCCCGTCAACGCTTCCGCCCGGTTCGCGAAGCTGCTAGACCAAGCCCCCGAGGTAGAACCTGTTTCACCTGTGGGGAAGATGCCATGCCCGACGCCGAGATCCTGTCGGCGCCGCTCGTGCTCGAGTATCCGTTCAGCCGGACCGTCGGCCCGGTCCAGAGCGCGTTCTTGACCGGGCTGCGCGAGGGCCTCGTGCTCGGCGTGCGGGCCGGGGACGGCCGGATCCTGTGCCCGCCCGTCGAGTACGACCCCGTGTCCAGCGCCGAGCTCACCGAACTGGTCGGGCTGGGGGAGACCGGAACGGTGACCACGTGGTCATGGGAGCCCGACCCCCGACCCCACCAGCCTCTCGACCGGCCGTTCGCCTGGGCGCTCGTGCGGATCGACGGTGCCGACACTGCGCTGCTCCACGCCGTCGACGCCGGCTCGCCCGAGGCCATGGCGACCGGAATGCAGGTGCGGATCCGCTGGGCCGGCGAGCGGGTCGGCTCGATCACCGACATCGCCTGCTTCGAGCCGGCGGGACCGGCATGAGCAGTCCGCTGGTCCTGCCCGAGCCACTACGGGACCTGGAGCCGGTCCGCAGCATCCGCGCGCCCGCCCGGCTCGAGTACAGGTTCACCGCCGGCGAGGCGACCTCGCGGTTCCTGCGGGGCATCGCGTCCAAGAAGATCCTCGGGGAGCGCTGCCCCGTCTGCGGCAAGGTGATGCTGCCGCCGCGCGGGTCGTGCCCCACCGATGGCGTCCCGACCAGCGAGCAGGTCGAGCTCGCCGACCGGGGCATCGTCACCACCTTCTGCGTGGTCAACGTGAAGTTCAGCGGCTCGGCCATGGAGCTGCCATACGTGTGCGCCTCGGTGCTCCCCGACGGGGCCGATATGAGCCTGTTCGGGCTCGTCCAGGAGATCCCCTTCGATCAGATCCGCATGGGGATGCGGGTCGAGGCGGTGTGGGTGGACGACGACGAGCTCCGGCCCAACCTGGCGTCCATCAAGTGGTGGCGCCCCACCGGCGAGCCCGACGCCCCCTACGAGAGCTACCGGGAGCACGTCTGATGCGCGACGTGGCGGTCGTGGCCTTCGCCCAGTCGCACCACGTGCGGCGCGAGCAACGGCGCAACGAGGTCGAGATGCTGATGCCGGTGCTGCACCAGGTGAAGACCGACGTCGGCCTGGACCAGTCGCAGATCGACTTCACCTGCTCGGGCAGCACCGACTACCTGGCCGGTGCGGCATTCAGCTTCGTGATGACGCTCGACGGCGTGGGTGCGTCGCCCCCCATCAGCGAGAGCCATGTCGAGATGGACGGGGCGTGGGCGCTCTACGAGGCGTGGGTCAAGATCCAGACCGGCGCCGCCGACACCGCCCTCGTGTACAGCTACGGCAAGGCGTCGCCGGGATCGCTGCGCGACGTGCTGTCGCGCCAGCTGGATCCGTACTACGTGGCGCCGCTGTGGCCCGACAGCGTGGCGCTCGCCGCGCTCCAGGCCCGTGCGTGCATCGAGGCGGGCGTGACCTCGGTCGCGGAGATGGCCGAGATCGCGGCCCGAAGCCGCCGGTCGGCGGCCGACAACCCCTTCGCCCAACTGCAGGGCTCCGACGACCCCGACGTGTTGCTGAAGGAGCCCGAGGTCGCCGCGCCGTTGCGCCGGCACGACTGCCCGCCGATCGGTGACGGGGCGGCGGCGATGATCCTGGCCGCCGGCGACCGGGCCCGCGAGCTCGTCGACCAACCCGCGTGGATCAGGGGGATCGACCATCGCATCGAGGCCCACGGGCTCGGGGTGCGCGACCTCACGTCGTCGCCGTCCACCCGCCTGGCCGGTGAGCGCGCGGGCGCCGGCGACGGGTCGATCGACGTGGCGGAGCTGCACGCGCCCTTCAGCCATCAGGAGGTGCTGCTGCGCGATGCGCTCGCGCTGGGCGACGGCGTGGCGCTGAACCCGTCCGGCGGGCCGCTCGCCGCCAACCCGATCATGGCCGCCGGCCTCATCCGCATCGGCGAGGCAGCCACCCGCATCCAGCGCGGCGAGGCGCGGCGGGCCGTCGCTCACGCGACCAGCGGACCCTGCCTCCAGCAGAACCTGGTGTGCGTGCTCGAGGCCGAGGTGGGGGAGGGGTCGTGATGGGCAAGGAGCGCGTCGCCGTCGTCGGCATCGGCCAGACCAAGCACCAGGCGACCCGGGGCGACGTGTCGATCGCCGGCCTGGTTCGCGAGGCCGCCCAGGAGGCGCTGGCCGACGCCGAGATGGATTGGTCCGACATAGAGGCGGTGGTCATCGGCAAGGCGCCCGACTTCTTCGAGGGCGTGATGATGCCGGAGCTGTACCTGGCCGACGCCCTGGGATGCGTCGGCAAGCCGATGTTGCGGGTGCACACCGCGGGTTCGGTGGGCGGCTCGACCGCGCTTGTGGCCGCCAGCCTGGTTCAGGCCGGGATCCACGGGCGGGTGCTCACCGTCGCCTTCGAGAAGCAGTCGGAGAGCGAGGCGATGTGGGCGCTGACGCTGCCGATCCCGTTCCAGCCGCCGCTCGTGGCCGGGGCCGGCGGCTACTTCGCCCCCCACATCCGCGCGTACATGCGCCGCTCGGGGGCGCCCGACCACATCGGCGTGCTGGTGGCGCTGAAGGATCGACTCAACGCCCTCAAGAACCCCAAGGCCCACCTACACGAGCACGACATCAGCTTCGACTCGGTGCGGGACTCGATGATGCTCTGGGACCCGATTCGCTACTCGGAGACCTGCCCGTCGTCCGACGGGGCGTGCGCCATGGTCCTCACCGACGAGACCGGTGGCGACGCCGCGACCGCCACCCGCCGGCAACCGGCGTGGATGCTGGGCGGCGCCATGCGTTCCGAGCCCACGACCTTCCCGGGCCGCGACCAGGTCGACCCCGTGGGTGGGCGGGAGTGTGCCGCCGACGTCTACGCCCAGGCCGGCATCACCGATCCGCGTGCCCAGTTCGACGTGGCCGAGGTCTACGTGCCGTTCTCGTGGTACGAGCCCATGTGGCTGGAGAACCTCGGTTTCGCCGACGAGGGCAAGGGCTGGACCCTGGTGGAGGACGGGGCCACGCAGATGGACGGTGACATCCCCTGGAACCCGTCGGGCGGCGTGCTGTCGTCCAACCCCATCGGCGCGTCGGGGATGATCCGCTTCGCCGAGGCCGCCATGCAGGTGCGGGGCCAGGCGGGCGAGCACCAGATCGACGGCGCCCGCCGTGCGCTCGGGCACGCGTACGGCGGTGGCTCGCAGTTCTTCTCGATGTGGGCCGTCGGCGCCGACAAGCCCTAGGACGCGGAAGGGAGATCGATGGGACGGTTGGATGGCAAGGTCGCGATCATCACCGGCGGGGCCCGGGGCCAGGGTGCGGCCGAGGCCCGGCTGTTCGCGGTCGAGGGTGCTCGCGTGGTCATCGGCGACGTGCGCGACGACGTGGGGACGGCGGTGGCCGACGAGTTGGGCTCCGAGGCCGCGGTCTACACCCACCTGGACGTCACCGACGAGGCCCAGTGGGCGGCGGCGGTGGCGCTGGCCGAGGATCGCTTCGGCCCGGTCACGGTGCTGGTGAACAACGCCGGCATCCTGATGTTCCAGGCGATCGACCGCACCGAACGGGCGGATTTCGAGCGCATCCTGCAGGTCAACCTCACCGGCGTGTTCCTGGGGATCAAGGCCGTGACGCCGTCGATGGCCAAGGCCGGCGGCGGCTCGATCGTCAACATCTCCTCGACCGCTGGCCTCACCGGGCTGCCGTACCTCGGCGCCTACGTGGCCAGCAAGTGGGCGGTGCGGGGGCTGACCAAGTC
>JBKPHE010000034.1:0-7169 GCA_046744485.1 Actinomycetota bacterium | reverse complement strand
GTGGGCGAGGCCCTGGCGGCGCTGGGGGCCGACGTCCTCAGCGGCGCCCTCCACCTCGTCGAGGCCGACGGTCTGACCGTGATCGGGATGGGGAAGCTGGGCGGCCGGGAGCTCAACTACGCCAGCGACATCGACGTGCTGTTCGTCGAGGGCGACGCCCGCCAGGCCCGGAAGGTCCTCGACGTCGCCCGGCGATGCTTCCGAGTGGATGCCAACCTCCGTCCCGAGGGACGCGACGGCGCACTGACCCGGTCCATCGACAGCTACGTCACCTACTGGGACCGGTGGGCCCAGCCCTGGGAGTTCCAGGCGCTGCTGAAGGCCGTGCCGATTGCCGGGGACCTCGACGTCGGACGTGACTGGGCGTCCGCCGCGTCGCGCGCCCTTTGGGCCCGGCGGTTCACGGCCGACGACCTGCGTTCGCTCCGGGTGCTCAAGGAGCGGGCCGAGGCCGATGTTGTCCGCCGCGGCATGGCCGAACGGGAGGTCAAGCGGGCACCCGGCGGCATCCGGGACATCGAGTTCGCCGTGCAGGTGCTGCAGCTCGTGCACGGACGGACGGACCCCGAGCTGCGCTCGCCCACGACCCTGACGGCGCTCGCGGAAATGCGGGCGGCCGGCTACGTCGCCCCGGACGACGCCGATGGGCTGGCCGACGCCTACCGCTTCCTGCGCCGGGTCGAGCACGCCCTGCAGATCGAGGACGAGCAACAGACCCACACCCTCCCCACGGATCGCGACCGGCGCCGTCGCCTCGCCCGGGTGCTCGACTACCGGGGCACGCCGGAATCGGGTGCCACGGACGCGTTCGACCGCGATCTCGCCCGCCAGCGCAACGTCGTCCGTCGGATCCACGAACGGCTCTACTTCCGGCCGCTCCTCGATGCCCTTGCCGGAGCCGGTCGCCTGTCCCCGGACGCGGCCGCCAGCGCGCTGGCGAGCTTCGGGTTCGCCGACGCCGACCGCACGCGCGCCGCTGTGCGTGAGCTGACCCGGGGCCTCACCCGCTCGTCCCGCATGATGCAACAGCTCCTTCCGCTGGTGCTCGACTGGCTGTCGACATCGCCGGACCCCGACCTGGGACTCCTGGGTCTGCGCAAGTTGGCCTCGGGCGAGCAGCGCACCATGGAGCTGGCGAACGCCTTTCGCGACAGCCCCGAGGTCGCCCGCCGCCTGTGCCAGCTGCTGGGGACGAGCGGGCTGCTGGGTGACGTCCTGGCCGCCAACCCCGACCTGATCGTGCGGCTGGCCGATGTCGCCCGCCTGCAGACCCTGGATCGCGCCGGCCTGGCGGACTCGGCAAACCGAGCTCTCGACTGGCGCACCGACGTCGACGACCGCCAGCAGGCGCTGCGCCGCTGGCGTGCCCGTCACCTGCTGGGGGTGGCCGCCCGAGACGTGTTCGGGGCCGCGGACGTCGCGGCGGTGGGGGCCGACCTGGCGACCCTGGCCGAGGCAAGTGTCGAAGCCGCCCTGGCGTCGTTCGAGCCACGGGTGCCGTTCGCCGTGGTGGCCCTGGGCCGGTTCGCCGGCGGTGAGCTGTCGTACGCCAGCGACCTCGACGTGCTCTTCGTCCACGACGGCTCGACACCCGCCGATCACGAGGAGGGGCTGCGGGTGGCGGCCGGCCTGCTGCGGTTCCTGGCCGGCGCCACGCCCGCGCAGCGGATCTACGACGTCGACTCCGACCTGCGCCCCGAGGGTCGCCAGGGTGCGCTGTCCCGCACCATCGACGGGTACGCCGCCTACTACGACCGCTGGGCGCTCACCTGGGAGCGCCAAGCAATGGCCCGGGCGCGGCCGGTGGCAGGCGATCCGGAACTCGGCGCCCGCTTCCTCGCGCTGTTGGACCAGGTGGTGTGGGGGCGTCCGTTCAGCGCCGAGGACGAGCGCGAGGTGCGGCGCATGAAGGCCCGCATCGAGCGGGAACGCATCCCGCCCGGAGAGGATCCGGAGTTCCACCTGAAGCTGGGACGGGGATCGCTGTCGGACGTCGAGTTCACCGTCCAGCTGCTGCAGATGCGTACCGGTACCCGCGCCCCGTCGACGATGGGCGCGCTGGAAAGGTTGTCGTCCGCCGACGTGGTGAGCGGCGACGATGCCGACGTCCTCCGGGCCGCCTACCGCTTCTGTGAGCGCGCGCGCAACCGCTGGTGGCTCGTCGGTTCGGCACCCTCGGCGGTGGACGCCCTGCCCCAGCGGCCCGACGATCTGTCGCACCTGGCCCGATCGCTCGACACCACCACCGCCCGACTGCGCGACGAGTACCGGCGGGTGACGCGACGGGCAAGGCGGGTGGTCGAGCGCCTGTTCTACGGCAAGGCGTGAGAAGATCGCGGCGGTCGTTGGCCGTCGAGCGGCAGAGGGGGAGTGAGGGAGATGGCTGTCACGCCGGAGGTGAGGACGGTCCTCGATGCGCTGGCTGCACTCGGCAGCCAATCGATCGAGGAGCAGACCCCCCAGGAGGTGCGGGAGGCCTACGGCCAGTTCAGCGCGCTGGGCAGCCGGGCCGAGATGGCGTCGGTGACCGACAGGTCGTGCCGCGGGCCCGCCGGTGACGTGCCGGTGCGGGTGTACGTGCCCACGGCCGAACCTGGGCCGCGGCCGGCGCTCGTGTACTTCCACGGCGGCGGCTGGGTCATCGGCGATCTCGAGACGCACGATGCCACCGTCCGCGCCCTGGCGGCTGCCAGCGGCGTGACGATCGTGTCCGTCGACTACCGGCTGGCGCCCGAGCACCCGTTCCCGGCGGCGATCGACGACTGTGTGGCGGCCGTGCGCTGGATGGCGGAGCCATCGACGGCGGCCGAGCTGGCGATCGATCCGGCCCGCATGGCCGTCGGCGGCGATTCGGCCGGCGGCAACCTGGCGGCCGTGGTGGCCCAGCAGCTCCGCGACACCGGGCCCCCGTTGCGGTTCCAACTGCTCGTGTACCCGGCGACCGACATGCACTTCTCGCATTCGTCGATCGACGAGAACGCCGACGGGTACTTCCTCACCAAGGCCGACATGACATGGTTCCGTGGCCACTACTGCGCCGACCAGGACTGGAGCGATCCCCGCATGTCGCCGCTGCTCGCTATCGACGAGGCCGTGCGGGGCGTGGCGCCGGCGCTGGTGATCACCGCCGAGTACGACCCCCTGCGCGACGAGGGGGAGGCGTACGCCGCCAAGCTCCAGGCCGCCGGCGTCGACGCCAAGGTCAGCCGCTACGACTCCGTGATCCACGGATTCTTCTCGATGGGCGACCTGGTCCCCGAGGGCAAGGCCGCCATCGACGAGGCCGCCGAGGCGCTGCGGGCGGCGCTGCGCTAGGGGCGATCAGTCGGTCGGCCGAGATCGTTCCTGGCGCAGATCTGGTTGCTGAGCAACCCCAACGGCGCCATGAATCCGTCTGCCAACCTCTGGCGCCTGCGCGGGCGTAGCCTCCTGCCATCCCCCTACGAAGGAGGCACGGACATGGCCTTCGTACAGATCATCGACTTCCGCACGTCGAAGTTCGACGAGATGCGCAAGCTCGAGGACGAATGGGCAGCCGCCGCCGGCTCCGACTCCGCGGCTCGCCGCGTGATCACCGGCGCCGACCGTGACGACTCGGGTCGCTACCTCCAGGTCGTGTTCTTCGACTCCTACGAGTCGGCGATGGAGAACTCCAACCTGCCCGTCACCCAGGAGTTCGCCGAGAGGATGATGGCGCTCAGCGACGGCCCGCCGACCTTCTACAACCTCGACGTCGTCGAGGATCGCACGCTGGCCTGACGCCCCTGACCAGGGGATTGACGGGCCCCGTCGTTAACTGTCACACGTCCGCGCCAGAATCGGAGGCGTGGTACTGGAGATGACCGGCACGGTGACGGCGACCGGGCCGTCCGACCCCGCCGAGGTGGGGGCGGCCCCGCGCGGGCTGGCCGACTTCCATCCGGCCGTGCGCACATGGTTCGAGCGCCGCTTCCCCGAGGGTCCCTCCGAGCCGCAGGCGCAGGGGTGGCCACTCATAGCGTCCGGGGTCGACACCCTGATCGCCGCCCCCACGGGGTCGGGCAAGACGCTCGCGGGCTTCCTGGTGGCCATCAATGCCCTGTATCGCGCCCACGAGGCGGGGGAGCTCGTCACCGACATCGCCAGAGTCGTCTACGTGTCGCCGCTCAAGGCGCTCGCGGTCGACATCGCCGAGAACCTCGATCGGCCACTCGACGAGATCGCGGCCGTCGCCGCTGAGCTCGGCCTCGAAGCGCCCGACATCCGGGTTGCCGTGCGTACCGGCGACACCACCAGCTCGCAGCGCAGTCTCATGGTGCGCCGACCGCCGAGCTTCGTGGTCACCACGCCGGAGTCGCTCTACCTCCTGGTCACGAGCGCCCGGGGGCGCGAGGCGCTCCGAACGGTCGACACGGTGATCGTCGACGAGATCCACGCCGTCGCCCGCGACAAGCGGGGGGCGCACCTCGCTCTCACGCTCGAGCGCCTCGAAGCGATCTGCGACCGACGGCCGATGCGCATCGGGTTGTCGGCGACCCAGCGTCCCATCGAGACTGTCGGCCGCCTGCTGGTCGGCGATCGGGCCCTGCCGGCGGTGGTCGACGTCGGTCACCTGCGTGACCTCGACCTGGCGCTGGAGCTTCCGGAGGGCGAGCTCGAGGCGGTGGCGTCGGCCGAGCAGATGGGCGACGTCCTCGATCGGATCGCCGCACTCGTCGGCGACCACCGCACCACGCTGGTGTTCGTCAACACTCGCCGGCTCGCAGAGCGGCTGGCCCACGAGCTCGGCGAGCGCATGGGAGACGACGTGGTGGCGGCCCACCACGGCAGCCTCTCCAAGGAACGGCGCTACCGCGTGGAGAGCCGGCTTCGGGCCGGCGACCTCAAGGTCCTGGTGGCCACTGCGTCACTCGAGCTCGGCATCGACATCGGGCCGGTCGAGCTCGTCTGCCAGATCGGGTCGCCGCGCAGCATCGCCACGTTCCTGCAGCGGGTCGGCCGCTCCAACCACAGCCGGGGTGGCACCCCCAAGGGGCGACTGTTCCCGATGACCCGCGACGAGCTGGTCGAGTGCAGCGCCCTGATGGCGGCGGTGCGTGCCGGCCGCCTCGATGCCATCCGCCCCGCGCGCCAGCCCCTCGACATCGCGGCTCAGCAGATCGTGGCCGAGGTGGCGGCGCAGGAGTGGCGCTCGGACGACCTGTACGAGCTGGTGCGCCGAGCCGCTCCCTACACCGAGCTGACCCGGGCACAGTTCGACGAAGTTGTCGACCTGGTGGCCGCCGGCATCGAAACGGGACGCGGTCGTCGAGGCACCGACCTGTACCACGACACGGTCAACGGCGAGCTCCGGGGTCGACGCAACGCCCGGCTGGCCGCCGCCACCTCGGGCGGTGCCATCCCCGAGACCGCCGATTACCGGGTGGTGGCCGAGCCCGACGACACGTTCGTCGGCACCGTCGACGAAGACTGGGCGGTCGAGTCGATGGCCGGCGACATCTTCCTGCTCGGCACGCACTCGTGGCAGATCCGCCGAGTCGAGCCCGGGGTCGTGCGCGTGCGCGATGCGGGTGACACACCGCCCACCATCCCGTTCTGGCTGGGCGAGGCTCCGGCCCGCACCGTCGAGCTGTCGCACGAGGTTTCCGAGTTGCGCGTCCGCGTGGACGAGTACCTGGCCAGCGGCGATCCCGACGGCGCACGCCAGTGGTTGGCCGATGTCGCCGGCGTCGGCCCCGACGCCGCAACGATGATCGTCGATTACCTGGCGGTGGGCCGGGCGGTCCTCGGCGCCATGCCGAGCCAGGAGTGCCTGGTGTTCGAGCGCTTCTTCGACGACACCGGGGGCATGCAGCTCGTGGTCCACTCGCCGTACGGCGGGCGCATCAACCGGGCGCTCGGGCTGGCGCTGCGCAAGAAGTTCTGCCGTACCTTCAACTTCGAGCTCCAGGCGGCCGCAACCGACGACGCAATCGTGCTGTCGCTCGGGCCGCACCACAGCTTCCCCCTCGACGAGGTGCCGCGCTACGTACCGAGCCGGACCGTGCGCGACACGTTGGAGCACGCCATCCTCGACTCGCCGATGTTCCAGTCCCGCTGGCGCTGGAACCTCAACCGGTCGCTGATGGTGCTGCGGTTCCGCAACGGCAAGCGCAACCCCCCGCCCATCCAGCGCATGGAATCCGACGACCTGATGGCCGCCGTCTTCCCGGCGGCCGCCGCCTGTCAGGACAACGCCACCGGCCCGATCGAGATCCCCGACCACGTGCTCGTGCGCCAGACGATCGACGACACGTTGCACGAGGCACTCGATGTCGATGGGCTCCAGGCCCTGCTCGAACGCATCGAGTCCGGTGACGTGCAGGTCCACTGCGCCGACACCACCGAGCCATCGGTGCTCGCGCACGAGATCATCACGGCCCGGCCCTATGCGTTCCTCGACGACGAGGAGTTCCAGAACCGTCGCACCAACGCCGTGCACCTGCGGCGGGGGCTGGCGGTCGACCTGGGGTCGATCGGGGCGCTCGACCCTGAGGCGATCGAGCAGGTGCACGCCGAGATCGTGCCGGCGCCGACCACCGCCGACGACCTTCACGACCTGGTCTCATCCCTGGTCGCAGTCCGGGCTCGGGAGGACTGGCGGCCGTTGTGGTCCGAGCTCACGGCCCGGGGCCGCGGGCACACGATCGCGGGCGACGGGGTCGAGCTGTGGTGCACCGCTGAAGCCCGCGGCGACGCCGAGAGCGCCGTCCGGGGTGACGACACCGCCGTCGCCCAGACCGTCCGGGGCCATCTCGAGATCGCCGGCATCACCACGGTCGAGGGCCTGGCGCAGACGACCTCCCTGCGCCCGGCATGGGTCGTACAGGGGCTGGCGGCCCTGGAGCGCGACGGCTTCGCCCTCCAGGGTCACTACACGCCCGATGCGGTCGGCACCGAGTGGGTGGCCCGGCGGCTGCTGGCCCGCATGCACTCGTACTCCCGCCGGTCCCGTCGTCAATCGGTCCAGCCGGCGACCGCCCGCGACTTCATGCGGTTCCTGCTCCGTTGGCAGCACGTCGCTCCCGAGACCCAGGTGGCGGGCGAAGCCGGGCTGGTCGCCGTTCTCGAGCAGCTCCAGGGGTTCGAGAGCGCCGCGGTCACCTGGGAGCCCGAGCTGCTGGCGCGGCGCATGCGGCGCTACGAGTCGG
>JBKPHE010000138.1:0-3178 GCA_046744485.1 Actinomycetota bacterium | reverse complement strand
CTTCGTGGGCGACCTGCTGCACCACGCGGCGGACATCCACCATGCGCTCGGCCTCGAGCGACCAGACGACGAGGAGGCTGTGGCGGTGGGCCTCGACTTCTACCTCGATACATGCCACCAAGTCCTCGCGGCGCACGGTCGAGGTTCGCTCGGCGTACAGGCGACCGACCCCCCTCGGGAACGGTGGACGCTCGGCGAAGGCAGCGAGGTCGCGACGCTCGAAGCGACCCGCTACGAACTGTTCCGCGCGCTCGGGGGCCGACGCAGCCACCGCCAGCTCCGCGCCACGGCGTGGACCGGCGACGTCGACGCGATCGCCGGAATGCTCACCAGCTATCCACCGCCAATCCACGACCTCATCGAGACCTCATCGATCTCCTGACGTGACGTTCTGTCTCGTAGCGATGGCGCTGAGACCGACCCTGACGACGGGAAGTGAAGTCCACCCGTACCGTGGTGCGGGTACTGTCGAACGCCGCCCGTGCGGGGGGTGTATCGCCATGAGCAACGCGGCAGCTCGACCGCCGAGACCCCCGGCGCCGTGGTTCGTGCACACGGCCTGGCGCGCTCATCGCGCGCTGTACCGGCTCAGCGGCGGCCGATTCCTGTGGACCACGTCTAACAAGCGCGGCTGGGGTGCGCTGCGCCTCACGACCATCGGGCGGAGGTCCGGGCAAGAGCGCAGCGTCATCATCGGCTACCTCGAGGACGGCCCTAACCTCGTTGCGCTCGCGATGAACGGCTGGGACGAAGGCCGTCCCGCGTGGTGGCTGAACCTCGCGGCGCACCCGGACGCCGTCGTTCGATTGGCGCGCCAGCAACCTCGCGTGGTGCGTGCACGCGCTGCTGCCGGGGATGAGCGTGATTGGCTTTGGCAACGATGGGTCGCGGTCGAGCCGAAGCTCGACGCGTATGCAGGCCGGCGATCGACCGAGACGGCCGTGGTCGTCCTCGAACCGCGCAACGGGCCCACTTGACATCGAGCGGCGACGACCGCCCAGCCAGTCCCGAGAACGCCAGTGGGCGGCGTTGGCGCGACCGCCGGGGTGGGTAGGAACTCCCAACGAGGAAGGACTGCCCGAGATTCGCTCCCACCCTTGGCGGGCGGCTGGCTGAGCGAGGGCTGCGCTCGGCGAACGACGTCTACACCCCTACCGAATCCTCTCTGGGTCAAGAGGCGGTTCCGGGCCGTCGGTGGCCGCGTGGAAGGGGCCGACGTGGTCGGCTGTCGTAGCGTGGCTGGTTGGGTCCGGGAGTGACCTCGTCGAAGAGCCGACCGTCAGGGATGTGAGGCCGGCCACGCTGGCGTCAGAGCCGTTCCCGCTTGTCCTCCCGGACCCGCTCTATCCGGTAGCGCGGTGGGCGTCGGCGACGAGCCGGCGGTAGACGGCGTTGCTGATCTGGCGCTTCAGCGCTCGCAGCGCTTCCTTCTTGGTCTTGCCCTCGGTGACCTTGCGCTCGAAGTAGACGCGGCCCTCGGAGTGCGGCTGGCGGAGCTGGCAGATCGCGGCCATGTGGATGGCGTGGTTGAGCTGGCGGTTCCCGCGCTCGGAGACACGGTGCACGACCCGGCCGCCGGAGGAGAACTCGACCGGGGCGGTGCCGTTGTAGGCGGCGAACCGGACCCTGTTCCCGAACCGGCTGACGTCGCCGGTGTAGCCGATCAGTGCAGCGGTGATGATCGGCCCGACCCCGAACAGGTCCGTCACCGACGTGCCTGATGCCCGCACCGCGGTGCGGATCCGCTTGTGGGACGCCTTGAGTTGCGCGTCGAGGCGGCGGATGTCCTCGAGCAACTCGACGGCGAGGTCATAGCGGGCCTGCTCGACCGGCGTGGCCGGAGCGAGCGCGGCGAGGAACCGGTCGACATCCGAGGCGTTGATCTCCTTGGCGATGCCTCCGCCCGCCAGCTCGCTCAGCAGGGCATGCATCCGGCACACGAGGCGGGTCCGGTGGTTGCCGATGTCGGTGTTGCGCTTCGCCAGCAGGTGCAGCACCTCGCTGTGCCCGGCAGCCTCGACCCGGGCAGCCCCGGGGACCGCAAGGCAGCAATAGCGACCGAGGTGGCGTCGTTGGGGTCGTTCTTGTTCGACCGGCCCGTGGCCAGGACCCGCACACGTGACGCGAGGGTCGCTGGCACGTCCATCACGACTTCACCGCGGCTACCAGCTGCTGGGCCAGCAGGTAGCCGAGCCCGCCAGCGGACTCGATGGCCCAGGTACGCGTTTCGAACGGCGCGGCCCACGCCAGCAGGTGCTCGGCCTGGTGACCGCCGGATCGCACCTTCTTACGCGCCAGCTCGTGCTCGCCGCTGCTAAGGGCGACGGCCGTGTGGGTCGCCTTGTGCGGGTCGACACCCATGATCACTGCCACAGAGCATCCTCCGAGATCCGAGTGAGTGGGACCGCGGTGGGCACCCCTGCTTCCAATTCGTATGCGCGTTCCTCTTTCGAGCCACACCGCGGCGGAGCCCGGCGGGACGCTCTTCGTTCGAAAGCCAGACCAGGAACCCCAGCCGGCAGGCACTTCGAGAGCGACCCCCGCACGGGCCCCTGAACGCTACGGACCACCCGCGGCGCCTGCCGGAAGTCTCAAGCAGGCACCTAGGGGACACTCCGTGGGCCCGCTCCGACAGGCCTGACTGCATGTGGGCAACCCCGCCGGATCGGTCCGGAGGTGCTCAGAATCAGTCGATCCTGCGCACGTCGGGGGCAGCCGCCGGCGAGCGCGTGCGCGCCGTTCTGCGCTTCCGTCCCAGGTTCGGATGGCGTGTTATGGAGCGCGCGTTCGCGGGCGGGTCGAGGCCGGTGTCGTATTGGCCTTCGACGATGTCGGCGTCGGGCAGTTCCTTCGACCAGTCAGTCGGACTGAACCCGTCGGTGTTAGCGGAGCAGACGACGAGCCGCCGACTTCGGACGTGGACGATCGCGGTCGCAAGGCGATCAGAGGATGGCGATCGGATTCACGGGCGACCCAGTCCCGCCGCCGATCTGCAGCGGGGCGACGACGAACAGGAACTCCCACCGACCGCGCTCTACGCAGGCGTCCGCGAGCAGGTCCAGGCGGAGGTTGTCGAGTAGATGGATGCCCATGCCGACGAGCGCGCACATGTGGATCGCGATCGGCCACTCGGGGTCGGGCCCGGGCATCACGTCGGACACCCCGTCGCTTCCGAGCA
>JBKPHE010000140.1:0-29306 GCA_046744485.1 Actinomycetota bacterium | reverse complement strand
CGATCTCGTGTCCGAGAGCTACGGCCCGGGAGCCAACGGGCCCCTGCTCGTCGCCGTCGACCTCGCCGGCGCCGCCCCCCAGGCGCCCGACGCCATCGCCGCCGACCTTGCGGACACCCCAGGCGTGGCCACGGTGGTGCCACCCGTCGTGAACGAGGCCGGCGACGCCGCCGTGATCTCGGTGATCCCCACGACGGGACCCCAGGACCAGGCAACCGAGGACCTCGTCCACACCCTGCGCGACGACGTGCTACCCCCTGCCGTCGAGAGCACCGGCGCCACGGCGTCGGTCGGCGGCACCACCGCCACGTTCATCGACGACAGCGAGCAGACCGCCTCCCGGCTGCCCCTGTTCATCGGCGGCGTCGTGGTCCTGTCGTTCCTGCTGCTGATGTCGGTGTTCCGCTCGTTCCCCGTCGCCCTCAAGGCGGCGATCATGAACATCCTCTCCATCGGCGCCGCCTACGGCGTCATGGCCGTGGCCGCCGACGGCGGGTGGCTCGGCGGGCTCGTCGGCATCGAGGACGCCACACCCGTGCCGGCTTGGCTGCCGATGATGATGTTCGCCGTCCTGTTCGGGCTGTCGATGGACTACGAGGTGTTCCTCCTGTCCCGGGTCCGGGAGGAGTACGTCCGCACCGGCGACAACCGCACCGCCGTGGCCGACGGCCTGGCCAACACGGCCCGGGTCATCACCGCAGCCGCGGCGATCATGGTCACCGTCTTCGGGGCGTTCGTCCTCGAGGACGCCGTGTTCCTCAAGCTCGCCGGCCTCGGCCTGGCCACCGCCGTGCTCGTCGACGCCACCATCGTGCGGATGATCCTGGTGCCCGCGACCATGGAGCTGCTCGGCGAGCGCAACTGGTGGCTGCCCCGGTGGCTCGACCGGCTACTGCCCCACCTCGCCGTCGAAGGCGAGCCGGCGATCCCCGTCCCCGAGCCGGCCGCCACCGACAGCTCACGGCCCGACGGCGACCGGGAGGCCGTGCCCGTGCCATAGACCTGCCGCACCGCCGGTCCCCCACCGGCAGGAGCACCCGGGCGCCGCGCCACGCCGGCCGGCGCCCGGGTCGCGTACGCCACGGCCGCCATCGTCGTCTGACATCGATCGGTCGTGCGTCGCGTGCGACGGACTGAGGAACCCGAAGCCACGCCGATCAGCGACAGCAGCAGCACGGCCGCGCCCTGGCCAGGCGCATGACGCGCCTGCCGTCTACGCCATCGTCGTCTCCCCCTCTCCCCGTTGCCGTGACCCGACCGCCCCACGCGATGAGGTCATTCGCGCAGTTGTCGCGCGCACGCTCGGCGTGACGCAACGGGACCCACTCGTGCGCCGCGCTCCGTGGTCGGCGCCACGCATCGCACGTCGCCGACCTCACGGAAGCGGCAACGGAGACTGCGGCCAGGAGGTGCGGTCGTCGGGCTCGAGGCTCGTCATCCACTTCACCCACCACGTGCCGCGCGTGGCCCACGTCACCAGATCGCCCCTTGAGGCTCCCAACGGCTGAGCATCCGCTCAAGCGTTCGCTCCCAGCAGGCGCTCAACCCCCGAGCCCTCGAAGAGACAAGATGCTGCCGCCCCGCAAACACGGCCTGCTCATCCCCGGCCCCCAGTCCCACGCCATGAAGCTCGCCTTCGAGAAGTACTTCCTCTGGAAGGCACGGCACGGCACGGCTACGTCAACCTCCCCTGATCGCCAGGCACGAGCGACATGGCCATCCAGCCCCGCCCGGGCGCCGCGGCAGCCTTGGTGGGCGACGGTCTGCCGGTGCCCTGCGTCGACGGGCGCGAGCGCCCGTACCTGAACCTCGACCCCGCGGCGTCGACCAGCGCGCTGCCGGCGGTGGCCCGCGCCGTCGAGGACTTCCTGCCCTGGTACTCCAGCGTGCATCGGGGCGCGGGCTACAAGTCCCAGCACTCGACCGACGCCTACGAGGCGGCGCGGGTGGCGGCGCTGGGCTTCGCCGGCCGGGCGCCCGGCGACGACGACGTGGCCATCATTTGCCGCAACACGACCGAGGGCCATCAACCACCTGGCCTACCGGCTGCGGCTGGCCGCCGACGACGTCGTGGTGACCAGCGTGGTCGAGCACCACGCCAACCTGTTGCCGTGGGCCCGCCTGTGCCGGCGGAGGTTCGTCGAATGCGGTCCGGACGGCACCTTCACCGCGGGGGACGTCGCCACCGCGCTCGACGCCGGACCGCGCCCCCGGTTGCTAGCGGTGACCGGCGCATCCAACGTGACCGGCTGGCTGCCGCCGGTGGACGAGATCATCGCCGCCGCCCACGCGCGCGGCGCCCCGGTGCTGGTCGACGCCGCCCAGCTCGCCGCCCATCGGCCCCTTCCGGCCGCAGCCGACTTCCTGGCCTGGAGCGGGCACAAGATGTACGCCCCCTTCGACGCCGGCGTGTTGGTGGGCCCGCGGGCGGCGTTCGCGGCCGTTGATCCGTTCCTCGCTGGTGGTGGCGCCGTCGACCTGGTCGACCTCGACGAGGTGGCGTGGACCGACCCACCCGACCGCGAGGAGGCCGGTTCTCCCAACGTGATCGGCGCCGTGGCGTTCCACGCCGCCATCGACGAGCTGGGGCGCATTGGGTGGGACGCCGTCATCGACCATGACGCCCGGCTCCAGCGCCGGCTGCGCGCAGGGCTGGCCGCGATCCGCGGCGTGGTCGCGCTTGGCCCCGCCCCGGCCGTCCCCGCCCTCCCGCTGGCCACCTTCACGCTCACCGGCACTCCGCACGCGCTCGTCGCTGCCCGGCTCAGCGCCGAGCACGGCATCGGCGTCCGCCACGGCTGCTTCTGCGCCCACGCCTTCCTGGTCCGCCTGCTCGGTCTCAGCCGCGACGACGTCGCCCGCTACTGGGACGCCGTCCGCCACCGCGATCGCCGTCACATGCCGGCGCCGTCCGGGTCAGCGCCGGGCTGTCGACGACCGACGATGACATCGACCGTCTGATCGCCGCGGTGGCCGACATCGCGGGGGTCGCCCTGCCCCCGTCGCCTACCGCGAGGAGCCCCTGACCGGTGACTTCCACGTCGAGGACGGGGTGGCGGGGTGGCCGGCCGGCGACCGCGCCCTGGGTGCGTCATGTGCCCGGGACTGACCGCTACGGACCGTCGCCGCCGCTGGGCACGCCTCACTGGGGGGTCACGAGGCGGGCGCCGACCACTCGACCCAGATCACGGTCGACGTGCCACAGGCGGCCACAGCCGAGGCACCGGTCGTAGCGCTGGCTGCCTGCCGTGACGGCGGACTGCATCCGCTGGTGGTTGCCGCACACCGGGCAGTGAGCGCAGAACGACTCGCCCGGTTGGACGTCGGTGTCGCAGATGCGCACCATGACGTCGGCTGGGCCGATCTCGTCGTCGGGCAGAGCCCACTCGACGGCGAACCGATCATGATCACTTTTCATCTGGGCCAGCATCATGGTGAACCCCCTTGTCTCGTTCGTCATGTGCCGGGGTCTCGGGCTCGCTCACGGTTGCCGCACTCTCACCCGGCGCAATGCGGCTCCAGATACGCCGGCCGGTGATCTCGTCGGGGACGATGCGGATCCAGTGGGCCTTGTCGCCGAGGGTCCAGTAGCGCAGCGGCAGGTTTGCGACGCGGCGCAGGTCGTCGGGATTGTGCAGCTCGGCTGCGCGTCCCTTGACGAGAACGCTCCACCCAGTCGCGTCGGTCGGGTCGATGCCGTCGACCTCGTAACAGACCGCGGGGCTCCGCAGCAGGCCCCGGAACTTGCTGCCGGGGTCGGTGCGGAAGACGATCGTGTCGCGGTCCACGACGTGGTTCACCGGGTAGATCTCGGGGGCACTGTCGTTGAGGACCCCGATGCGGCCCACTGGGGTCGAGGCGAGCAAAGACCAGCACTCCGCGGGGCCGATGTGCTCTAGCCAGGTTCGTCCATCGATCACGCCCACGGCGTTTCCTCCCGGGCCGTGCGTACGGCTTGATCGTGGGCGCCGGGGCGGCGATGGGGCAGGGCCGAACGTCCCGTTGGTTCTGCCAAAGGACCCTTCGGCGTCGGTTGAACCGGCCGCAAATGGCGGGCGCGTCTCGGGACCTTCGGCCCTGCCGTGTTCCGGCGCGGTTGCCGATGATCGGGTCGCAGGGACGGACCGCGACCGGCGCGGTGACGGTCCCGCCGAGAGCCGAGGCACAAGGATGACGACCGGCCCACACCGCTACGACGCGGCCACATTCGACCGCGTCCGGCGGCTTGCCATCGATCCGTGGGCGGGCGGCGACAAGACCCACTGGATGCGCCTCATACCCGATCGGGTGACCGGCCGCCGCGTGACGTCGGGGCCGCGGCCATAAGCCCGAGCCCGGTCCCAGCGGCGGTGGCCGAGACCCACCGGCGGTGGTGTTCTTCGTGGGCGATCGCGCCTGCAAGTTGAAGAAGCCGGTCGACCTCGGCGTCCTCGACTTCCGCGACTTGGCCGTGCGCGCCGCAGCGCTCCGCCCGACCTGGCGGCGCGGCGCATCCTGAGACGGGTGGCGGCCGGCGGCGATCCCTCCGACGCCACGCCCGAGATCGCCGCCAAGCTGGGCCTGGCCGAGGATCCCTGGCCCACAGCGACGATCGTCGACACCAGCTCGGGGGCCGCCGAGGCGCTCGCCAAGGTGCTGGCGCTGGTCGGACGTTCCGGCGGCTGACAGGAGCCGACGCGGTGCCTCGCTGCGCAGGGTGCCGACCGGCCGCACAGTTGAGGACCATCGGCCCTGGCCGGGTACCGGTGCCCAATGGCGCGATGTGCTCATGACAAAGGCAACCGCGAACGATGTGGTGCCCCGGGTCGCCGATCTGCGGCTGCGACCCGCCGTCGCCGTCGCCCCAGACGCATCGCTGGATCAGGCCGCCCGCATCATGCGGGCGCACAACATCTCGGCCCTCGTCGTCGGCGAGCCCGGCGGGCTCGTCTCGATCCTGACAGAGCGCGACCTGACTCAGGCCTTGGCCGACGCCCGCCCGCGGGAGACCGATGTCGGCGCCATCGCCTCGGCGGACCCGCTGACCGTGGCACCGGACGACACCGTCATGGACGTGGCGACGCTCATGCTGCGCGAAGGCGTGCGCCACCTGGTTGTGACCCAAGGCGATCGTGCCGTCGGCGTGGTCTCCATGCGCGACGCGCTGGCAGCGTTGGTCAAAGCGGTCACGCCCGACACCGTGTTCGTCATGCTCGAGCGGATGGAGACCGAAGCCCCCGAGATGTGGCTCGGCTGATCCGGCGGCGCCGACCTTCGGCGCCCGGCCTGGGCGGCCGGCCTGATGAGGTCGATCGCCCGGCCACCGGATGGGGCCCGAGGACCGACGAGATGTGGCCAGCAGCCCCTTCACATTGCGGGTCCTTCCCGGATCGATTCGGGCATGCTTCACCTGTCAACGTACGAATCGTCGCCCCTGCGGTTCATCCGGCAAAGGTCCCGAGCCAACCCGACGATGGTCCCGATGTCTCGCGAGGACGATGCGATGGCCACGGCAGGGTGGGGCGAGCCGCATGGCGGCCCCCCGGCGCCGGAGCGCGGCGAACCCGCCGGCAACTGGGTGCTGGTCTACGACGGCTTCGATCCCGACCAGGAGGGCCTCCGGGAGGCGTTGTGCACGCTCGGCAACGGCTACTTCGCCACGAGAGGCGCGGCCCCCGAGGCGAGCGCCGACGCGGTGCATTACCCCGGCACGTACGTCGCGGGGTGCTACGACCGGCTGGTCACCAAGGTCGGGGGGCGATCGGTCGAGAACGAAGACATCGTGAACGTGCCGAACTGGCTGCCGCTGACGTTCAGGATCGGCGACGGCGAGTGGTTCGACGTCCGCGGGCTCGAGATTCTCGGCTACCGGCAGGAGCTCGACCTACGCCGGGGGGTGCTGACCCGTGTCGTGCGCGCCCGCGATCCGGCCGGGAGGGTGACCGGCGTGACCCAGCGGCGATTCGTCGACATGTCCCAACCACACCTGGCCGCGCTGGAGGCCACGATCACGGCCGAGAACTGGTCGGGACCGCTCGAGCTGCGCTGGGCCCTCGACGGCACCGTGACCAACTCCGGGGTCGCTCGCTATCGGGAGCTGTGTGGCGACCATCTCGTACCGGTCGAGCAAGGCGACCTGGGTGACGGCGGGCTCTACTTGCAGGTGCAGACGCGGCAGTCCCGTATCTTCATCGCCGAGGCGGCCCGCGCGCTGGTCAAGGTCGAGGGCCGGCCGGTCTCGGACGTCCCGAGCTTGGTCGATGCACCGGGCTTCGTCGCCCACGGTTTGTGCCTGGAGGTTGACCGGGGGGAGAGCCTCACGATCCAGAAGGTGGTCGCCCTCCACACCTCGCGCGACCACGCGATCGCCGAGGCCGGCCTGGCGGCGCGCACCACGGTCGAGGGGGTGGACAGCTTCGCCGAGCTGCTCGACCACCACGTGCTCGCCTGGGACCTGCTGTGGGGCCGCTTCGACCTGCCGCTGGCCGGGCAGCGAGAGGCAGAGCTCGCCCTCAGGATCCACATCTTTCACCTGCTGCAGACGGTGTCGCCCAACAGCATCGGCCTCGACTGTGGGGTCCCGGCCCGGGGCCTCCACGGCGAGGCGTACCGCGGGCACATCTTCTGGGACGAGCTGTTCGTCTTCCCGCTGCTCAACCTCAGGCTGCCGGTCCTAACCCGGTCGATGCTCGACTACCGCTTCCGGCGGTTGGCGCCCGCCCGCCGGGCGGCCAGGCGTGAGGGTCGCGCCGGCGCCATGTTCCCGTGGCAGAGCGGCAGCGATGGCCGCGAGGAGACGCAGACGCTGCATCTCAACCCCCGGTCCGGGCGCTGGCTGCCTGACAACTCCCGCCTGCAGCGGCACATCGACATCGCCGTCGCGCACAACGTGTGGAGCTACTACCAGGTCACCGGCGACGTCGAGTACCTGCGCTTTCGGGAGGCGCCGATCATCATCGAGGTCGCCAGGTTCATGGCCGGTCTCGCGGCCTACAACGACGCGCTCGACCGGTACGAGATCAAGGGGGTGATGGGCCCCGACGAGTACCACGACGGCTACCCGGGAACCGAGGTACCGGGCCTGGACAACAACGCCTACACGAACGTGATGACCGTCTGGGTCGTCTGCCGGGCCCTCGAGATCCTCTACCTCCTTCCCGACCATCAGGCGCGAGAGCTGTTGGATCAGCTCGGCCTGACCACGGACGAGCTGGACCGCTGGGACGATGTCAGCCGCAGGATGCGGGTCTGCTTCCACGACGACGGCGTCATCAGCCAGTTCGAGGGCTACGACCGCCTCCGGGAGCTCGACTGGCTCGACTACCAGGAGCGCTACGGCGACATCCAACGGCTCGACGGGATCCTGGAAGCGGAGGGGGACTCGACGAACCACTACAAGGTCTCCAAGCAGGCCGACGTGCTCATGATCTTCTACCTGCTGTCGGCCGTGGAGGTCCGGGAGATCTTCCACCGGCTCGGCTATCCGTTCGATTCGGCCAAGGACACACGCGCCAACGTCGAGTACTACCTGGCGCACACGTCGCACGGGTCCACGCTCTCGTGGGTGGTGCACTCGTGGGTGCTGGCCCGCCTCGACCGGCGACGCTCGTGGGAGCTGTTGCTCCAGGCGCTCCGCAGCGACATCGCCGACATCCAGGGCGGCACCACCCATGAGGGGATCCACCTCGGTGCCATGGCAGGGACTGTCGACCTGATCCAGCGCTGCTACGGAGGCGTCGAAGCCCGCGGCGACGTCCTGTGGCTCGATCCCGCGCTCCCCGACGAGCTCCCTGCCCTCCGGTTCCTGCTCCACTACCGGGGCCATCGGGTCGACGTGGTCATCGCCCGGGATCGCCTCCAGGTGGTCGTGCTGCCCGCGTTGGCTCCGCCCATCCGTGTCGGGTTCGACGGCGAGGTGGTCGAGCTCGGAGGGGGCGCCTCCAAGGAGTGGCCATTGGCGACGGTGTGACACGGTGGTGCTTCCCGGCGCCCTCGATCCGCCGGGGAGGCGACGGCTACGCCGGCTGGCCGGGCTGGGCGGGGCCGATGCGGTACGGCCGCATCATCTCGTTGTCCTCGTGCTCGACGATGTGGCAGTGCCACACGTACTGGCCCGCGGTGGTGAACCGGATACGTACCCGGGTGACCTGTCCGGGGTAGGCGATGACGGTGTCCTTGAGCCCGTTCTCCCATGGCTCCGGTGGTTGGGGGGACCCGGTGACCTGCACGGTCTCAGCGTCCTCGTCGACGAGGATGTCCTGGCGGTTCACCACCTCGAAGTGCACCTCGTGGATGTGCATGGGGTGGGCGTCGGCGGTGGCGTTGTAGAGCTCCCAGACCTCGGTCGCGCCGACGGCGGGGTTCTCGGTGACCTCGTCCATCCACAGCCGTTTGGTCCACACCCCTGGAGCGATGTTGGGGTCGCCGGCCACGGTGCCCAGCAGGGCCTCGGCGGGGGCGTCCTCGAAGGATGCCGACAGCTCCTCGAGCAGGGCCAGCGGCCGGGTGACCGTGGCCGCCGGCAGCGGCGTGATGGCCGGCAACTGGAGGAACTGGGGCGGGGTCGAGGCGTCGACGGTGGTCGAGGGCACCACCCGGAACTGCAGGATCTGGCCCGTCGTGGCGGGATCGGCCGTGTCGAAGTCGTCGGGGGGCTCGCCGCCACCGAACGGCTCGTCGGGCCCCACGTTGGCGAGCACGTAGTTCCCGACCGGCACGTGGGTGAAGTCGACGATCTGGTCGGCACGCTCGGCTAGGCCCATGAGGAGCCGGTTCCGGTTGGTCGCGGTGAGGTTCACCGGAGCGGCGAGGAACCCGCCCTCGTTGCCGATCGCCCACACCTCGACGCTCGGCATGTTGTTGAAGTCGAGGATGAGGAAACGCGACTGGCAGCCGTTGAGCACCCGGAACCGGTAGCGGCGCTGCTCGACGGTCTGGAACGGCCACGTGTTGCCGTTGACCATGATGGTGTTGCCGAAGAACTCGGGGTTCCAGATCGGCGAGATGTCCGTGTCGGGGATGTAGGGGCCCGTGATCCCGTCGAAAAAGGCCCGGGTGTCCGGGTAGAACAGCGACCCGTCGTCGTTGAACGACCGGTCCTGGATGGCGATGGGGAGCTCCCGGTAGCGCTTGTTGGGCGGGAATATGTCGCCCTCACGGGGCGCCGGCCCGGGGAACGAGGCCCTGAGACCGGTGCGGCTGTCGAGCACCGCGGCGTCGCCGGCGGGACCGCCCCGGATGATGTAAAAGCCGGCAGGCCCGGCGTACACGTTGAGCCTGGTCATGCCGAGGACGTGGTCGTGGTACCAAGTGGTCCCGGCCCGTCCAAGGTTCGGGTACTGGAACGTGGCGAACCCCGTGCCCCAAGTCGCGCCGTAGCTCGCCTTCGCCTTGCCCTTGAAGAAGCCGTACCACGTCCCCTCGGTGGCAAAGCCGGCCGGGATGTCGTTGGCGGCGGGCAGGTACCACGCCTCCGCGTAGCCGTCGCTCTCGTCGCCGACGCCGACCGCGCCGTGGGCGTGCGTGACCAACGGCACCGGACCGCTGTACCGGCCGGGCGTCTCGGTGAAGGTCGGTCGCATGTCACGGCCCGCCGTTCCGCCCGGCGGGTTGGCCCAGTGCAGCGTCGGGTCCACCGGGAGCAGATGGGGCAGGAAGTGCCCGCTGCCGTCGACCAGTTCGTTGATCCACTTGACGCGGACCGGCCGGTTGTACTGCGCCTCGATCGTGAGCGACGGGGCGTGGTGGATCTTGAGCCCCTTGCTGCTCTGCGCGGAGACCGCGCCGTAGCCCCACACGGTCGTGGCGGGCCGGAACCCCGCCGGCAGGATCTGCTCGGCGAACTGCCGCACGGAGATCTCGTAGTAGTCCACCGGCTTGCCGCTCGGCATGGTGACGGTGGCCGCCCGCGGCATCACGGGCGGGATCAGCAGCGGCGTCACATACTTGGGCACGCCCGTTGGGTCCAGCGTGCCGCCCGGGATCGCTGCCTCCGCGACCGGCACCTGGAACAGCTGACCACCGACCCTGCCGATGAAGACCAACCCCGCACCGGCGCCACCACCGATGCGCAGGAAATCCCGCCGCGACATCCCTGATGCACCCATGACCCCACCTCCGTCTGTCCGTCCGGGCCGCAGCCAACAGGAATTCACGGTGAACTTTGCGCCTCGTGAGCCCGTATGGGGTAGGGCACAACGGCCCCGATTCCCGTTCCTTCCAGCCTCCAGCGCTCTCCGTCTCTGGCGAGGGTCGTGGATGCGGGTCACCCTCGCGTTGGGGATGTGGGCGTGAGACCCGGCGGTGTGGTCCACGAGTGGAGGGTGCGCAGGTAGTTAGCGCGCTCGAAGGCGGCGGGATCGTCGCTGGTGGCGGTGCTGACGCTGCCTCGCAGCCCGGTCACCGACTCGTACTCGTGGTCGATCATCCATGCCCGCAGCTCTGCATCGACGGTCGCCAGGTGTTCCGGTCCGTGGCGCAGCAGCGCCGAGGTGGTCATGGCCACGTCGGCACCCACTATCAGCGCCTTGACGACATCGCCGCCCGAGTGGACGCTGGATGTGGCGGCCAAGGAGACCGTGGGGTCGAGCGTGGGCCGGAGGATTGCGGTCCAGCGAAGCGGTAGGCGCAACTCCCACGGCTTGCTGAGGTCGATCCTGGGCACCACGTCGCGTGTCTCGAGGTCGAGGTCGGGCTGGTAGAAGCGGTTGAAAAGCACGAGTCCCCGGGCGCCGGTGGCGGCGACCTGGTGGCCGAAGTTGGCCATCGCCGTGTAGTAGGGGCCCCAGCTTGACGGCCACGGGCAGGTCGACGGCTGCGACGACGTCGGCGATCAACTGCAGATCCCTGTCCTCGACGTCAGCGGCGCGGTGTTCGGGGTCGGCGGCCAGCCGGTAGAGGTTGAGCTCGATGGCGTCGGCGCCGGCGTTGGCGAGTAGCTGGGCGTAGCGGATCCACCCGCCGGTGGTGGTGGCGTTGAGACTAGCAATCACGGGGATCTCGAGGACCCGCCTGAGCTCGCCGATCGAGGCCAGGTAGCGGTCGAGGACGGAGTCGATCTCGGGGAACCGGGGGAAATAGTCGAGCGCCTCGGCGAAGTGCTCGGAGCCCGCCTCGAGGGCGAAGCTGAGCTCGACGTCCTCGTGGACGATCTCCTCCTCGAACAGCGACGGCATGACGATCGCGGCAGCGCCCGACTCCTCCAGGCGCTGGGCGGTCTCCGGCTCCCGGGTCAGCGGGCCTGCCGAGGCCACGATGGGCGAGCGCAGATCGAGCCCGAGGTACGTGGTGCGGAGGACCACGACGAGCCGGCAGGGCGCGTGGTGGGCCACCTGGTGGCTGACCGATCGGAGCAGGAGCCCGCGGAACCCGCCGACGCCCGGCTGCCCACGACGACGAGGTCGGCTTTCTCGGCTGCACCGAGCCGGGCTTCGGCGGCGGATGCGGAGACGAGGACCCGCTCGACGGGCACACCTGAGGCCTCGGCCGCTGCCGCATCGTGCCGGCGGCGCCCGGGGCATTCGGTTGTCAACGACCCGTCCGTCAGGTGCGGCGATGACGCGATAACTGCGCCATCACCATTCGCTCACGTCCTGGTCGGACGCCGATCCGAATAGCGCACCTTCGGCAGTACACGACGCCCACATCGACGTCGAACGCCACTACGCCGCCGTGATGGCGCGCGACTGACTTGACCTGACCCGACTCACGCTGCCGGGAGCGCGGCGGACGATGTCGCCAGAAGTTCGGGCGTTGTCAGTGGAGCGCGGCCGTGGCGGTGGCGGTCCGCACGGGCATTTGCTGCCTCAGACGCAGGGTGCTGTGCCGTCGTCGGCCGGCGATCGCGATCGCAGGGTCATCACGATGCGCAGGAGCTCGTCCGCCAGATCGAGCCCGGTGGCGCAGCGGCGGCCTCAACTCTCCGCCGCCTCCGACAGGCGCGCTCGTCGGTCGAGTTCGCCGCCCGGGCATCGCGGCGGAAGCCGCTGTCACGCCCGTCTAGCGCGTTTCGACGATCGGTCTCGCTCGTCGCTTGTCTGCCTGCCGATAGGGTCGGTGGCATGCTCAAGCAAGGGGACAAGGCGCCGGACTTCACGCTGCTGGACCAGAACGGCGAGCCGTTCACGTTGTCCGAGTCGCTCAAGCGCAAGGTATGGCACTTGATCTACTTCTATCCGTAGAGCGAACCGCGCGCCGGAGGTGCCGTTTCGCATGATCACTTGCGCCGGGGGCAAGTGGTGGGGAGCTGATCGGCGTAGCCAGCGACGTAGCCAGATCGGCGCGAATGGCTACGTCTCGAGTGGACAGAACGCCAACGCATCGCTGCGCACAGTTCGGTGCCACATGGACAATCGAGGCCTTGCCACGCAGGACCAACGCTGCGAACGCAGCGCGTTACCTTGCGACTGGGTGATTCGGTGAAGCACGGCGTGGACGACCCAAGTCGTCCATGACGCGCAAGGAGTCGGGGGTTCGAGTCCCTCACGGCCCACCGGAAGCCCTGGTCAGTGCAGGTCTTTGGCGCGACAGAGGTTCCTTGACCGCCACGACACGCGCGATCGGTTGACCTACAGGATTCGCACCGGGATGGTGCGCGGGCCGCGCACCTGGCCTGCCGACCATGTGACCTTCGTGGGGTCGACGAGCTCGAAATCGGGGTAGCGCTTCATCCACTCCTCGAGGGCGACCCGCAGCTCCATGCGCGCCAGGTTCGAACCGATGCAGCGGTGGATGCCGAGGCCGAAGGCGGCATGGCGGTTCTCCGCCCGGTCGATCTGGACCCGGTCTGCGTCGGCGAAGAACTCGGGGTCTCGATTCGCGGCGGGGAACGGCAGGAGCAACCAGTCGCCCTCCTTCATGTGGCGACCGTGGAAGTCGAAGTCCTGGGCCACGAGCCGGGCCATCGTGACCGGTGCATAGGCGCGCAGGAACTCCTCGACCGCGGTGCCCATCAGCCGAGGTTCCTCCGCCAGACGCTGGCGATCGGCGGGATTCTGAGCAAGGTGCCAGAGCGAGGCGCCGATGGCGGACCACGTGGTGTCGATGCCCGCGATCATCAGGAGCACCATCGTGCCCCGCACGTGCTCGGGATCGAGCTTGTTGCCGTCGAGCTCGGCGTCGAGCAGGAAGCTGGTGAGGTCGTCCTGCGGGTCGGCGCGGTGCTCGGCAATCCGGGCATCCATGTAGGCGTCGAGCTCGCCCTCGTCGACGACCGCCTGGCGCTCCTCGGCGGATTGGTCGACGTCCTCGAGCACCATCCGGATGAAGCGGCGGAACACGTCGGCGTCCTCCTGGGGGAAGCCGAGCATCCTGATGATCACCCTGAGCGGGATGTGCCGGGCATAGTCGACGGCCGCATCGATCTGCGGCCTTCCGGTGGCGGCGTCCAGTAGCTCGACACACAGCTCGCGGGTGAACGGTTCCAATGCTTGGATGCGCTTGGGCGAGAACGCCGGCAGCAGCAGGCGCCGCGCCAGGGCGTGGAACGGCGGGTCGGAGGTGATGGGTGGGGCCGGGCCGATCGGCGCCGGGAGATCGTTCGGACCGGGACGCACCTCGCTGACGACAACCGATCGCGACGTGAAGTGCTCGGTGTCGTAGGCGACCGCAGCGACGTCTTCGTGCCGTACCGGCAACCAGGTGCCGCCGTAGCGGTCGGTGTGGGCCACGGGACACGTGGCACGGAGCTCGTCCCAGATCGGGTAGGGATCAGCGACCCACTGGGGGTCGGTGTGATCGAAGTCGGTGGCCCAGTCGGACACGCGTGCGCGTTGGGTCGTCATCGCCTCACTCCGATATCGAGATCGCGTACTCGGGACAGTTGGCCGCCGCACTGCGGGCCTTGTCCTCGAGGCCTTCGGGCACGACCCCGTCATTCAGCTCGGACGCGTTGCCGAGGTCGTCGATGTCGAAGAGCTCGGGCGCCAGCGCATAGCAGCGGTTGTGGCCCTGGCACTTCTCGGGATCGACATGCACCCGCACTCGGCAGCTCCCTTGGTTCCACCACGTTACGGCCGCAGGCGTCGGATGCACACGCGGTCCCCGGTGCCCACCCACAGCGGTCGCGTCGCCGGCGGTTCGCGCATACGCTCCGAAGGGCTGCTCAAGGAGGGGCGACGACCTGATGGCCATCGACGAACTGCGGTCGCTGTTCCTGTTCGCCGGGGTGAGCGACGAGCAGCTGCGACAGCTGTCGGACGCGGGCACCATCGTGTCCTTCCAGGAGGGCGACGTGCTCTTCCAGGAGGGCGAGCCCGCCGATTTCTGGTGGGTGCTGCTCGACGGCCGGATCGAGCTCCTCCGGCGGTCGGGTCACGAGGTGTCGGTCATCGCAGTGATGGACCGCCCGGGGCTCTGGGCCGGCGGCTTTCGGGCGTGGACCGACTCGGTCGGCTACCTGGCCACGGCCCGCGCCACGGGCCCCGGCCGCATGCTCCAGGTGCCGGCCCGCGAACTCGGGGAGTTCGTCCGGACCTGGTTCCCCTTCAGCCTCCACCTGATCCAGGGCTTCTTCCAGACGGTGCGCATTATCGATGCGCTGGCGCGTCAGCGTGACTCGCTCATCGCGCTCGGAACGCTCGCCGCCGGTCTCGCCCACGAGCTCAACAACCCTGCGTCGGCGGCGACGCGCGCGGTCGACGAGCTGCAGGCGACCTGCGACCGGCTGCTCACGTCTCTGGTGCACCTCGCCGAGGGGTCGATGTCAGCGGAGCAGTTCGTGGCGCTCGATGCGCTGCGCCGTGGGATCGAACCGCCGCCGCTCGGCGCCGATCCCCTGGCCGTCGCAGACCGGGAGGAAGCGCTCACCGACTGGCTCGACGCCCACGACGTCCCCCGCTCGTGGGAGAAGGCAGCCGCCCTGGCGTCGGGCGGCGTGGATGTCGAGTGGTGCGAGCGGGTCGCGCAACTGCTCGATGCCGACGCCCTCGGGACCGGCCTG
Organism: Actinomycetota bacterium; assembly: GCA_046744485.1. Lineage (GTDB taxonomy): Bacteria > Actinomycetota > Acidimicrobiia > Acidimicrobiales > VFJN01 > DASQUK01. The sequence continues at coordinate 14,389 of JBKPHE010000140.1, read as the reverse complement.
GAGTGGGCGGCGAGCGCGCTGTCGACGACGACGTTGCTGTCAGAGATCAAGGAGGCGACAGGTCGCGTGTCCGATCTCGTGGCAACGGTGAAGTCCTACTCGCAGCTCGACCGGGCATCGCTCCAGGACATCGACGTCACCGAGGGCATCGACAGCACCCTCGTGGTTCTCGGCGCCAAGCTCCACGACGGCATCACGGTCGTCCGTGACTACGCCGACGACATGCCGCACATCGAGGCGATTCCCGGCGAGCTCAACCAGGTTTGGACGAATCTGATCGACAACGCGATCGACGCAATGAAGGGCAAGGGCACGCTTCGGGTGTCGGCGCGCCCCGACGGTGACCACGTCATCGTCGAGGTCGCCGACACCGGGTCCGGTATGACGCCCGATGTACAGGACCGGGCGTTCGAGCCGTTCTTCACGACGAAGGATGTGGGCAAGGGAACCGGCCTCGGGCTCGACATCTCGCGCCGCATCGTCGTCGACCGCCATCACGGTGAGATCCTGATCGCCTCGCAGCCGGGCCGGACGGTCTTGACGGTCAGGCTCCCGAGGCGTCGCCCGTGACGCGCAGGGGCGCCCTCAGGGCGAGCGCTCACTGGTCGCCGGCGGGTGCCTGGAAGAGACCAGTGACGTTGCCGTCTGCGTCCTTGGCCGTTGCGATCAGGGTCCCGTCACCGACGTCCTGGACCGGATGGCCCGCCTCTGCGCCGGCGTCGAGGAGCACCTCGAGGCTCTTGGTGATGTCGTCGACGTGCCAGTAGGCGATCGGGCCGGTCATGCCCTTGCTGTGGCCGTTGGGATCGAGGCCGACGTCCTGGCCGCCGACGTTGAAGGCGGCCTAGTACGCCTCGTCCATGTACGGCTCGACGCCGAAGAGCCGGCCGTAGAGCTGCTTGGCAGCGGCGAGGTCCTTGACGGGGTACGTGATCGTCTTCATGCCTGACGCCATCGAATGCTCCTTGGGGTGGTGTCTGTGTTACGTCGATCGGGTTCGGATCGTCAGTGGCATGACGGATCGCGAGGGAAGAAGGTAACGGTGGCCGAACACGAGTGGCTGGTGGATCGATTCGAGGCCAACCGCGCCCATCTACGCGCAGTGGCGTACCGGATGCTGGGGTCTCGGGCCGAGGCCGACGACGCCGTCCAGGAGGCGTGGCTCCGGCTCAACCGGGCCGACGCGAGCGAGATCGAGAACCTGGGCGGGTGGTTGACGACGGTCGTCGCGCGGGTGTCGCTGGACATGTTGCGTTCGCGGGCGTCCCGGCGCGAGGACTCCGCCAGTGCGGGCCCGGCTGAACACATCGAGCCCCCGGGGGCGGGCGGCGGCCCCGAGGACGAGGCGCTCCTGGTCGACACGGTCGGCTCGGCCCTGCTCGTGGTCCTCGACACGCTGCGCCCGGCCGAACGGCTCGCCTTCGTCCTGCACGACATCTTCGCCGTGCCCTTCGACGAGATCGGTCCCATCATCGGCCGTTCCTCGACCGCGGCGAAGCAGCTCGCCAGCCGCGCTCGCCACAAGGTGCAGGGCACGGACCCGGCGCCCGGGGCCGACCCCGCCCGCCAGCGAGAGGTCGTCGACGCGTTCCTGGCGGCCTCGCGCGATGGTGACTTCGACGCGCTCGTCGGGTTGCTCGATCCCGACGTCGTGCTCGAGGCCGACGCCGCGGCCGTCCGGATGGGTTCGTCCGCCGAGGTCCATGGCGCGATGGCTGTGGCCGGGACCTTCTCCGGTCGGGCCCTGGCGGCACGGCCCGCCCTCATCGACGGCGTCGTGGGCATCGTGTGGGCGGTGAAGGGACGGCCCAAGGTGGTGTGGGACCTCACGATCAGCCACGGGAAGATCCTGCACATCGACATGCTTGCCGCCAGCGACAGCCTCGACCACCTCGACCTCACCATTCTCGACGACTGAGGAGGGAGCTCAGCGGCGGCCGCGAATCCGGGCCTTCCGCAATGCCTCTCGCACGGCCGGCAGCCCGACCGCGTCGACGTGTGCGGTGACGACACGATGGGCAGCGTCCATCGCCTCGTCGGGCGTCTCGTAGCCGCCCAGCCACAGCGCGTCGAGGTAGCCGCATGCCTCGACGGGGATGAACGCACCCCAGCGGCCGTCCCAGCCCGGAACGACGTGGGCGAACGAGTAGCCGGTGGCGTCGCTGCCCTCCCCGCCGTCCCGGAACGACTTCCGGCTCCACGTCAGGCCCACGTCACGAACGTACGTTCGTGACGTGGGCGGCTCAAGACCGATATCGTGCGCGCCCGTGTGCGGCCGCTTCACGTCTTCGTCCCCGCCCGACGTCGTCGCTGCGTACTTCGACGCCACAATCCGGGAGACGTTGGCCGAGCCGTCGTGGAACGTGGCGCCCACCGACGGCGTGCATGCCGTACTCGAGGCCGAGGACCAACGGTGGCTGGACGTCCTGCGCTGGGGCCTGGTGCCCTGGTGGTCCAAGGACACCCGGAGCGCGGCGCGGATGATAAACGCCCGGGCAGAGACCCTCGTGTCCAAGCCCGCCTACCGCGAGGCGTTCGAGAAGCGCCGCTGCATCATCCCCGCCGACGGCTTCTACGAGTGGCGCGTCGTCGAAGACGACAAGTCGAAGCAGCCCTACTTCATCCGCCGCACCGACGGCGACCCCATGGCGTTCGCAGGGCTGGGGGCGATCTGGCGCACCCCCGACGACGGGCGGCTGCGCACCTGCTCCATCGTCACCACCAAGGCCAACGACACCGTCGCGCCGCTCCACGACCGGATGCCGGTCATCCTGCCGCCGGCCGCCTGGGATGCCTGGCTCGATCCCGCCAACTGGAACACGGTCACGCTGGCGCGCCTCCTCGTGCCTGCCCCAGCCGAGCTGCTCACCGCGCATCCGGTGTCTGACCTCGTGAACAGCGTGCGCAACAACGGGCCCGAGCTCATCGCAGAGGCAGCGCCGTCCCGGTCGACGCGCTGACCACCAGGTGATCGTCTCGCACGACCGTTCGGCCCGACGGCACCGGCCCCCGGGCGGGGGGAAAGGTGCCCGGGGGCCGGTGGCCTGCCGGCCCCCTACCCGGTACACACGGGGGCGATACCCGCAGCCGACGCGGCGCCGCCTCTCGGCCATCGGCCGAGGGGCTGGCGCGCAACAGCCCCCTGACGGGCAGGCCAAAGCAGCTGTCGCCCGTTGCTCGTACCCAGATGCACGATGGACCAGTCGTCCCTACGGCTCGGTCATCGTCGCCAGTGTGACCATGAGCGATCATCCGCGTCTTCGCCCCCTGCGTCACGACGTTGGCGGAGCTGCTCGACGATGAACGCACTGTGCCGGTCGAGTGCCTCGACGAACTCGTCGGGGGTGATGATGCCCTTCTCGACCAAGAGATCCCGCAAGGCCAGCACGGCAGCGGTGGACGCGACGATTCCCCCCTCGGCCGGGTCGAGCGGGTCGTCCGGGGACATGCCGCATAGCTTGCCACCCCGTCACTCCATGGGTTCCTGCCACGCCGGAATGCGCGCGAGCGGTGGCGAGGAGCACGGCCCCACCGCCGTGACACCGCCGTGCGCCGTGGACCGGCCTGTGCCGCGGTTGCGCCCCGCCACCGGGCCTAGCCTGCGGCAATGAGCCTTTCCGAGCAGGACGTCGACTTTCTGACCAACAACCACTCGGCGGCCATGATCACGGTCGGACGTGACGGCACCCCGAAGGTGGCACGCGTCGGCGTGGCGCTCGTGGACGGCAAGCTCTGGAGCAGCGGCACGGCCGACCGCGTCCGTACCCGTCGGCTGCGCCGCGACCCCCGCTGCACTCTGTACGTCTACGAAAGCGGCTACGCCTGGCTGGCACTCGAGACGTCGGTGACGATCCTCGACGGGCCGGATGCCGCGGAGCTCAACCTGCGGCTGTTCCGACTGATGCAGGACCGGCCGACGGGCACGTTGAGCTGGTTCGGCGGCGAGCTCGCCGAGACCGACTTCCTCCGGGCGATGGTGGACGAGGGGCGGGTCATCTACGAGTTCGAGGTGCACCACACGTACGGGCTGCACTGACCAGGCGGATGGGCGACATGACCGCGCGGCAGTCGCTCGCTGAGGGAGCGGCCGCCCTCGCGGCTGGGCGCCGGGACGATGCCCGCACGCGTTCGAGGGCGCCGTCGCCACCCGAGAGACAGCGGACGGGTGACCGCCGGCCCGCGTTGATCACGCGGGGCTGGGACCGATGAGGTCCCAGCGGTTGCCGGCGACGTCGACGAACACGGCGACCCGGGCGTAGGGCTCGGTGCGCGGCGCGGACACGAACTCCACGCCGCGGGCGCGCATCCGCTCGTACGAGGCGTCGAAGTCGTCGACGCGGAGGAAGAAGCCGACGCGCCCGGCCACCTGCCTGCCGACGGCCACCGCCTGGTCGTCACCGTCGGCCCGGGCGAGCCGGATGCCCGTCTCGGCGCCCGGCGGCCGCACGACGACCCAGCGCTTGGGCCGCCCGTCGTTCGTCAACGACGGCGAGTCCTCGACGAGCGCGAAGCCGAGCCCGTCGACGAAGAAGGCGATCGCGGGTCGTAGTCGGCGACGAGGACGGCCACCAGCGCGAGGCGGGACATGGAGGGAAAGCCTTGTCCTGGACCCGACCGTCAACCGAGCAATGCGCCCGCCTCGGCGAGCAGCTCGGCCTGGCGCTTCCAGTCACCGGCGGCGAGGGTGACGACGACGCGCTCGGCGCCGGCTTCGCCGTACTCGGCGATGCGCTCCGCCACCTCTGCGGGGCCACCGAGCGTCAGCGTCCGGGGCACCGCGTCGGCCGGCATGCCGAACATGCCATCGGGATCGGTCAGCACCCGGACCAGTCCGGCGTGGTCGGGTAGCGCCGGATCGCCGGTGAGAGCCACGACCATGCTGGCGGTGACCGACGGGGTGGGCCGTCCCCGGGCGCCGGCCAGCTCCGCCAGGCGTGCCCGGCCCTCCGCCACGGCGGCCGGGGAGACCGGTAGCACGAACCAGCCGTCTCCGTGCTCGGCGGTGCGGGCGATGGCCCGCTCGGACATCCCGCCGACGAGGATGGGCGGCACGGTCGCGGCGGGTGCCAGTTGGATCGGTGGCGAGTCGGGCCCGCCGTCCAGCCGGGTGGGCAGGCCGGACACGAGCGCCGGTAGGACCCGAAGGGCGGCGTCGGTCCGGCGACCGCGCTCCCGCCGGGGCACACCGGCGGCGATCCAGGAACGATCGTGGCGGTCGCCGCCCGCGCCGACCCCGAGGATGAGCCGGTCGTGCGACACGTGCTGCAGCGACGCCACCTGCTTCGCCACCCAGACGACGGGACGCAGCGGCAGGATGATGACGCCGAGCCCGAGGCGGATCCGCGTGGTGGCCCCGGCTGCGGCGGCGAGCGACACCACGCTTTCGATGAACGGCGCGCCGGTGCCGGCGATCAGCTGGTCGACCACCCACGCCGACTCCAGGCCCAGGTCCTCGGCAAGGCGGGCCGTGGCGGCGATGTCGCCGGGCTGGTCCTTGGGCCCGCTCATGCTGGGCAGGAAGACACCGAGCTTCGGGGCTTGCGTCGCAGACATGCGCTCAGTGTGCCGATGCGGCGCCGTAGCCCGGCACGATGCCGACGTGTCTCCGTTCACAGCTCCGGCGTCCCGGCGGTCACCCGCGCCCGAGGGTGAAGCGGTCGATCACGCGGCCGTCGGGGGCGACGGCCCGGGCATCGAGGCTGTCGTCCCGGACCATGACGTGCACGAAGTGGAGGACCGACTCGGCGACGGCAGTGAACGCGCTGCGCCCCGCCGGCGGCAGCTTGCAGCCGCCGCCGCTGACGACGTGGACGATGCCGCGCTGCGGCGTGGTGCGTTCGTAGTGGTGGTCGTGGCCGGCGAACGCCAGATCGACCCCACCCTCGGCGAGGATCGGCTCGACCGCCCGACGCAGCCGCAGGCTGGATCCGTGCCGGCCCGACGAGTACGGGGGGTGGTGCATGAGTGCCACCTTCCACGGCGCCCCTGAGGCTCCGAGCGCCGCAGCCAGCCAGGCGAGCTGCTCGGCGGCGGCGTCCCCGCGGGCCAGGGCCATGCCCGAGTCGACCACGAACACCTCGACCGGACCGTGGCGGGCGGCGTAGTAGCTCCGGTCCTTGCCGAAGTGCCGCAACTCCGCCGCGATCTCGTCGGCCCCGCCGCCGTTGGCCCCCTCGACGTCGTGGTTGCCGACCGCCAGCTCCCATGACACGCCGGCGTCGATCAACGCCCGGTACGGACGCGTGAACACCGCCTCGTAGCGGTCGTCCATGTGGCCGTAGTAGCAGACGTCGCCGGCCAGCAGGACCACGCCGTAGGGCGATTCCCGATACGTGAGGGCCATCCGCTGGGCGACGGCCATGGCGTTGCGCCTGCCGGACCCGTTGTCGCCCAGCACGGCGAACGACACCTCGCCGTCGGTCTCGCTCCAGGCCTTCGGGACGAGGGTGATGTCGGGCGGCGCGCCCGGCAGGAAGTCCTCGCGCCAGCGGACGAGGTTCCAGAGGTAGGCGAGCGGGTTCGTCAGGACCTACGCGGCGGCGAAGCCGGTGACGCGGAGCTCCGGCGCCGACTTGGGCGCCTGCTCGGGCGGCTTGCCGCAGTCGGGGACGGGGAGGACCCGAGCCTGCGGTCGGAGATGCCGACGAGTCGATCGAGATCGAGGTAGGCCCACATCGTGCCCTCGGGCAGCAGCAGCGCGGTGGGCGCGAAGCGGTGGCCGCCCGTGTAGCTGGACCCCCCACACTCTGACGCCGGCGCCCAGCCCCGGCAGCGCCAGCGCGAGACGCGTGCCGAGCATGCCGCAGCAGGCGTCACGCTGGCCGTGGGCACACCAGCACGTCCGCCGCACGGCTGGCAGGCGTGGCCTCGGCGGAGTCGTTGCGCATCGGTTCAAGGTTCGCCGCCCGCGGCCTCCACGTGCGAACCGGACCGCACGTCCGTCCCGGACGTGTCGCCCTCGGTCCCGTCGGGCCGCCGCCGGTCGCCCGACGCCGGAACGGTGGCCGGCCACAGGCGGCGGGCCGTCGCCTCGGCAACCCGGCCGCGCCAGTGCATCGCCCGCCACACGCCCCGGTAGCCGGGCAGGATCCCGAGGGTGACCAGCAGGTGGCCGACGACGAGGCCGGTCAGCACGTAGGTGGAGCCCCGGTGCACCCGCACCATGGTGGCGAAGGTCTGGCCGCCCGAGAGCGTGGTGAGGAAGACCCCGCTGACGATCACGGTGCCGAGCGCCCCGACCAGCGCCAGGTTGAGCAGCCGCTGGCCGGGATCGAAGTGACCGCGGTGCCGGCCGAAGCGGCCGGTCAGCGCGCCGCGCGGCCAGTGCCAGAACCAGGCACCGTCGCCCCTGTTGATGCGCAGGGTCTCCCGCAGGAACGTGAGCATCCCCCGGATGCCCAGGATTGGTCCGCCGATGGCGACACCCAGCAGCACCCAGCCGGCCGTGCGGTGGACCTCGGTGTCGGGCGTGTCCAGCACGTCGGCCAGCAGGGTGGGCTGCCCCTCGTGACCGGTCCGCAGCCACCAGCCGGTGGCCAGGAGAACGAAGGTCACCAGGTACAGGAGGGTGTGCAGCCAGCGGGTGGCCCGGTTGTTCCTGACGAGCGGGACACCCGTGGGGGCCTCAGTAGTCGTAGGGACCCCGGTCCGACTCGGTGGTGTCGGTGCCGCCACCTGCGCCCTCGCCGACCATCACGGTGACCTCGTCGCTGGCGTCGGTGAGGCTGTGATCGGCATTGGCGATGACCGCCTCGATGGTGTGCTCGCCGGGTGAGAGGTCGCGATCGACGGTCCAGGGCTCGTCGACGCTGTACACGATGTCGTACTCGCCGTCGGACTGGTTGCCGTCGTAGTAGAGGTGCACGTGGTGCAGCCCGGTGTCGGGCTCGCCGACGTCGACGCTGGGGTCGATCTCCACCTGGAACCCAGGCTCGACCGTGGCGCCGTCGGCGGGATCGGCGATCGAGATCGTCAGGTCGCCGTCGCCGCCCCCTCCGCTTCCGGAGTCGCTGCCGCCGCCGGTCTCAGCGGCAGGATCGCCGGCGACGGTGTCATCGTCGTCGTCGCTGCAGGCCGCCGTCAGCAGGGCCAATGCCGCCAACGCCGCTCCCAGGGTGACGAGCCGGCGCCGCGGATGACGCCGGCTCACCGCTGTCGTGCCGGGTGGGTTCGTTCGGGGGGAAGACATGAGTGCCATGCTTCGACTACGTGCCCCGACCTCGCGCGGATTTCTCGGGGAGTTGCCTCCCGGCACGCGATTGGCTGTGCTGGCAGGGTGGCGCGAGATCCTCTGGCACTCGGGCGGAGTACAGAAGGTGTGTGGGAGGTGTCCGACGAGGCGCTCTTCGCGGGCTACGCCTCGGGTGACCCCGAGGCGGCGGCCCACTTCGTCGACCGCTTCCAGCGCCGCGTCTACGGATTGGCGCTCGCCATCGTGCGCGTCCCGGTCGACGCCGAGGAGGTGGCGCAGGAGGCCTTCGTGCGGGCGTGGCGGTTCGCGGCCAGCTTCGATGCGCGCCGGGGGTCGGTGGCGGCCTGGCTGCTCGGCATCACCCGCAACGTGGCGCTCGACAGCGTACGGGGTCGCGGCCGGCGTCCCGAACCGATGGCCGACCCGGCCTCCGAGGTCATCGTCGACCCGCTGGACGTGGCCGGCGCGGTGGAGAACCGAGCCGACGCCCGGCGGGTGGCCGACCTCATGGGGTCGCTGCCGGACCCGCAGCGCCGGGCGCTGGTGGCCGTGACGCTGTGGGGGATGAGCACCCGCGAGGTCAGCGAGATGTCGGGGATCCCGCAGGGCACCGTCAAGACCCGGGTGCGCCTGGCGCTGCGCAAGCTGCGCGACGAGATGGGAGCCCCGATCCCGTGACGCCGTTGCGGTGCTCTCAGCTGCGCGACATCGCACCGGACGTCGCACTGGGCCTCCTCACCGGGGAGGAGCGTGCCGCGGCACTGGCGCATCTCGAGGGCTGCGCCGCCTGTCGTGCCGAGGTGGCCTCGCTCGCTGGCGTCGCCGACGAGCTGCTGCTCACCGGACCCGAGGCCACGCCCCCGGAGGGCTTCGATCGCCGGGTGTTGGCCCGCCTCACGGAGGTCCGGGCCGTGGAAGCGCCGACGCCCTCACGCCGCGGGGTGCCCGCGCACCTCCGTCGCCGGGCACGCCGTCGCCGTCCGGACGGGCGGCGCCTCGCGGTCGGCACCACGCTGGCCGCTGCGGCCGCAGCGGTCGTGCTGGTGGCCGCAGTGCTGGCGAACCGCGACGACCCCTCGGCCACCACCGCAGAGCGGGCCGAGATGACGACCGGCGTGGGCGAGGTCGTCGGCACCGCCACGGTCCGCAGCGGCAACCCGGCGACGGTCGCGGTGGATGTGCCCGGCTGGGAGGAGGCAGTCCCCGCCGGCGCCACCTACTGGCTGGCCGTCGAGATGGAAGACGGTTCCCGGACCATGACCCACATCGGCACCGACGCGACCTGGTGGAAGGTGCAGTTGGAGGGTGATGCCGACGACGTGGCCACCGTTTCGGTGCTCGACGGCGATGGTTGGGTCTGGTGCTCCGCCGAATTCGCGGCGTGACGCCCCGGTAACGACCACACACGGCTCGGCTTCGGTAACCTCTCGGGCTACCGCGCCAGCCTGGGATGGGCGCGGCGCCCAGCCGGGAGAAGGGCACAGAGCTAGATGCATCCGGACTTGCCGCAGGAGCAGGCCTATTTCGATCGCGCCCTCGCGTTGCGCGACCGGCAGCATGCCGTGCTCGAGCGGGCGCCGAACCTCTCGGCCCACCCCAAGGCGGTGCTCGAGCTGCGACGGCGGGTCAGCGGGCTGGGCGTGGTCGATCCCGACGAGGCGGTTGCCTTCGGGCGGATCGACGCCGGCGGTCAGCGCTGGTACATCGGCAAGGGCGCGATCTGGGACGACGACAACGACCTCGTGGTCGTCAACTGGCAGGCGCCGATAGCGGCGCCGTTCTACACCGCCACGCCCCGCGATCCCGAGGGCCTCGATGCCCGGCGCGTGTACCGCTGCCAGGGCAATCAGATCCAGGCCATCGAGGAGATCGTGTTCCGCGACCTGGCCGAGGCGATCGCCGAGGGCCGCGAACCCGGGCCGGTGCTCTCGGACGCGCTGCTCGACGCGCTCGGGCGTGACCGCTCGGGCGAGCTGGCCGAGATCGTCGCCACGATCCAGGCCGCCCAGTACGACGTGATCAGCCGTGAGGTTGATCAGTTGCTGGTCGTACAGGGCGGGCCCGGCACAGGCAAGACGGTGGTCGGGCTCCATCGCGTGTCGTGGCTGCTGTTCAACCTCCGGGACCGACTCGAGCCCAACGACGTGCTCATCGTCGGCCCCAACCCCGCCTTCGTCCGCTACATCTCCGCCGTCCTCCCCTCGCTCGGCGACGAGGCCGTGGTGCAGCTACCGCTGTCGACGCTCGGGCCGCGGGTCCGGATCGGCCGTGTCGACCCTCCGGCGGTGCGCCGACTCAAGGGTGACCGACGAATGCTGCGGCTGCTGGAGCGGGGGCTGCGCAACCGGCAGCGCGTCACCACCGATGACGTGGAGCTGCGCGTCGGCGGGCGGCAGGTCTCGCTCAACGGGCGACGGATCGCAACGCGAGCCCGCCAGCTCCTCGGGCGGCCGCACAACGAGGCCCACCGAGAGCTGCGGGCATTCCTGATCGACGAGGCACGGCGCCAGCTGACGCGAGCCGGCGTGCGCGACCTCGGGGCCTTCGAGATCAGCGGCCGGGGCGAGTCCGGCAGGGAGATCGACAACTACCTGGGGCGGGTGTGGCCGCAGCTCACGCCGCAGACGTTGCTCGTCGACGTGCTGTCCAGCCGCCAGCAACTCGTCACGGCGGCGCTGGGCACCCTGCGGGACACGGAGATCGACCTCTTGGCGCTCCCTTCGGGGACCCGCGTGGGCACCTGGCAATGGTCCGTGGACGACATCCCACTGCTCGATGCCGCCGACGCGTTGCTCAACGGCCGCCCGGCCAGCTATGAGCACATCGTGGTCGACGAGGCTCAGGACCTCTCACCCCTCCAGCTCGACTCGATCCGGCGCCGGTCGCGCTCCGGCTCCATGACGATCCTCGGCGACCTGGCGCAGGCGACCAGCCCCTGGGCCCACGAGTCGTGGGACGAGGTCGTCGAGCAACTCCGCCAGAACGGCGTGTCGAACGAGACCGTCGAGCTCGAGCTCGGGTACCGCCTACCGGCCGAGGTCCACGAGGTGGCGATGCGCCTCCTGCCCGAGGTGGCACCCACCCTGCAGAGCCCGCGAGCCGTGCGGCGGACGGGTCACGACGTGACGGTGACGACCACGGCGGCATCCGAGCTGGCGACCACCACGGTGGCGACGATCCGCGACCTGCTGGGCACCGGCCTCATCGGCGTCGTCTGCCCGGCGGCCGTGCGGGCGGAGCTGGCCCACGGCCTCGATGCCGATGGGTTGGCGTGGTCGCCCGAGCTCCGGGCGGCGACGTCGCCGGTGGTGGTGTTGGGGGCGGACGAGGTCAAGGGCCTGGAGTTCGACTGCGTGGTGGTGGTCGAACCGGCCCAGATCGTCGCCGAGGCCGAGCACGGGCTGCGATCGCTGTTCGTCGCCCTCACCCGCTGTACCAGCCGGCTGGCGATCGTGCACGCCGAACCGCTGCCGGAAGTGCTGGGTCTGACGGCGGACCAGCCCGAGGCCCCGGCTCCCGAGACCGATGAGCCCGAGGAGCATGAGGAGGCCGAGGGGCATCGGGGGAACGGCGTCGTCGTGGACCTGGCCGGCCGGGACGACGACGAGCCGAGCGGCGTCGTGGTGAACCTGTCGGTTGTCGACGACGACGAGCCGGCCGGCGCGGTCGTGGTAGACCTCGCACAGGCGCTCGGCCAGGCCGCCACCATGGGCGCCGAGGACAGCACCACCCTCGACCCGATCGACGCCGCGATAGCCCGGGACGCGTTCGACGGGCTCGAGCGCCAGATCGCGCAGGCGATCGCCGCCACGGTCGCCGAGCGGATCATCGCCACCATCCGCCCCGAGCTGCTGGAGGCGGTGGCCGAGGAGCTCGCCCGACTGCTCCGCGCCGACAGCGAAGGCCGGGGCTAAGGCCCAGCGGATGGGGCGCTCCCGAGCGCACACCGCGTGGGAATTTGCTGCTGGGTCGCAGCTCAACAGCTGGGCCTCCCGGAAGCCCTGACCACCGCAAGCCAGCAGGGACGTGCCTATCCGCTCAGGTCCCAGGGGCGCGGCCACCAGCCGGGGCACTAGCTTCGTCGGCGGGGAGCGCCCCGGGGGCCGAGCAACCGCTCCCTGGTAGCAGGTGCGGGGAGCAAGGATGCGTCTGGGCGACAACCGAGGGACAGCGAGGTTCCGGGCGGAGCTCGAGGCCTGGCTCGACGAGCACCTGCCGCCGGGAGCGCGCGCCATCGATCCGTCCCTGTCGAGCGGGCACCTGCCCGACTGGGCCCGGGAATGGCAGCGGACCCTGTTCGACGCCGGATGGCTGGTGCCCCGCTGGCCGGCCGGGCTCGGGGGCCGGAGCGCCGGGCCGGTGGAGCACCTGATCTACCTGGAGGAGATGTCGCGCCGGCACGTCCCCCGGTCGCTCAACCCGCAGGGCCTCGACGTCTGCGCGCCGGTGCTCGTCGAGCACGGGACCGACGAGCAGCGGGAGCGCTGGACGCTGCCCACCTTGTGGGGCGACATCACCTGGTGCCTGGCCGTGAGCCACGAGGGCGTGCTTCCCGGAGAGGCGGTCCGCCCCGGCTTCCAGCTCACCCAACGCGACGGCGAGCTCGTGGTGAGCGGCCGGGAACCGGCGCCGCCGGGTGCCCAACACGCCGACTGGTGCCTGTGCGCGGCACAGGTCGCGGGCCGGATCCGAGGCGGTCGCGAGGACCTGGCCGTGCTGGTGGTCGACCTCCGGGCGACGGGTGTCGTGCGCCCGCTCCGCCCCGAGGTGACCGACGCCGCGCACGACCCCGACGAGCTCATCTTCGACGAGGTGGTGCTGGGCGCCGACGCCGTCGTCAACGCCGCCGGCGGGGCCGCCGTCCTGGAGGCGGCGAGGGCACACGAGCGCACGGCCCGATGGACCACCCGCTTGCTGGATGCGCAGCGAGCGCTCGAAGCGCTGGTGGCCGCCAGCCAGGCACGGGGCCTGGCGCAGGACCCGGTTTTCCGCGACACGGTGGCGGCGCTGCGCGTCGACTGCGACAGCGCGCGGGCGCTGGCGTACCGGGCGTTCGCCAAGGAGGCGTCGGGCCGCCCGGCGCCCGAACTGACGATGCTGCCGCTCGCCACCCAGGAGCTGTGCCAGAGGGTGTACCTCGCCGGAACCGAAGCGCTGGGCAGCGACGGCCTCGATCTCGCTTTGGGCGGGCCTTTCCCGTGGCCGAGCGGCGCGTGGTCGGCACAGTGGCTGGCGGCCCTGGCCGAGACCGCCACGGTCAATGCCCTCACGGAGCAGGAACGGGTGGCGGCGCGCGTCCTGGGCCTCCCGCCGGGGTAGACAGCAGGGGCTCGTGCCGGGGGTGCGGGGGATTACAGCCCGAGCACCGCGGCCAGGCCGGCGCTGGCCGGCTGGCGCTTCGGTACGCCAAAGCGTCGCAGGTTGCTATACAGCGGGGTTGATGCCGCAGTGGCGGCAAGCGGAAGGCAGCGACCCCATGGCACGACGACGACAACCTCCTAAGGACTTCACCGACCTACCCGGCCTGAGGGCAGCCCTGTACTGCAGGGTGTCTCACATCCAACGGCGCAGCGGTGACAAGGCAGTCGACGAGAAGTCCGTCGACGACCAGGAACGCGACGGCAAGGCCTGGGCCGACCGGACGGGCGTGCGGCTCGTCGAGACCTTCCGAGACGCTGGGCTGTCAGCATCACCGCTGGGAGCGAAGGGACGCGGACGCGAGGCACGGCCAGAGTTCGACCGGATGCTTAACCTCGTCGAGGCTGGCGAGGTCGACGTCGTGTGGGTGTGGGCGATCGACCGGTCCAACCGTGACCTACGCGTGTTCACCGAGATACGCGACCTGTTCCTCGAGCACCAGGTGGCGTTGTCGGTCAACGGCAGACTGCACGACCCCAATAACTACGACGACTGGATGATGCTCGGCATCACGTCGCAGTTCAGTGAGCGGTTCTCTTACGAGCTGGCCAAGAACGTCGTCCGTGGCCAGAAGTCATCGGCTGCGAAGGGCCGGCCGAGCGGATATGCGCCCTTCGGGTATCACCGAATCTTCAACCCGGTCACCCGTGAACTGATCCGCCAAGAGCCCAATGAGGTCAACGGCGACAACGAAGCCGTCGAGGACTCGCCGGCCGCCGTCGTTCGCGAGATCTTCGCCAGGATCGCCGCCGGTGACGCTCTCGCCCGGATTGCCCGCGA
>JBKPHE010000183.1:0-4595 GCA_046744485.1 Actinomycetota bacterium | reverse complement strand
CGGTCGTAGTGCATGTCGACGAGCTTGCGGAGGAACTCGCGCTGGTCGATGCGGTCGCCGACCAGGTGGAACAGCACGTTCTCGCGGTACTCCTCGGGCGAGCCCAGGCCGTAGATGCACGACACGGAGGCGACGACGATGACGTCGCGCCGGGTGAGCAGGGCGGCCGTGGCCGAGTGTCGCAGCCGGTCGATCTCGTCGTTGATCGACGAGTCCTTCTCGATGTAGGTGTCGGTCGAGGCGATGTAGGCCTCGGGTTGGTAGTAGTCGTAGTAGCTGACGAAGTACTCGACCCGGTTGTCGGGGAAGAACTCACGGAACTCGTTGGCGAGCTGGGCCGCCAAGGACTTGTTGGGCGCGATGACCAGGGTGGGCTTCTGGACCTGTTCGATGGTCCAGGCGATGGTGGCGCTCTTGCCGGAGCCGGTGATGCCGAGGAGGGTCTGGTAGCGCTCGCCGTTGGTGATGCCCTCGCTGAGCGCGGCGACCGCGGCCGGCTGGTCGCCGGCCGGGGCGAACTCGGACACCATGCGGAACGGTGACGTGCGCGGGGCCATCGCTGTTGGAATCTACCGGTGGGGTGTGACACACGCGGTTGGCCGCCGGCGCGGCCGACCTCGTGGAAATGCAGAGACGCCCTGGTCAGGGCGGTTAACCTGCGGGTCCGTGGCGGAGCTTCCTGCGGTTGGCAGCTTTTTGGGCTCACTCGCGGCCGATGAACGGACGGCGCTCGGGAAGATCGGGCACGCCCGGTCCTACCGGCGGGGCGAGCGGATGATCCTGGAGGGCGACCAGAACGACATCACGTACCTCGTCCTCGAGGGACGGGTGCGGGTGTTCACCGGCACGCGCGAAGGCAACGAGGTCACGTTGTGCGTGCGCGGCCCGGGTGACCTCATCGGCGAGATGGGTGCCCTCGATCCGGGTGGTCGCCGCTCGGCCAGCGTGGTCGCCCTCGAGCCGGTGCGCTGCCGGGTCATCGCCGCCCGTGAGCTGCAGGCGTTCCTCGAGGCGCGCCCACGCGCGACCCTGGCGCTGCTGCGGCTGGTCATCGGCCGGCTGCGGGGCGCCGACCGCCGCCGGACGGAGTTCGGGCCATACGACGCCACCCGCCGGCTGGCCCGCGTGCTCGTGGAGGCCGCCGACGAGACCGCCGCCGACGGGGCAGCCCACGGGGGACGGCGCGACGGCGGCGCCGGAGGCGTGCAGCTCGGGCTGGCGCTGTCGCAGCACGAGCTGTCTGGGCTCATCGGTGCCTCGCGGGAGTCGGTGGCACGGGGCATGGCCGAGCTGCGCCGCCGGGGGCTGGTCACCACCGGGCGTCGGTCCGTCAGCATCCTCGACGCCGACGGCTTGCGCAGCTTCGCCGGCTGATCCGTCCACCCCGGTGTGTGACCCCGGGCACACGCGAACTGTGTCGTCTGACAACGACCGGTCGCTGAGGATGGCCGAGCATGGGATGTGGCGCGGGAGCGGTCCGGCACCCGCCCGGGAGGAAGCTGTCGCTTCCCGAGCCGGTAGGCGGACCGGTCCCGGCCGTAGCGGTCGGGGTACGCGGTGGGCTACCCCCGAGCGGTGCGGCGCGTACCCGTGGGCGCGACGGCCGGCGCGCCGACCCGGCACCCGCTCGACAGCGGGCCGGTGCCCATGCACACTCGGGGCATGGGGGATGCAACCACGTTCGGGCGACGCGTCTTGATCGAAGACGCGCGCGGTGATGGCAGCTACCTGCGCACGACCTGGCACGCCGAGCGGCGGGCCTTCGTGGTGAGCACGTGGCGCGACGAGGTGTGCACCGGCGCGGTCCGGGTGCCGGTGGCCGCCGCCGGAGAGCTGGCCCGGGTGCTGATCGACGGTCTCGCCGACGCGGCCACGACCCCGCCACCGGCCGGCCCCGCCGGCGAGTCCCGCGCCCGACCCACGGTGCTCGCCCGCGCCCGGGCCTGGCTCCATCGGCTCCGGCTGACCGCGTAGGACGCAGCCCCCGCTCCCGGGCGCGTTCAGGCGACGTCGGCGGCCGCGGGTGCCGGGTCGACGTGGTAGCGGTGGTAGCGGCCGTCGCGGCCGGCGCCCCGGCCGAAGTAGTGCCACTCGGGGAAGTTGAAGTCGGCCGTCACCGAACGAGGCAACAGCATCACGGCGCGCAGGAACTCGTCGAGGTTCTCGACGGCGTAGAGGTTGACCTCGTGGCCCCATTGGTCGAGCTGGTCGAGCAGCACCGCGATGGGGCTGGTGTCCCAGGCGAGCGAGAACCGGTCGATGCCCCATGCCGCCAGCTCGCCGAGCGCGGCCCAGGCCCGCTCGGGTGCCGACACGATCACCGGAGCGAGCCTGTCGATCGGGGTCTGCACGATGGCGGCCGGCCATGCCCGTCGCAGGCGCCGGAACGCATCCCTCCCGAGCACGTCGACGCGCCCGTTGAACCACAGGTCACGGCCGGCGACGCCGCTGCGACCCACCAGTTCCAGGAGCTCGTCGGCGATGTCGGGCTCCTTGATGTCGAGCTTGACGCCCTTGCCCCCGGCGAGGGCCGAACGAAGGAACTCGTCGGCCATGAGCGGTCGCGCCGGCTGACCGCCGAGCGCGTGCGCAACCGGGGCCCCGTATGCGTCGTGGCGGAGTGCCAGCCGTCCCTGCGGGTCGCGCCGGACGTCACACTCGCCCCAGCGCACCGGCGAGGCCAGGAAGTGACGCAGGTTGGCGTGGTCGTTGATGCCGTGCCACACCAGCTCCACGCGGTCGGGCAGGTCGGCCTCGCCGATCAGCGCCCGCAGGTCCTGACGGCGACCGGCCGCCACGTCGGGAGACAGCGAGCGCCGCCACTCGTAGAGCGTCCGTCCGGCGAGGCAAGCCGTCCAGTCAGACATCGCCGCGCAAGGTAACGAGCGATCGTGAACAGCCAGTGAGTCCGCGGTGTCGCGCCGGAGATCGGCGAGCGAACGGCTGTGGCGCCGGCCGGACCGGGGCCGGAGCGCTTCGGGCGGCGCCGACCGCGAGTCGGGGGGTCAGGCGGCCCCGGCCCGGAGGCGCTCGATCCAGTCCCAGATCGCGTCGACCTGGCGGGCGAGGTCGCCGAGCGTGCCGCGGTTGTCGATCACGACGTCGGCGCGCGCCCGGCGCTCCTCCCTGCTCGCCTGCCGTGACATGCGGGACCGGGCGTCCTCCTCGCGGATGCCGCGTTGCATGGCCAGCCGCTCCACGGCGATGTCGGGGTCGACGTCGACGACGATCAGTCCCGCCAGCGGATATCCCCGGGTCGCCTCCACCAGGAGAGGCACGTCGAGGACCACGACGGCATCAGTGTCCGAGAGCTCACCCATCCGCCGGGCGATCGCGGCTCCCACCGCCGGGTGGACGATGGCGTTGAGGTCTTCCAGCGCCTGCGGGTCGGCGAACACGATCTCGGCGACGGCGGCCCGATCGAGTGTGCCGTCCGCGGCGACGATCCCCGGTCCGAACCGCTCGACCATCGCGTCGAACACCGGCGTGCCGGGGCGCTGCTGGTCCCGGACCACGGCGTCGGCGTCGACGACCACCGCCCCCTTGGCCGCCAGCAGCGCCGACACCGTCGACTTCCCGGTCCCGATGCCCCCGGTGAGCCCTACGACCAGCACGGTGGCGGACGTTAACCGGCGGGTCAGGTCTGGGGTGTCTCGGCCTCGCCCTCGTCGGCGGCCGGCTGGGCGGGCTCGGGCTGGGCGGGCTCGGGCTGGGCGGGCTCGGGCTGGGCGGGCTCGGGCTGGGCGGAGTCGGAGGGTTCGGATTCGACGGGTTCGGTTTCGGCGACGTCCGCACCGGCCCGGGCGGCGGCGGCAGCCGCGGCTGCCTCGGGGCTCTGCTCGTAGTACTCGGCCCAGGCCTCGTCGGTCTCCGGCGAGTGCTCGACGGAGGGGCCGATGTAGTTGCCCTGATCGTCGTACGCGTGCTCGCCGAAGTGCTCCTGGTACTCGGCGGCCACGACGCCACCCTCGGCGGCCTGCTTGATCGACAGGCTGATGCGACGCCGCTGGAGGTCGAGGTCGATGATCTTGACCCACAGCTCCTCGCCGGGGGTGACCACCTGCTCGGGCAGGTCGACGTGGTGCGCGGACATCTCGGAGATGTGCACCAGGCCCTCGATGCCGTCGCCCACCTGCACGAAGGCACCGAAGGGCACCAGCTTGGTGACCCGGCCGTAGACCAGCTCGCCGACGCGGTGGCTGGTGGCGAACTCCTGCCACGGGTCCTGCTGGGTGGCCTTGAGCGAGAGGCTGATGCGCTCGCGGGACAGGTCGACGTCGAGCACCTGCACTTCGACCTCGTCGCCCACGGACACGACGGAGCCGGGGTGGTCGACGTGCTTCCACGACAGCTCGGATACGTGGATGAGGCCGTCCATGCCACCGAGGTCGACGAAGGCGCCGAAGTTCACGACGCTCGACACGACGCCCTTGCGCACCTCGCCGGGCTTCAGATTGGCGAGGAAGTCCTCGCGCTGCTCGCGCTGCGTCTCCTCGAGCCAGGCCCGGCGGGACAACACCACGTTGTTGCGGTTCTTGTCGAGCTCGATGATCTTGGCCTCGAGCGACTTGCCGACATACGGCTGCAGGTCACGG